>DATJJW010000308.1:0-2044 GCA_035491935.1 Allostellaceae bacterium | reverse complement strand
ACCGTCCAGCTCAAGCCGCTGGAGCCGTTCAAGAACAAGATGAACGTGTTCAGCGGCATGCGGGTGATGGTGGACGACAATCCCAATTTCCAGCACTGGTCCGGCAATGCCGCCATCGTCACCGGTATCGCGCCGACCAAGGCCTCGCAGTTCGACTCCAAGACCATCGACCAGACGATTGCCGACGTCATCAGCCGCGGCTCGCGGTTCAAGACGGTTGCCGCGGCGGCGTCTGGCGATCCCAAACATTGCTATTCCAGCCTGGGCGGCGCCAATACGCTACCGGCAGAACCCACGCCGCTGGCGCTTTATACCCGGTTGTTCGGACCGGGATTCCAGGATCCGTCCAAGGCGGACTGGAAGCCGGATCCGCAGGTGATGCTGCAGCAGAGCGTGCTGTCGGCCGTTGCCGACGAGCGCAAGGACTTCATGAAGAACCTGGGCGGGGCCGACAAGGACCGCATGGATCAGTACTTCACGTCGGTTCGCGAAGCCGAGGTTCAGATCGCCGCCGAATTGCAGCGCCCCGAAGTGGTGGCCAAGGTCGCCATTCCGGCGTCGCCCGGAGACATGGTGGTGAATTACGCGCTGCCCAATGTGCGCCAGGTCACGCCGCTGATGGCCAAGCTGGGCGCGCTGGCCATGGCGACCGACCAGACCCGCGTCTTCAATCTCGCGATTTCCGAGCCCGGCTCGAACATCTATGTGCCCGGCGACCCGCTTGGCTATCACATCACCACGCACATGGAAGCGATCGACCAGACCCTGGGCTATCAGCCGCGTGTCGCCAAATACAATGTCTACAGCATGGAGCTTTTGGCTGCGACCTTGAAGGAACTGGATTCCATCCCGGAAGGCGACGGCACCTTGCTCGATCATAGCCTGGTGATGGCCTATAGCGATCAGAGCTATGCCAAGATCCATGCGGTGGACGGCATCCCGATCATGCTCGCGGGCAACGCCAATGGCCGCATGAAGACCGGCTACCATATCGCCGGCGGCGGCGCTCCCGTTTCGCGCGTGGGCCTGACCGTGCAGAAGATCATGGGGCTGGGCGTCGATGGCTGGGGCAAGGGCTCCATGGAAACCAAGAGCGCCTATCCGGAACTGCTGGCCTAGCCGCGTTTCGAGGGAGAGGACAATGACCCTGCGCCAACTGCTTCTGGGCTCCACGGTCGCGGGTTGCGCGCTCGCCATGCTGGCCGAGCCGGCGGCGGCCGCGCCGTGGAAGCGCGGTTTTGTCGTCCGCGAATATGGTTTTGCTTTCCGCTATGGCGGCCGCCCCGAATCCGCGGAGACCGATCCGGCCTCCGATTGCGCCCGTGGCAGTTCGGTGCACTTCGCCGACGAAGCCGAGATGCGCAAGACGCTGGAAAAACAGCCTTGGCGCAGCAAGCAGGAGATCGACTACATCGTTAGACCGCCGGAGATCGACAAGGCGCGGTTGCCGACATATGTGCGCTTCTATGTTTGGGGCCGCGCCGCATCGTATCGCGGCTGGCGCAAGGGCATCGAGACCTATATCAATCCTTTCGCCGCGCCCGATCCCGGTCAGCCCGAAGTGACAGGCCGGATCGGTGACGGTCTCAACCTGGACGGCAAGATCAAGGCCACGGATTTCATCGGCCCGGATGGCGAGCGCGGCATCGATAATGCCCTCTACCGCGCCTGGGGCTGCGATGCGCCTTTCCGCAATCCCGCCAGCGGCACCCTGGACCTGCGCGAAAATACCCAGATGCAGGAAGGCCTTTACACGGTGGTGATCCGGATCTCCGGCAACAAGGATCCGATGAACGACGACGACGCCACGGTCGAGATCGGTTATTCACCCGACAAGATCGTGCGCGATGCCCGCGCCAATGTCGCGCCGGACTATTCCTACCGCATCGTCAAGAGCGAGCAATACACCAAGCTGAAGGCAAAAATCGTCAACGGTGTGGTCGAGACCGAGCAGGTTGACGAAGTGCATGTGCCGCGCATCGGCTGGTTTCCGGACCAGATGGGCGATGCCGATTTCCACAAGGGCAAGTTGAAGCTGAAGATC
>DATJJW010000307.1:0-6125 GCA_035491935.1 Allostellaceae bacterium | reverse complement strand
CCGTGACGATCAGGCTCAGGGTCTGGGCACGATAGTCGAAGGGCGAGGGGACGGCGGCGCGCAAAGGCGGCAGGCTCAGATGGCCGGTGCCCGTGCGTGCCAGTGCCGCCGCCCAGTCGGCCTCGACATCGCCGGTGCCGTCGGTCAGCGTGGCAGACGTTACGACCACGCCATGGGATGGCCGCATCACGGCCTGGGCGAAGGGAATGGTCGGGTCGATCCAATGCCGGTGCAGCCCGACATCGCTCTCGCGGCCGAAATCGCGCGAGACCGACAGCCAATCGATCATGCCTTCCGGCGTCGCGCGGTCGAGATCGGCCAGCATGGCGCGCCAGGATTTGACCTGGGTCTGCAGCCGCCTGTCGATGCTGCGGGCAAGCGCCTCGATACGCTGGCGGGTGGCGCTGTCGAGCTCCGCCGCCTCGTCGTCGAGCTTGTTGGAGAGCCGCCGCACCAGATCGGCCAGGGGGGCTTCCAAAGCCTTCAAAGCCCGATCGGCTTCGGCCGCGGCTTCCAACAGCCCGTCGATCGGCGGCTGGCGCTCGACCTCCAAATCGAAGCCGCTGTCGATGCCGCTGGCGCGTGCCATGACCTGGGCGCGAGTCTTGGCGAGGAAGGCTTCGATGGCGTGGCGCGGCTCGCCTTCGACCAGGCGCGAAAGCCAACCTTCCGCCGGCAAGGAGGCAGCCGCCACCAGGGCGGCCTGCAACGTGTCGAGCCCGGCATCGTCGTCGGCCAGCAGATCCTCGACCCGGCGGCGAAGCCCGCGCGCCCGGCCGCTGCGTCCCTCGGCGCCCAGCAGCCAGCGGCGCAGATCGGCCGTCGCTTGCCCGGAGAAATGGGCGGAGAAGGCGCCATCGGCGGCATCGGTGATGTGATGCCCTTCGTCGAAGACGTAGCGGGTCGGCAGATAGGCATCGTCGAGGCCGCCCAGCGCCGCCTGCACCATGACCAGCGCGTGATTGGCGATGACGATATCGGCCCGGCGTGCGCGGCGTACCGAATGCTCGATGTAGCAGCGCGAATGATGCGGGCAGGCGGAATAGATGCATTCGCCGCGCCGATCGGCCAAGCCCAGCGTGGCGCCGCGGCCAAGCAAATCGACCAGCCAGCCGGGGAAATCGCCGCCGATAAGCGCGCCGTCACGCGTGGCACTCGCCCAGCGCGCCATCAAGGTCAACGCCACCAGCTGGGCACTGTAGCCCTGGGAGGCCTGCGGCATGGCGGCACGCGCGGCGTCCTCCAGATTAAGCAGGCAGAGATAGTTCTCGCGTCCTTTGCGCACGACCACTCGTTCGGATTTGATCGCGGGGTCGGGGAACAGCCGGTCCAGCTCCTGTTCGATCTGGGACTGCAGGTTGCGGGTATATGTCGAGACCCAGACGGCGCCGCCATTGCGCTCGGCCCAGACGCTGGACGGTGCCAGGTAGCCTAGCGTCTTGCCGACGCCGGTACCGGCCTCGGCCAGCACGACGTTTGGTTCGTTTTCGGTCTCACGCGGTGCGAAGGCGACTGTGACGGCCGAGGCATAGTCGGCCTGTTGCGGCCGGGGCTCGGCCGCTTGCTCCAGGCCGCGGGCATGCGCCAGCAACTGGGCCAGGCGCCGCCGCGCCTCCGCCGGCTCGACCGGCTGGCTGCCCGGCGCATCGGTGGGACCGGTCTCCTGCCATTCGGGCAGATGCTGCCAGATGTCGAGGCCGGACAAACCGCGCAGCCGTGCCGGTTCCGTGATGCCCAGCGCCGCCAATGCCTGCCGGCCCCAGGACCAGGAGGCGGCATTCATCAGCCGTGCCTGCTCGATCGTCGCGGGGCGCCTGTCGCGGCCCAACTGCGCCAATAGGCGGGACGCCGTATCGAGTACGGCGATCGCCTGGTCCTCCAGACTCTCCGGCCGACCGAGCCCGACCGCTTCGGCCAGGCCACGCGGCGTCGGCAGGCAGGCGCATGCCGGATGGACGAAGGCGAAGAGTTCGAGGAGATCGGCGGCATCGAGCTGGCGTACGCCGAGTCGCCGGGCGATGGCTGGGCGATGCACGACGATCGGCATAGCGCCATCGGCACCGGCGCGGTTGATCCGGGGCGCTACCGCGGCGAGCGCCAATTGCTCGAACTCACCATCCTCCGACAGCCAAACGGCGGCGCTGCGGCCGAGCACCACGACCGGCGCCGCCACCATAGGCCAGGAATCATCCATGGTATCCAATGGGTTAGTGGGTAGGCTGGTCATGGGCATGAGTTGAGGATACGGTCTCGGAAACAGAATTACAGGCGTACAGTATCGGCATAAACGGAGCCTGTCATATGTGGCATTGCCGCAGCGGCAATCGGCCCAATTGCCAAACTGTCACTACCCCATGGTATATAGCGGCCTGTGATGACGAGCACGACCCATAGCATCCTGCAAAAGGCCGAACGATGGTTCGCCAAGCGGCACGGTCTGGTCCGGATCGGCCGCCTGTTGCTGACCGTCGGCATGATCGTCGGTGCGATCTGCCTCCTGACCCACGCGCTGCGGGGGCTGGATTGGCGGACCATGCTGCATGAATGCTGGACCATGCCGTGGCACCGCGTAGCGCTGGCAGCACTCTTCACCGTCGCCAGCTATGGCGCCCTCACCATATACGATTTCATCGGTTGCCGCCTGGTCGGCTGCGGTGTCGGCTATGTCCGCGTCGCCTATGCGGCTCTGTTGGCCTACGCCTTCAGCCACACGCTGGGCTTCCCGGCGGTCACCGGCGGGGCGATACGCTACCGTCTCTATGCGCGCTGGGGTGTCAGGCCCACGGATATCGCCCGTATCATGGCGCTGGCCGGCGTCACATTGGTGCTGGGCATGCTCTCCATCGGCGGCACCAGCATGCTGTTCACGCGCCAGACGCTCGGTTCGCAGGCGCTGGGCGGCCTGATGCTGGCCGGGCTGCTGGTCTATGTCGCCATCGGCTATTGGCGCGGCACGCCCAAGCTTCGGGTCTCGCTGGCGCAGATCCTGGTCGGCAGCATCGATTGGCTGGGTGTCGCCGGCACGCTCTACATGTTGCTGCCATCCAGCATCGATATGTCCTTCGCGGCCTTCGCCGGGTTGTTCGTCATGGCTTATCTCGTGGCGACGATTTCCAACGTACCGGGTGGGATCGGCATCTTCGAATCCCTGATCCTGGCCAATATCGGCCATGGCTTGCCGACGGAAGCTCTGGTCTCGGCTCTGCTGGTCTATCGGGCGATCTATTTCCTCGTGCCCTTCCTGCTGGCCGGGCTGGCGCTGATGGCCTTCGAGGCGCAGATCCTGTCGGCCCGGCTGTCCCGGCGCAACGCCGGCGTGGGCGAGACGGTCGAGGCGCAAGCGGATTTCCTTAGAATAAGCTGAACTGGTCGCTGGCCGGTGCTGGCTTGCCCGGCTTCCTGAAGCGCGTCGTGACCAGGCCGGAGAAGCGCCGGCCGCCGTCGAGTTGCAGCCGCTTGACCGCAAGATGGAAACGGTGAGCGATGAGGTCGGCATAGGGCCCGTCGCCGCGCATCCGTTCGCCCCATTGACTGACATTCAAATCGCCATGGCGCATGTCGCGCACCAGCGACAGCACATGGCGCGCACGCATCGGCGCATGGGTATCCAGCCATTCGGCGAAGAGGTCCTTCACTTCATGCGGCAGGCGCAGCAGCACATATCCCGCTCGGCTGGCGCCCTTGTCGCGTGCCGCTTCCAGGATCGCCTCCAACTCCATATCGGTCAGTGCCGGCACGATGGGGGCGGCCATCACCGTCACGGGGATGCCGGCCTCGCTCAGCGCGGCGATCGCATCGAGGCGGCGCCCGGGCGTGGATGCCCGCGGCTCCATCCTACGGGCGAGATCGCGGTCGAGCGTCGTCACCGACAGCGCCACGGCGGCCAGACCCTTCTCGGCCATCGGCGCCAGGATGTCGATGTCACGCGTGACCAACGCCGATTTGGTCACGATCGAGACCGGGTGATCGCATTCGCTCAGCACTTCCAGGATCGAGCGGGTGATGCGCCATTGCCGCTCGATCGGTTGATAAGGGTCGGTATTGGTGCCCATGGCGATGGCCGAGCAGCGATAGGACGGCCGAGCCAACTCCTGGCGCAGTAGCTTCGCGGCATCGGGCTTGGCGAACAGCCTGGTCTCGAAATCGAGGCCGGGCGAGAGACCCAGATAGGCGTGGCTCGGCCGGGCGAAGCAATAGACACAGCCGTGCTCGCAACCGCGGTAGGGGTTGATCGACTGGTCGAAAGGGACGTCGGGCGACTTGTTGCGCGCGATGATGCTCTTGGTCGCATCCACCGTTACGGTGGTGTCAAGCGGCGCCGGATCGTCCTGGTGCCAGCCATCATCGGTCAGCACGCGGGCTTCGGCATCGAAACGCGGCATCGGCTGGCTGATGGCGCCGCGGCCCTTGCGCGGCTGGAGCGGAATCTCGTCATCCATAATCGCCATTATGGTGGCGCGATCGGAACATATCAAGAACAAGATGATTTGCGTTGTCAGGCTTGCCGTTGATCGTGGGGTGAGCCATCCACAGATATCGGCATGGATAATTTTACATTATTTGAGTTTGCGCCCCCACCATCCCAGCTCATGGAATGGCAGCGCCGAAGCTACCTTGTGATGACGGCAAATATCCATTGTCGATGTCTTTTCCGAGGAGCAGCGCCTATGTCGAACCAGACCGCAACCACGGGCCACCAGCTTCTACGCAATCCACGCCTCAACAAGGGCAGTGCTTTCACCCCGGCCGAGCGCGAGGCTCATGGCCTCGAAGGCTTGTTGCCACCCGTTACCACCACGCTCGATCTGCAGTTGGGCCGCTTGCATGCCGAACTCGGGTACCTCGACAGCGATTTGCAGAAATATCTGCTGCTGTCCGACCTGCAATCCCGCAACGAAACTCTGTTCTACGCGATGCTGATGTCGGATCCGGCGAGATTCATGCCGATCGTCTATACCCCCAC
Source organism: Allostellaceae bacterium (assembly GCA_035491935.1). Classification (GTDB taxonomy): domain Bacteria; phylum Pseudomonadota; class Alphaproteobacteria; order ATCC43930; family CGMCC-115725; genus DATJJW01. The sequence goes on along the minus strand of DATJJW010000307.1, from coordinate 1,162 downwards.
CGTCGGCGAAGCCTGCCAGAAATTCGACCACATTTTCCGTACCGCCCGCGGTGTCTATCTGCCGATCACGGCCAAGGGCAGGCTGAAGACGCTGCTCGGCAACTGGCCCGAACAGGATGTGCGTTTTATCGTCGTCACCGACGGCGAGCGTATCCTGGGCCTCGGCGACCTCGGCGTCGACGGCATGGGCATCCCGATCGGCAAGCTCGCGCTCTACACCGCCTGCGCCGGCGTGCCGCCGCAACACTGCCTGCCGGTGACGTTGGATGTCGGCACCAACACCCAGACGCTGCTGGACGACCCGCTCTATCTGGGACTGCGCCAGAACAGGGTGCGTGGTGCGGAATACGATGGCTTCGTCCAGGAATTCGTCGAGGCGGTGCAGGCGCTTTACCCCAAATGCTGCATCCAGTGGGAGGATTTCGCCAATATCAACGCCGTGCCCATCCTGGAGCGCTATCGCGACAGGATCTGCACCTATAATGACGACATCCAGGGCACGGCCGCCGTCGCCCTGGCCGGCATCTTCGGCGCGCTGCGTATCTGCGGCAAGAAGCTGACCGAGCAGCGCTTCCTGTTCCTCGGCGGCGGATCGGCCGCGACCGGCATCGCCGAACTGATCAGCCAGGCCATGGCGCTGGAAGGCCTCGATATCGGCTAGGCGCGCCGCCGCAGCGCCTTGTTCGACATCAACGGGCTGATGGTGACCTCGCGCACCGATCTCGCCGACTTCCAGAAGCCGTTCGCGCTCGACCACGGCCCGATCCCGACCTTCGTCGACGCGGTGAAGGCGCTGCGGCCGACCGGCATCATCGGCGTCAGTACCGTGCCGAAATTGTTCAACCAGGCGGTGATCGAGGCGATGGCCGAGATCAACGAGCGGCCGATCATCTTTCCCTATTCCAACCCGACCTCGCGCTCGGAATGCACGGCGCAGGAAGCCTATCGCTGGTCGGAGGGCCGGGCGATCTTCGCCAGCGGCAGCCCGTTCCCGCCGGTGGAGATCGCCGGCAAGACCTTCGTGCCGGGGCAAGGCAACAATGTCTATATCTTCCCGGCCATGGGCATGGCGGTCTACGCCACCGAAGCCAAGCGCGTGACGGAGGAGATGTTCATCGTGGCGGCGAAGGCGGTTGCCGAACAGGTGACGGAGGAAAGCCTC
>DATJJW010000306.1:0-6312 GCA_035491935.1 Allostellaceae bacterium | reverse complement strand
GGCCCAGCCGGCGAAAGTGCGCAAGGTCGCGATGCCGGTCGGGATGTCGATATGGCTGGGCTCGCCCACCGGCTTGCCGACATTGGCCGCCTCGATGCGCGCGAGCTTCAAGGCATCGCGCTCGACCAGATCGGCCAGCTTGTTCAACAGCCGGCCGCGCTGCGCCCCGCCAACCTGCCCCCAGGCGCCGTCGAGAGCCCGGCGCGCCGCAGCGACCGCCGCATCGGTATCCGCTACGCTTGCCGCCGCAACCTCCGCCAGCACCGCTTCCGTCGCCGGACAGATCACCGGCAGCCGCGCCCCATCCGAGGCCGCCACCCAGCGCCCATCGATATACAAATCCCGACGATAGCACTCGCCCATAACTGGCTCCTCCATATGTGACGGCCTAGCGGATCGGCGAGACCGGACCCGGCACGAAAATCTCGCTCTGCTGCGACAGCAGGCTGCCCGGCGCCCCCTTGACCGGCCAGACCCCCGCCTTGGCCGCTTCCGAGCGGATACGCTCGCGCTCTTCGATGGAGGCATAAGGCCAGATATGGATGAGGCGCGGACCCGTGCCGTCCATGGTGTGCATGACGATCAGCGGCTTCGAATAGGCCATGCGGCCGGGCAGCACCCGGCCCCAGCGTTCCATCATCTCCGGCAGCGCACCCGCCCGCAGCACGTAGGAGCGCACCTCGAAGATCGGCCCCACCTCCCCCGGCTGCAGCGGCCCGAACAGGTCCATCGGCCGGCAGGACGCGGTGGCGATGCTCTGCAGCCCGTCGCCGATGCCGTAGCGCTCGTCCGACTGGGCGATACGCTCCCGATCTTCGGCCAATGCCGCCGCATCCTCATAGCCCTGAAGCACCAGCACTTGGTTGAGCACGCCGAATTCCGATTGCCAGCAGGCGAGGAAACGGCCCTTCAAGCCTGCATCCCGAACCCAAGCGCCCACCGTGCCCGCCGCGTTCGGCGTGCCGATGCGGACCCCCAACCACGTCACCTGATACAGCATTGCCCTCTCCCTGCCATTTTCGCGATTTGAGCCCCAGCGCACGAAGATAGTCAAGAGATCAATCGAATCATAACAAATAAAAACCGCCCACTATTTTATTCTAAATTGGAAAAGCACTTATTTCATTACAGAAATTATAAGATATTACATCATACCAATATAGAGATTGACACATAATCACGGAAATTATCCGATGAATGACTTGTCATCTTTTTGCGAGTTTCATTCGACATCCTAAAGGCGTCAAATAAATATCGGCACAGCCAAGAACCTGATCGTATCCGGGGCGCGTCGAGCCACCACGATCATTGTCGGCCCGCCGCCCCTGTGACAAATCAAGAAGCCGCAAGTTAGATTAAGTAACAAATGGAAAGAAGACTTGTTCTTATTTTGATCAGGAGAGACTATTGTAAGCCTTTATCGAATGAGCTAATAAATTCACCATAGATTATAGAAACGCAGCCGAATAATCACGGGAGGCAAGATCGTGAGCTCCGCGAGAACTACGTCCGCAGATACTGTCTCCCCTCTCGATGACTCGTATCATCGAACGCGCGAAGATTTGCGGAAGCCGTTCAAGTTCGTGCGGCCGGACGTTCTACCCAATGCGAAGAAAAGCACGTTCCGGCTGGCCGCGAACGAACACGAAAAGGTCGTGGTGCTGGTCGTCAACGAGGGTGGCGACAACAATCTGCATTACCACGCCAACATGGACAGCGTTTACTTCATCATGAAAGGCCGCGTCCGCTTCTACGGACCGGAGGGCGACGTGTTCGGCGAATACGGCGCCGATGAGGGCATCATCATGCCGGCCGGCGCCCGCTATCGCTTCGAGAAGGTGAGCACGGAAGAGGCGCAGATCTTCTCGGTCGCCATATACCCGGCCGGCAGCGCCCAGGCGAGCCGGGTCAACGTCTCGCCGCCCAAGCCCGAGGGCAGCGTCACCGTCATCGACACGACACATTAAGACGGCCGGCCAGGGCCGCCCTCAAGGAGGATCCCATGCCAGGAAGTGCCAAAGGCGGGCCCACGGCCGACCGGCGCAGCGTGCTCGCCTTGTTGGGCGCGGGGCCGTTCTGCCTCGCCCTCAGCGCCGGCGGCGCCGCGGCCGCTCCGGCCCCTGACGATGGCAAGCCGCTGACGATCCGCATGGGCCAAGGCGACAAGGCCATGTCGTCCGTCGTCATCGCGCGGCTCATCCCGGAATATCTGGGTTATTATCGCCAGGAGGGGCTCAAGGGCGAGGTGCTGTCGCTCGGATCCAACGCCGCCGTGATGGCCGGGCTGCATTCCGGCCGCCTCGAATTCGGCCAGGGCACGGCGCAGGACCAGTTGCTGCGCATGTCGCGCGGCGAGACGTTGCCCGGCATCAATTTCTTCGAGCATGTCTACCCGTTCAAATACGCCTTCGCGGTCAGGCCGGGCAGTCCCCTCAAGACGCTGCAGGATTTGAGAGGCAAGCGGATCGGCCTCAGCAGCTTCGGCAATTCGACATCCAATGTCGCGCGCCGGGTGCTGACATTCCTCCACATCGATCCCGACAAGGACGTCTCATGGCTGGCCGTCGGCGAAGGCATCTCCTCCGGCGTGGCGCTGGCGCGCGGCGACGTCGACGCGCTGGTCTATGACGATGTCGGCTTCGGCCAGCTGGAAGCCGCCAGGATCAAGCTCAGATATCTGCCATTGCCGGCCAATCTGCCCAAGATCGGCGGCACCTTCCTCTCGACCACGCCCGAGATGCTCAAGGACCATCGCCAGGTCGCGGTGGGCATGGCGCGCGCCATCCTCAAGGGCGAGATCTTCATCCAGGAGAACCCGGCGGCCGCCTGCTACATCTTCCTCAAGATGGCGCCCGAAGTGGCACCGCATGATTTGCCGCTCAAGGACCAGATCCACGAGATCGAGGTCGCCGTACGCAAACGCGCACCGCTCTACAGCCCTTACGACAAGACGAAGAAATGGGGCTACATGAGCGCGCGAGAATGGCAGGACGAGATCGATTTCGCCGGGGTCAGGGGCAAGATCACCGACGCCCAGCTCGCGGCGCTCTACACCAACGCGCTTATCGACGACATCAACGACTTCGACTGGGACAAGGTCCGGCATGATGCCCGGAACTTCAAGATTCCGGCATGATCGTACAGCACATCGTATCGGCAACCGGCCTCGATCAGGTCAAATGAAGGCCGGAACAAGGGAGGACATGAAGATGGACGGCAGGGCCCCTGCTTCTGGAACGCTCACGCGGCCGACGACGCCGATACGCAGGGCAACGGCCCTGTTCAGCCACCATCTGCGTGTGCTGTGGCTGCTCGTAGCCTTCGCTTTCGGCCTCGGCTCCGCCGCCCATGCCGCCGAGCTCCAACAGGTGCATTACGGCTTCGGCGACAAGGCGGTCTCGCCCGTGCTCATCAACCTGCTGGTGCCGCAATATCTGGGCTACTACCAACAGGAAGGGCTGACGGTCGATTTCGTACCGCTCGGCGCCAATGCGGCGGTGCTGGCGGCACTCGATTCCAAGCGCATCGAGTTCGGCACCGGCGTCGCGGCTTTCCAACTGCCCAAGCTCGCGGTCGGCGATCGCATGCCGAGCGTCAACGTCTTCGAATACATCTACCCGTTCAAATTCGCGATGGCGGTGAACCAGGACAGCCCGGTCAAGACCTTTGCCGACCTCAAGGGCAAGCGGATCGGCGTCAGCCATTTCGGCAATGCCGAATACGCCATCGCCCGCCACCTGCTGCAACAGGTGCATGTCGATCCGGACAAGGATGTGAAATGGCTGGCGGTCGGCGAGGGCGTCAACTCCGCCATAGCGCTGCAACGCGGCGACATCGACTCCCTGATGTATTACGACACGGCGTTCGGCCTCATCGAGGCCGCGGGCTTCAAGCTGCGCTATCTGCCGTTGCCACCGAATTTCCCGCGCATCGGCGGCACCTTCATTTCCGTGCGCAAGGACATCCTGGCCGATCATCGGGCCTGGGCCGTGGGCTTCGCCCGTGCCGTGCTGAAGGGCGAGACCTTCATCCTGCAGAACCCGCGCGCCGCCGCCTACATCTTCCTCAAGATGTATCCGGAGGCGGCCCCCCGCAACATGACGCTCGACCAGCAGATCAATGCGATCCTGGCACTCATCACCAAGCACATCGCGCTGTTCCGCCCCTACGACGCCTCGATGAAGTGGGGCTACATCCGGCCGGCCGACTGGCAGGACGAGATCGATTTCTACAACGTCAAAGGCATCAAGGACGGCGCCAAGAGCCTCTTCACCAACGAGCTGATCGACGAGATCAACAATTTCAACCGCGACGAGATCGTGAAGCAGGCGAAGACGTTTAAGATCCCCACCTCCCAGTAGCCGGCGGCACTGTGGCGGCGTGAATGATGCAGGACTGCCCGCAACCCCGCCCAGGCCTGGCCGCCTCATCGGTCCGGCATGGGCGGCACAACCGTTTCGAACCTGAAAGGCGACGATGGATTTCGTCCAGAAACTGAAAGCATTCGTGGCGACGGTCGAGAGGGGCACCTTCTCCGGTGCCGCGCGCGCCTTGGGCTCCTCCGCCTCGGTGATCCTGAAGCGTGTCGACGAGCTCGAATTCGAGCTGAAATCGACATTGTTCGTCCGCACGACCCGGCACATCGCCTTGACCGAGATCGGCGAGCTCTACCTGCCGCATATCCGCAAGATGCTGCGGGACCACGAGCTCCTGACCTCCGGCCAGTTGCGGGCGCCCGGCAATCTCGAAGGCATCATCAAGATCAAGGCGATGACCATCCCGACCCTGGCGCAATTCGGCCAGGTGCTGTCGGATTTCTGGGCCGCCCATCCGGGGCTGGTGATCGAGTTCACCGCCTCCGACACTGCCGGCAATCCGATCGATCATGGCGTCGACATCGCCATCGGCATCGACAACGTCTCATATGAGAACGTGCAGGAGGAGGTGCTCTGTCCCTATCCACGGGTCATCTGCGGCGCGCCCGACTATCTGGCGCGGCGCGGCAAGCCTTTGCACCCGAACGACCTCTATGAGCATCGCTGCCTGGCCTTCGGCCCGGTCGGCGCGGTCTGGCCGTTCAAGCTGCCCAATGGCCGGCTCAACATCGATGTGCGCCCGGCGCTGGTGAGCAACAGCCCGCAGCAATTGCAGATGGTGGCGCTCTCCGGCGGTGGTATCGCGCAGCTCTCGCTGCTGGCGGCGGCCCCCGACCTCGCGGCCGGCCGGCTGGTGCAGGTGCTGGAGGATTTCCCGCTCGACGAGCGTTGGCTGAAGATGTTCGTGCCGGAATCGCGGGCCAACGTCACGCGGGTGAAGGCGCTGACCGCCGCGATCCGCGACTATTACCGCAGCCAACCCGCCCCCAATCTCAAGGCCCCGGAATTCAGGCCCGGCGGCCGCTGACACATTCGACCAAGACACGGAACAGGGAAGGTTGTCCAATCATGCGCTGGTTACGATTCTCGCGGCAGGGCCGCATCGCCTACGGCATGCTCGACGGCGAGCGCGTCATCGAGGTGAACGGCACGCCTTGGGGCGAACATGAACGGACGGGTTCGGTGCACGATCTGGCCGACATCACCTTCGAGGTGCCGGTAATTCCGAACACGCTCTATTGCGCCGGCTCCAACTATACCAAGCACATCCTGGCGGTGGCAGCGCAAACGGGTAAGCCGCCGAACCTGCCGACCAGCCCGCATATCGGCTACCGGGCCAATAACGGGCTGGTCGCACATAACGCCGCCGTCATCATCCCGGCCGACGCCACCCCCCAGGTGCATTACGAGGGCGAGCTGGTCGTGGTCATCGGCAAGCGGGCGCGCAACCTGACCAGGGACGAAGCGATGAGCTGCGTCTTCGGCTACACCATCGGCAACGACGTCAGCGAGCGCAGCTGGCAGAAATCCGACCGCACCATGTGGCGGGCCAAGAACGCCGACACCTTCAATCCGATGGGCCCCTGGATCGAGACCGACGCCGATGTCGCCAAGATGGAGACCATCGTGCGCGTCAACGGCCACGTCCACACGCATTTCAAGACCGACGAGATGCTGTTCGATATCCCGACCTTCATCAGCGACATCTCGACCTACATGACCCTGCAGCCCGGCGACGTGATCTGGATGGGCACGGATGGCCACTCGCCCGACCTCGTCGATGGCGACGAGGTCGCGATCGAGATCACCGGAATCGGCACTCTGGTCAACCGGTTCGAGAAGCAGAAGGCCTGAGGGGAAGCATCATGATCGTGACATGCGACGGCGCGACCAAACGCACCCCCGTCTTCAAACGCCGGGACAAGTGCCTGTGCGT
>DATJJW010000305.1:0-13879 GCA_035491935.1 Allostellaceae bacterium | reverse complement strand
CACACTCATGTCGCAGACCTGCCGCACCACCGATTTCGCTTTCCATGTCCCCGACGACTGGGTCGACCGTTCCATGGTCGCGTGGTCGGCGCCGCCGGGTACCGACCGCAAGACGCCGCCCAATGTCATGGTCGCCTATGACCGGCCGCGGGCAGAGGAATCGCTGGGCACCTATGTGAACCGGCAGCTCAAGGACCTGACGGCGCGTGCGACCAAGTTCCATCTGGACACGCGCCGCGACGTCATGCTGTCCGGCCGGGCCGCGGTCGAGCTGGTGTTCCATTGGGATGCCGGCAACGGCATGATCAAGCAGCGGCAGATCTACAGCCTGCTGCCGGACGGGCGCTCGATCACCATCGTCAACACCGCGCGGCTGACGGATTTCCCCGACGCCGACGCCGAATTCATGGTCATGCTGAACAGTTTCGGATGGGCGCCGGCCGAGGCGTCGCCGACGGTTCAGGGCTAGCCTAAGGCCGGGGGCGGAACGCCATGGACGCAGCGCTCGCCGCCGCCCGTCTCGACGATCCGATCGAGCATTCGAGCAAGCTCGCGGGCTTCCTCATTGGTGGTGCCTTGTGCATCGCGGCCGCGGTCGCCATCGGCGCCGCGATCTTCTTCACCGGCGGCACGGCGCTGGCGGCGCTGGGCGCGGCCGGCGGCATTCTCGGCCTCACCAGCCTCGTTTCCAGTATCGGCGGCGCCATAGGCAGCCTCTGTACCCATACGACCGGGCAGATCAACAAGGGCTCGGACAACGTCATCATCAACGACAAGAACGCGGCCTATGCCGTCGGCAGCACCGGCGCCTGCTCGCGCGACGGCGGCAGCCCGCAACGCGTGGCCGAAGGTAGCCTGACCGTCTTCATCAACAAATGGAACGCCGCGCGCAAGACCGACCATCTGGAATGCGATGGCGAGATATCCGACGGCTCGCCCAACGTGTTCATCGGCGCGCCGGCGCATAAATGCCTCGAGATCCATGACGAGGTGCCGGAGAGCATCCGCAACGCCGCCGAGATCGTCTCCTATGTCGGCATGGCGCTGCAGATGGCCTGCGGCATCGGCGAAGCATTGGCCGCGGCCAAGATGGCGGGTGCGGTCGTAGAAGGAGCGGCCGAGGCGGGGGCTGAAGAGGCGGCAGAGGCCGGTGCGGAAAGTGCGGCGGCGGAGGGTGCCGAGGGTGCGGCCGAAGGCGCCAGCGAGGAAGGGGCTGCCGAAGAGGGTGCCGCTGAGGAAGAAGGTGCGGCGGAGGAAGAGGGCGAGCCCGCCGAAGGCGAGGAAGGCGAACCCGCGGGCGAGGAAGAAGGTGCCGCCGGTGAAGAGGGCGAGCCTGGAGAGGGCGAGGAGGAACCTGCGACGTCGAAGGATACCGACGAGGCGATGTCGGAAGAGGGCGAAGGCACGGACAGCGAACCCAAAGAAGAGTGCACCGAGGAAGGCGATCCGGTCGATGTCGCCACCGGCGAGGTCTTCAGCGCACATACCGACTTCCACTTGCCCGGCCCGCTGCCGCTGAGCTGGCAGCGCTTCTGGACGTCGCGCTCGTCGATCGATGGCGATTTGGGACGGGGTTGGCATCATAATCACGATTGGGCGCTGCGCTGGGTCGAGAGCGACCAGTGGTTCGTCGCCCGGATCGACGAGGGGCGGGTCGTGATCTTCCGGCCGCCGAGCGCCGGCCGGCCGACCTTCAATCGCAAGGCCAAGCTGATCCTGCACACCACCGGCAGGGATTACTGGCTGCAGGATTTCGTTGGCCGGCGCTATCGCTTCGGTATGCCCGATGCACGTGGCTTCCGCCATCTCGTGCAGATCGCCGACCGCAATGACAATACGATTCTGTTGGAGCGCGACGCTGCGGGCCGGCTGCAGGCCGTCATCGACAGTACCGGCCGCCGTTTGAGCGTCAGCCGCGACGAGGCGGGACGCATCGTCGCGATCGTGGCATCCGCGCCGGATGGCGCGGCCGGCTCGCAAAGCCTTGTCAGTTATGCCTACAGCCTTGAGGGCGACCTCGTGGCTTGGCGCGATGGGCGTGGCCACGGCTTCGATTGCCGCTACGACAATCATTTGATGGTCGAGAAGCGCTGCCCGGACGGCCTGACCTTCCGCTTCGTCTGGGACGATCCGGCACGTGGCCGCAAGGCGCGTTGCATCGAAACGGTCGGTGACGAGGGCTTGTTCCTGGCGAAGCTCGCCTACGATACCGAAGCGCGCGTGACGAGCGTGCAGCGCGGCGATGGCGGCGTATGGCGCTATCGCTACGATCGGCAGGGGCTGGTGGTCGAGACGGTGTCGCCGCTCGGTCACAGGACTCGCCGGCAATTCGGCGACTATGGCCGTCTGCTCAGCGAGACCCGGCCGGACGGCGTCACTACGCATGTAGTCTATGATCGATTGGGACGTCCAGTCGAGGCAACTGACCCGTTGGGCGGCGTCACAAGGGTTACGTATCTCGTCAAAGGCTTGTCGGGAGCCTGCCATGACGCGATCGTTCGGCTGGTTGCGCCCGATGGAGCCGAGCACGTCGTCATCCATGACGACCGGGGCAACATCGCGCGTGCTCGCGATCCAAGTGGTCGGGAGGTGTTTTATACCCGCGACATCCACGGTCGGCCTCTGGCCGTCCGCGACGGGGCGGGGTTGCTCAGCCGCCTGTCTTGGTCGCCCAAGGGCGCACTCGCGGCCGAGGGCGGGTCTGGTGGCGATCGGTTGCGCTACGAGCATGACGATTGGGGGCGGGTCATCTCGATGACCCGCGGCGGTGATGCGCCGGTGAGGCTGCAACGTGACGCGGCCGGGAATATCATCGAAATCATCGCCGCCGACGGCGGCCGGACGACCGTCGCGTATGACGAGCGTAACCGGGTCGTGCGCTTCCAGGATGCAAAGGGCCGCGAGACGCGTTGGACGTATGATCACCGGACGCAGCCGGTTCGGCGCACCGACCCCGATGGCTCGGATGTGCGCTACCACTATGACAGCGAGATGCAACTCGTCGGGCTGGAGAACCAGAAATCCGAGCGTTACTACATCGCCTACGACCAGGAAGGCCGGGTGACCGAGGAGGTCGGTTTCGATGGCCGCCGTATCGCCTATCGCTATGACGCTGCAGGGTTCATGGTCGAGGAATTGGATGTCGATCGTGTGACGACGTTCCGTCGGGATGCCGCCGGCCAATTGCTCGAGAGGCGCCTGGCCGATGGGCGCAGCACCCGCTTCGTCTATGATGCGGGCGGCCGGCCGCTGGAGGCGGTCAACGAGGTCCGGCGCCTGGCCTTCGCCTATGATCCGGCCGGCCGGGTGCTCGTCGAGCACCAGGACGATTTCCAGCTCTCGCATCGATACGACCTGCGCGGCCGGCGCATCGAGACCCTATTGCCTGATGGCCGGCGCATCCGCACTGGCTTCGACGAGAATGGTTTCGTCGATGGGGTGGGATTAGACGACCGGTGGATCGCGCGCTTTTCCCGCGATGTGCTTGGGCGCGAGGTCGAGCGCTCGAGCGGCGTGCTGCGCCAGATACAGGCTTACGATCCGCAAGGCCGACTGGTGCGCCAACGTGCAGTGCGGCGGCCGGGGACAGCGGGCTTCGATGGCAGACCTGTCACCGAGGATCCGGTTTTCGCCCGGGGCTATGGCTATGACACGACGGGCTGGCTGACCGAAATCGACGACAGCCGTTGGGGCGTCACCCGCTACGCCTACGATGATTGTGAGCGGCTCATCGCCGTCGATGGCGCGGTGCCGGAGCAATTTGTCGTCGACCCAGCCGGCAACCTGCTGGCCGCTGGTCCGGATGCGGCCTTCTGGGGCGGTGTCGCCGAGGGAGACCGGCTGCTGGTCCATGGCGACCGCAAATTCGCCTACGACCAATACGGTAACAGGGTGGCCGAAGCCCGCGCGGCCGGGGACGCGGTCGAGCGTCGCTATGAATACGGCGCCGACAACCGGCTGATGGCGGTCGAGGAGACGAGTCGCCTCGGTCGGACCGTCAGCCGCTATGCCTATGACCCGCTCGGCCGTCGTATCTGGAAGGAGACGGTGCGTCTCGAAGCCAGCGCTGGTGGTGCCAACGACAATGCAACTGCCTTGGCAATCCCGACGGGGAAAAGCCGGCGCGTGACCTTCTTGTGGTTGGGCAAGGTGCTGCTGGCGGAAAGCGACACGCCCGCCGATGCGTTAGCGACGCTCTATCTGTTCGAGCCGGCGAGCTACCGGCCGCTGGCACAGATTTGCCGTAAGGCTGCCCATGAGCCAGCCGCGGTCTATCACTACCATCTTGACCACCTGGGTACGCCGCGCCAACTGACCAACGACAATGGCGAACTCGTCTGGTCGGCTCAGTACAAGGCCTGGGGGGCGTTGGCGCGGGTTGTCTGCGAACGCGTCGACAATCCCCTGCGTTTCCAGGGTCAGTATCATGATGCGGAAACCGGGCTGCATTATAGCTGGTTCCGCTATTACGCACCGGATGAAGGGCGCTTCATCAACCACGACCCGATCCGGCTCGCAGGCGGACTGAATCTGTATGCCTATGCGTCGAATCCGATCACATGGATCGATCCGCTGGGATTGACCGGTGCCTACATCTTTACCGATGGGACAACGTCTTATATCGGTAAAGGACCGATTTCGAGAATGTATACATCCATGGGAGAGAGAATAGGTGGTAGTGAAAATGCCACTCAGTTTGCCCACATGGATTACGGAGACAGTAAAACCGGCTTCATGGTCGAGCACAAAATGATGGAAAAATATGATGCTCGGCGTTCGAGTGATTTTGCCAATAGCCCCAATAGAAGCTCACCGGGTAAGAAATTGTACGAGGCGGCAGACGATGAAACCAGAGGAAAGGTTGATAAGCTAGCCGACGATTTGGATGAAAAGTACAAGAATTCCGGTTCAGGTAAATGCGGGTGACGCGGAGCGTAAGATGAAAAAATATGAATACAACGATGCGACCGGTGATTTTGATATAGTTGAACTATATTTCGACGAGGGGTTGGCTACTGCGGGCAAACATGGATACGAAAAAATCAGGATAAGAAACTCACTTGATACTCCGACGGCATGGAAGATCGATTTAGGGGCGCTCACGGATAATCGGGAGATAAAGTCGCTAACGATCGATGACGATGTGCATCTCGGCAAGGTTGATCTGGATCCGATTTATGAAATGAAAGCGCTGCAGAAGCTTTCAATCAATTGTTCAAAAATCGACCTGGATTTCCCAAGGTTATCGAATCTCAAGATTTTATTCGTTGTTTCTCCAAGGAAAACTATCGAAGAAATACCAATTCCCGGTCTTGAGGAATTGCTCTTGAGCGGTACGAAGAATGAAGATCTTGAATTCTTGAGCGATCTGAAACACTTGGGATTCCTGCGCATTAGCGGCGGGAAATTCATTCGATTTGGTGGCATCGAGAAACTTGGTGCTCTAAAAAAGATCCGTGTCGACTATTGCTCCAGGCTCGAAGATATCTCAGCTATCAAGAAGCTTCCTGAGCTTGTTGACGTTCACATAGAGAAGTGTCCGAAAATCAAAGATTATTCATTCTTGTGCGGGAATGATTCCATTGAAGAATTGTTTGTCTCTGACGTTGATTCTCTTTCTTTCATTGATGAAATGAAGAACATAAGGAAATTACAATTCTGGAATCTGATTGATGGCGATATGGAGCCAATATTGAAATCTAATTCATTGAAGGAAGTAAATTTCTATCCGGATAAGAAAAACTATACCCATACAAAGGCGGCTGTGAAGGAGATACTGGCGCGCCGTCAATAAGGTGGTCGGAAGAACTTGAACGGCTTGTCCGAACGTGAGGTCGCCTGCAGCGATCTCGGCTACGACAAGATCTACCTGCTATGGCTCGAATTCGAGGACGAGCCGGAGCTCTGGACCTATGACGGCAACGGCGAGTCCCGGTACAAGAATCTGCAGGCATATCTGCAAGCCTATGTGACGGGCGATCTCGGCGCGTCCGACCGGTCTTGGCGGGCGTAAGGTCGCTCCGATGAATACGACGATCGACATCGACGGCACGACCCATGACGTTTCCGTCGATTTTGGAGGCTATATCGCCGGCAATGCGCTGTCGGCGACCGCCGCGGATTATGTCCGCTCGGTCGTGGCCCGGCGCCAGGCGGCGAGCGCAATTGCCGCTCGCGAGTTGATCACCGGGGACAGGGCCTATGGCTGAGGCGCCTGCCAGGTCGCGATGGCCCTGGTGATGCGCTCGGCCGCTTCGCGGATGTCGTCCTTGAGCTGGGGCAGGGCCTGGGTGGTCTCGGCATTGTCCTCGACCACCTTGCCGAGGCTGCCCATGACGTTGCCGGCCGGGTCGAACAGAGGGGCGGCGATGCCGAGCATGCCGGGGTCGAGTTCGCCATAGGTCACGCTGATCCCGGCGGAGCGCAGCTGGCGCAGGCTGCGCTTGACCTCTTCCCAATCGGGGCCGAAGCCTACCGCGGCCATGTCCTCGCGGTTGCGCCCCTGGTATCCCCGCACGAAGCGTGCCGGCAGCCCGGCCAGGATGATCTTCGACGCCGCGCCCCGGTGCAGCGTCAACAGCCGGCCGCGCTCATAGGCGACATCGCTGTCCAAGAGCGTGCCGCCTTGCTCCTGATGCACGCACATCACCTGATTGCGATAGAGACGGCATAAGAGGAACATCGCCGGCACGGCGCAGCGTTCGGCCAGCTCGCGCATGATCGGCCGCGCCGCCTTGATCAACGGGTCGCGCAGGCGCACCTGGCGGTCGAGCTGCACGATCGCCGGTCCCAGCACATAACGCCCGGTGGCCGGCGCCACGATCAGCCCGGCGTCGTTCAGGCTGCGGAAATAGCGGTATGTCGTGCTGACCGAGAGGTCGAGCCGGGATGCGGCGTCCTCGACCGTCCATTCCGGCTCCTCCGTGGTGAAGAGCGCCAGCGTCGCCAGCAGCTTGTCCGAGGTGTTCATTGCGCGAGAAAACGACATAATTTCCATATCACAATAAAAAAGTTGCTTTCGTCGACTCCAAAGCGTCAACTAGACGACAAGACCCTGGCATGAGACCGGGCAAAATCCAAAAACGACCCCAACAATAATAAGGGCGAACGGGATGGCGAGCGAGGAGACGATAGAGATCGGCCAGCTGGTCGAGACGCAGCGGCTCAATGCCTTCCACCTCTACATGGTGGTGCTGGGCTGCCTGATCCTGACCGTCGACGGCATGGATTTCGCCTCGGCCAACGTCGCGGCACCGCAGATCCTGAAGGCGCTGGGCGCCAGCCGCGCGGCCATGGGCCAGGTCTTCGCCAGCGGCAATTTCGGCATCCTCATCGGCAGCCTGACCTTCGGCTTCATCGGCGACATCTACGGCCGCAAGAACGGCGCGATCTTCTCGATCTTCGTCTACAGCCTGCCGGCCGTGGCCGTGGCCTTCGCCAGCTCGATGGATCATCTCATATATCTGCGCTTCCTGGCCGGGCTTGGCATCGGCGGCGTCATCCCCAATGTCGTGGCACTGCTGAACGAGACGGCGCCGAAGAAATTCCGCGCGACATTCGTGCTGCTGGGCTTCGTCGGTTATTCGCTCGGCAGCTCGATCAGCGGCTGGGTCGCCTCGCATTTCATCCCCAGCCATGGCTGGCAGATCCCGTTCATCGTCGCCGGATGCACCGGCGTCACGCTGGCGATCATCCTTTATTTCATCCTGCCGGAATCGGTGCGCTTCCTGACATTGCGGGAGCCGGATTCGGCCCGCACCCGGGCCACGGTGAAGCGTATCGCGCCGGGCGCCGCGATCAGCCCTTTCACCCGCTTCACCATCTCCGTACCGCCGGCCGGCAAATACTCGATCCGCGAGCTGTTTGCCGATGACCGGCGCGTGGTGACGCCGCTCTTGTGGCTGGGCTATTTCGCGGAATCGCTCACATTCATGACCATGTTGAGCTGGATGACCACCATCCTGACCGATGCCGGCGTGCCGCAATCCCAGGCGCCGCTGGCATACGCCTGGGGCGCCATGGGCGGGTTGTGCGCCATGGTCCTCCTGGCGCCGCTCATCGATCGGTTCGGCCAGCTCGCGACCGTGGGCACGGCGATCATTGCCATGGTCGCGATCCTGGTGCTGGGGGCCAATGTCTCCATCGGCACGCACATCGCCATGGCCATGCTGGCCTTCACCACCTGCCAGGTGACGCATAATTCGCTGAACGCCACCGTCGCCTCGTTCTACCCGACCAATATCCGCGCCAAGGGCATCGGCTGGGCCAGCGGCTGCGGCCGGGTGGCGCTGACGCTGGGGCCGCTGGTGACCGGCTACCTGCTGGCCGCGCATCTGCCGACATCCCAGGTGACGCAGCTTATCGCCGCGCCCTATGCGGTGGTCACCTGCACCTGCCTGGCGCTGGGCCTCATCTACCGCGCGCGGCTGCGCCGGGGTGGGGTCGAGATGACGGCGGCGATGAGGGAGGCATCCTGATGAGCCGCCTGGCCAAGGCCATCGACGAGCTGGTGCTCGCCAACAAGGCGCTCGATTACGAGGGCGTGCTCGATGCCTATGGCCATGTCAGCGTGCGGCATCCCGATCATCCGGACCGCTTCCTGCTCGCCTGGTCGCGCAGCCCGGCGCTGATCGAATCGGGCGACATCATCACCTTCGGCATGGATGGCGAGCCGGTCGAGCCCGACACCCGCCCGCTTTATGCCGAACGCTTCATCCATGCCGGCATCTTGAAGGCGCGGCCTGATCTCGGCGCCGTGGTGCACAGCCATGCGGAAGAGGTGCTGCCCTTCGGTTTGACCGAGGTGCCGTTGCGTCCGGTCATCCACAGCGCCAGCAATATGGGCGGCGTCGCACCGGTCTGGGACATTGCCGACAGGTTCGGCGACACGGACCTGCTCGTGCGCAACATCGTCCAGGCCGACGATCTGGCAGTGTCGCTGGGGCGCGGCACGGTGGCGCTGATGCGCGGCCATGGCTTCGTCGTGGCGGCCCCGACCCTGATCGAGGTGCTGCGCCTCGCCGTCTACACGCCGAAGAACGCCCGCGTTCAGGCCGCGGCCATGCAGATGGGCGCGCGGGTGAAGTGCCTCAGCCCCGGCGAGATCGATGCGCGGCTCTATGACGGCAGGAATCCGGCCAAGGCTGCGGACTACGACCCGAACGGGCCCGGCTTGGGCCGTGCCTGGGACTATTACCGTCACCGCTGCGCCTGCGGGACGAAGACGTGACGCCTCGAGGTAAGGAGATACACAAATGCCCTTCGTCAGGAACCTCTGGTACGTCGCCGCTTGGATATCCGAGCTGGAGGGCGGCATGCTCGGCCGCAAGCTCCTGGGCGAGCATGTGCTCATATATCGCCGCGAGAACGGCGAGCTGGCCGCGATCGGCGGGTTATGCCCACACCGCTTCGCGCCGCTGGAACTGGGCAAGGTCGTCGGCGATGCCGTCGAATGCCCCTATCACGGGCTGCAATTCGACCATACCGGCGCCTGTTCGCTCAATCCCCATGCCGACGGCGCCATCCCCAAGGCGGCCAAGGTCAAGGCCTATCCGACCGTCGAGCGCCATGCCTGCCTCTGGATCTGGATGGGCGAACCGGCCCTGGCCGATCCTGAGAAGATCCCCGATTTCTCGCACCTGACCGATCCGAAGCGCCGGACGATCACCGGCAAATCGGTGGTGGCGGCGCATTACGAGATGGTGGTCGACAATCTGCTCGACCTCAGCCACTCGATGTTCCTGCACGCCAATTTCCACTTCAACAAGGACCGGCTGTCGACGCCTCAGGAGGTGAGCCAGGAAGGCGACACCATCCACAGCCGGCGCCTGATGGTGAACACCAAGGGGCCGAAGTCGCGCATGCGCGCCTATGCCGACAAGGACATGCCGGTCGATTACTGGGTCAATCTGCGCTGGAACGCGCCCGGCGTCTGCGTGCTCGACACCGGCGTCGCACCGACCGGCACGCCGAAGGAAGAGGGCGCGGGCCAGAACGGTACCCATATCCTGACGCCCGAGACCGAGACCTCGACGCATTATTTCTACGGCTCCAGCCGCAACTACCTGCAGGACGATCCGGAGGAGGACGAAGCCATCCGCCATTGGCAGGCGGTGGGCTTCGGCGAGCAGGACAAGCCGATGATCGAGGCGATCCAGAAGGCGATCGTCACCACCGACATCATGGCACTCAAACCTGTCTTGCTGCCGATCGACACGGCCGCGGTGCGCGCCCGCCGGGTCATGGCCCGGCTGCTGCAGGAAGAGGCGGCCGGAATCCGCACGGCGGCACAGTAGGAGGGCGAGCCCATGGATTACTTGCGCAACACCTGGTACGTCGCGGCCTGGGGCGAGGAGGTGACGCGCAACCTGCTGCCGCGCACCATCCTGGAGGAGCCGATCGTCTTCTATCGCAAGGAGGATGGATCGGCCGTAGCGATCGGCGGCGTCTGCCCGCACCGCTTCGCGCCGCTGCATATCGGCCATTTGATCGGCGACAACGTCCAGTGCATCTATCACGGGCTGCAATTCGACGCGTCCGGCAAATGCGCCTTCAGCCCGATCGACAAGAAGATCCCGGCCGCGGCCAAAGTGAAATCCTATCCCTTGGCCGAACGCTGGGGCCTCATCTGGATCTGGATGGGCGTGGGGACCCGGGCCGATGAAAGCCTGATCCCGGATTTCAGCTATCTGGTCGATCCCAAGCGCCGGGTGCTGCCGGGGCGTATCCATGTCGCGGCCAATTACGAGCTGATCATCGACAATCTGGCCGACCTCACCCATCCGCATTTCGTGCACAACAACTTCATGCATACGGAAACCATCCCGGAGACGCAGAACGAGATCCGCCAGGACGGCAAGACGGTGCACACCAACTTCCTGTTCCCCAACGGCAAGGTTCCGCAGTCTTACGGCCGCTTCATGGACGATATGGACCTCATCGTCGATCGCTGGGTCGACATACGCTGGGACGCGCCCGGCCTCATCCGTCTCGATGCCGGCTGCACGCCCACGGGCCGGCCACGGGCTGCCGGCGTCCAGACCTATGGCACGCATCTCTTGACGCCGGAGACGGGCGCCTCGACGCATTACTTCTTCGCCCACGCCAGAGGCTTCAAACTCGACGATCCGGAGACCGACGCCCATGTCCGCGAATGGCAGCGCGTGGCATTCAGCGAGCAGGACAAGCCGGTGATCGAGGCGCAGCAGAAGGTGCTGGGCGACCGCGACCTCATGAGCATGAAGCCGGTGCTGCTCTCCTGCGACGGCGGCGCCGTGCGTATCCGCCGGGTCATGAAGCAGATGATCGAGGCGGAGAAATCGGCGGGGACGGCGCATCTGGCGGAGGCGGTCTGACTCGATGGCCCCTACCAAGCTCATCGACGTCCACGCCCATATCCTGCCGGACTATTACACCCAGGCCGTGACGGCGAGCGGCCGCGCGCCTTCGATCAGCGCGGGTTTTCCGAGATGGTCGGCGCAGGCGCAGATCGAGATGATGGACCGGCTGGAGATATCCGCCACCATCAACTCGATCTCGCAGCCGGGGGTGCATTTCGGCGACGATGCCGCAGCCCGAGCGCTCGCCCGCCGCTGCAACGAGACTTTCGCCGAGATGGCGGCCGGGTACCCGCAGCGTTTCGGCAGCTTCGCCGTGCTGCCGCTGCCGGATGTCGCGGGCGCGGTCAAGGAGATCGAATACGCGCTCGCTACGTTGAAGCTCGACGGCGTGGGATTGCTGGCGAGCTATGGCGAGGCTTTCCTGTCGGACCCCGAATTCGTGCCGGTGCTGGAGGCGCTGGACCATCATGGCGCCACCGTCTTCGTGCATCCGAACTTCCACCCGAGGAGCCGCGGCATCCAGAAGGATCTGGCGGGATTCCTGGTCGAATTCCCGATCGATACGACCCGGGCGGCCTTGGGCCTCGTCTTCTCCGGCGCCGTCGAACGCTATGCCCGCATCCGCTTCATCCTGGCCCATGCCGGCGGCGCCTTGCCCTATCTCTCCTGGCGCGTCTCGCTCGCCTCGATGATCGACCAGCGTTATGCCGCGATGACGCGGGAGCGGGTCATGGCCCAGATCGGCCGGTTCTATTTCGACCTGGCGCAAGCCTCGGGGCCCCAGGTGCTGGCCTGTCTGAACGAGATCACCACGCCCGACCGCATCCTGTTCGGCAGCGACTGGCCCTATTGCGACGAGAAGGTCGGCCAGGCGACCGTCGATGCGGTGGTCGGTAATGCTCAAGGCCCCCGCTTCGGCGGCGCCTTCCGCGAGAACGCGCTCGCGCTGTTCCCGCGTCTGCGAGGAGAATAGAGATGGCGACCACCAAACCCGATCTGCCCAAGACGGACTTACCAGTCCTTATCGTCGGCGGCGGCATCGGCGGGCTGGCGGCGGCCTATGCGCTGGCGCTGAAGGGTTACCCCTCGATCGTGCTGGAGCAGGCGCCGGAATTCGCCGAGATCGGCGCCGGCATCCAGCTAGGCCCCAACGTCTTCCGCATGTTCGACCGCCTCGGCATCCGTGGCCCCATCATGGAATTGGCCGTGCTGCCCGAGACGCTGGTGATGCGCGACGCCATTACGGCGGAGGAGGTGACGAGCATCCCGGCAGGATCGCCCTTCCTCGACCGCTTCGGCTATCCTTACGCGGTCATCCACCGCGCCGATCTGCATCGCGTGCTGCTGGAGGTCTGCAAGACCTCGAACCTCATCCAACTGCGCACCAACGCCAAGGTGACGGCCGTCGCCGACAAGGGCAGCCACGCCGCGCTCACCCTCGACACGGACGAGACCATCGAGGGCGCGGCGCTGATCGGCGCCGATGGCCTCTGGTCGATGGTGCGCCAGCACATCGTCGGCGACGGCCGTCCGCGCATCTCCGGCCACATCGCCTATCGCGCCGTGCTGCCGACGACCGAGATGCCGGAGGATCTGCGCTGGCAATCCATGGTGCTGTGGGCCGGCGAGAAGCGGCATCTGGTGCATTACCCCTTGCGCACCGGGCAGCTGTTCAACCTGGTCGCCGTGTTCCACTCCAACCGCTTCACCGAAGGCTGGAACGACTATGGCGATGCCGAGGAGCTGCAGGAGCGCTTCCAGGGCTCATGCCCGGCGGTCGAGACCCTGCTGGCCAAGATCGAGAGCTGGCGCATGTGGGTGCTGTGCGACCGCGACCCGGTGAAGAATTGGAGCCAGGGCCGCCTGACCCTCTTGGGCGATGCCGCGCATCCCACGCTGCAATATCTGGCGCAAGGTGCCTGCATGGCGATCGAGGACGCGGTGTGCCTGGCCGACCGGGCCGAGAAGCATCAGGGCGACTTCGCCGCCGCTTTCCTCGACTACCAGGAAGCCCGCTACCTGCGCACGGCGCGGGTGCAGCTGACCGCAAGGCTCTACGGCGAGGTCTATCACGCCAGCGGCGTGGCAAGGGAACTGCGCAACGTGACGCTAGCGTCACGCACGCCAGCCCAGGCGTTCGAGGCGATGTCGTGGCTGTATGATTTCGAGGGGTAGGGGCCAAATAGAGGCCGAAGTCAAAATCCAATCTACGAATGGGACCGCGGACCGGCCGCCTTGGGCCGCTACTGGGCGGTTTTCGCGTGGTGCCGGGTGCGAGCCACCTTGTGCAAGAAGGCCGATAACTGCTCCACCGAATAGGGCTTCTGCAAAAGCGCGAACTCATGAGTTTCGGTTTCAGCCAATATATGGCTATAGCCGGATGTCAGGACCACGGGCAGTTGAGGATACCGGCGGTGTATTTCTTGAGCCAGTTCGACGCCGGTCATGCCGGGCATGACCACATCCGAAAAAACGACGTCGAAATCCGCTCCATCTTTCTCCAACAGCGCCAGGGCTTCGGCTGCATTCGCCGCGAGAAC
>DATJJW010000304.1:0-4154 GCA_035491935.1 Allostellaceae bacterium | reverse complement strand
ATCCAGCCCTATTCTTGAATCAGAACCACAACAAATTGAGAAGGGATAATCGCCGCCGCGATTCAACTAAATCTCATCAGGCTCTAGCAGGTTTGATATCCCATCAACGAGGGAGGGGTAACGGAATAGCCGCATGCTGCGTACGGTCTATCCATGTGACGGATCGCGTTTGCTCCGCCGCCTAAAATGGGAGGATCGTCATGCTATCCAGACGTTCGCTGCTCATGGCCGCGGCACCGTTGGCTTTGGCGCTCGGCGGTGTCGGGCTGTTCCACCGGCCAAAGGCGGCAATGCTGGCCGCCGGAAATTTCCCGGTCAAGCACACCGCCGCCGAATGGCGTAAACTGCTGACATCTCACCAATATTCGATCCTGCGCGAGGCGGGAACGGAATATCCCTTCACCAGCCCGCTGCTGGACGAACACCGCCACGGCATCTTCCAATGTGCCGGCTGTGCGCATCCGCTCTTCTCCTCCGAGACGAAATACGACAGCGGCACCGGCTGGCCCAGCTTCTGGGCGCCTCTGAAGGATTCCATCGGCACCGAGCGCAACGACAGCTTCGGCTTCAGCCGCATTGCCGTCCATTGCGCCACTTGCGGCGGCCATCTCGGCCATGTCTTCGAGGACGGTCCGAAGCCGACGGGCCTGCGCTATTGCATGAATGGTGTGGCGTTGAAGTTTGAGCCGGTGGGGGCGTGAGGCCGAATTGCCGTTCAACTCCTAATCCACGCACTCCCCCACGTATTGAGCGTCGTCTCGGCATGGGGCCATGTCCCCGGTTCGGTGCCGGCGGGGACGATCTCCAGTTCGGCTGAGAGTTCCACCCGGTTGCCGTCGGGGTCGTTGACCATGAAGAACAGGTTGCGGCCGGGACCGTGGCGGCCGGGGCCGAAGAAGATTGGTACTTTGGCGGCCGCGAAGCGGTCGCCCCAGTCGCGGATGTCGTTCCACTCATTGGTCTCGTAGCAATGGTGGTCCCACTCGTTCCTGCTGCCCTGGAAGAAGGCCAGGCTGTGATGCTCGTCGTCGGAGCGCATGAACACGACCTTGATCGTATCGTCCGTGTCGACGACCTCGTCGGAGATGGTGAAGCCGAGATTCTCGGTATAGAAGCGCACCACCGGTTCCAGCTCGGTCGTCTGGAACACCGTATGCTGCAGCCGGCCGGGCATGCCCGTGGCGACGCCGTGGTCGGCGGCCAGGCCGAAGCCCATGCGCCGCCCTTGCGGGTCGCTGACGAGGAAGGCGCCGGGCTGGAAAAGCGGCGAGGCGAGAGCCTCGATCTTCGTGCCGTTGCCCTCCAGCCGCCGGCGCAAGGCCGCCAGTCCCGTCTCGCTTTTCAGCGCGAAGCCCCAATAGGGTTGGGCGCCGTTGCCGGCCGCTACGATGGTCATGGCGCGGTTCGGGCCGACCAGCACCGTCTCCGGCCCGCCGGTCATCACGAGGCTCATATCCATCAGGCGCCGGTAGAACTCGATCAGCCGCGCCGGGTTCTCGCTCACGACATGCAAGTGGTGCAACGAGGCCGGCGTCGCCTGCTGCAAGGTCGCCTCAGCCTTCTGGGTATGGTGGAATGTCGCCATGGGAGGTGTCCTCTCAAATACGTTCGGCGGCGGCGATGTCGGGTGCTCGCGTCTCGGTCGTGGGGTGGCGGTTCTGGCCGACACCGGTGCCGAGCGTTGCGGTATAAGCTTCTGCGAAACGGGTCTCGTCGCTGACCCGGAAGGCACCCGCGACATAGCGATCGGGGCGCAGCAGCAGGATCTGCCCGTCATGCGGGGCGAGCGGCATCTTGAGTGCGTCCGCGCCGTCGATGACGGTCACCGTACCGGTGCTGGCCGTCATCGCGGATCCCGCCGGCAGAATGCGGATCCGCCTGGCATCGAGATGCCGCCACAGCGGGTGGCGCAATGTCGGGAGGGCGTCGTCACCGCCATATTGGATAAGCGCGAAGCCCGGCCCGATCAGGTCGTCGAGCAGCTGCGTGCCGCCATCCGCGGCCGTGACCAGCGGCTGCGGCAGCATGCGGCCGCGCAAGGAATGCTTGCCGGCACCATCCGGCAGGCCCAGCAGCCCTTTGGCAAAACGCGGCTTCGGCTTGAACTTCATCTGCAGGAAATAGTCGCGCAAAGGCGGGATATAGCCCGACAGCGTCAGGAAGCTCTGCCAGGCCCAGGCGGAGAGCCTGGAGGAGGGCGCCATGACGATGCCGAGATTGAGGGCGAGGCGGATCAAGGCCCAGGCATGGTCACGCCGCTCATCCTCGTAGCTGGCGAGGATGGCTTCGGGCAGCTTGCCCCTGAGCACGGCGACCAGCTTCCAGCCGAGATTGACGGCGTCGCGCACGCCGCTGTTCATGCCCTGGCCGGCATAAGGCGGCGTCAGATGCGCGGCGTCGCCGGCCAGAAAGATACGACCGACCTGCCAGCGCTCGGCCATGCGGGCATGGAAGGTGTAGACGGTCTTGCGCACCAGATGCATCGGGCGTTTGCCGCGCACCGGGTCCAGCCATGCGGCCATCTGTTCCGGCAGCAGCGCGTCCTCGGCCGATTCATGCGGGTGGATCAGCACCTCGTAGCGCCGCGTGCCCTGCGGGCCCGGCACGTCGAGCACCGGCCGGGCGGCATCGCAATAGACGCGCATCTGCGAGAAGGGGTCGTCATCCTGGTCGGTGTCGACGACGAGCCAGCGCGACTTGAAGGTCGAGCCGACCATCCGCAAACCTAAGGCCTCGCGCACCGGGCTGCGGCCGCCGTCGCAGGCGATGAGATAGCGGGCGCGGATGCGGAAGCGATGGCCGTCCTCGATCCGCGTGACTTCGGCTTCGACACCCCCCTTGGCCTCGGGGCCATCCTGCTCGAAGTGCTCGACCTCGTGATAGAACAAGGCATTGACGCAAGCGAAGCGGCCGAGCCCCTCTTTCAGCGTCGCCTCGAACAGCGGCTGGCGGAAGGCGTTGCGCCTCGGGTAGCCGTATTCGCTGGCGGTGGGTTCCACCTTGGCGAAGCGGCGTCCGTGGGCCCGCGTGAAATAATGCACGCCATAGCCCGGCACGACGTTCTGCAGCACTTGGGATACGAGGCCGACGGATTGCATGCTGCGCAAGGATTCATCGTCGATCGATACGCCGCGCGGTTCGGCGACCGTCGATGGCTTGCGATCGACGATGACGGTGTCGACGCCGCCCTGGCCCAGGAAATTGGCCAGGGTGAGGCCGGTCGGGCCGCCGCCGATGATCAGCACCGATGTCTCGATGATGTCCATCGCCCGTGCCTCCGATCTAGCGTGCCTCGTCGGCGATCGAATTGACGAGGATGCCGATCTTGGAGATCTCGACCTCGACGGTGTCGCCGGGCTTCATCCACAAGGGCGGCTCGCGGAAGGCGCCGACGCCGCCGGTGGTGCCGGTGATGATGACGTCGCCGGGGTTGAGCGTGGTGAAGGTCGAGCAGTATTCGACCAGGGTCGGCACGTCGAAGATCAGGTCGTCGATGCCGGCATCCTGCACGACCTGGCCGTTGAGCCTGGTGGTGATGTGCAGCGTGGCCGGGTCGCCGGTCTCGTCCGGGGTCACCATCCACGGGCCGAAGCCGCCGGTCGCCGGGAAGTTCTTGCCCGGCGTGAACTGGATGGTGTGGCGCTGCCAGTCGCGCACGCTGCCGTCATTGTAGCAGGCATATCCCGCGACATGGGCAAACGCGTCGGCCTTCTTCACATGACGCGCGGTCTTGCCGATGATCACCGCCAGCTCGCCCTCGAAATCGAGCTTGTCGGAATCCTTCGGCCGGATGATCGGCGCGTCATGCGCCACCTGGCTGTCGGGCCAGCGGGTGAAGATCATCGGGAATTTCGGGATCTCGCGCCCGGTCTCCTTGACGTGGGTGAGATAGTTGATGCCGATGCAGATGATCTTCTCGGGATCCGGCACCACCGGCAGCAGCTCGACTTGCCCGATGGCGACGCGGGTCTTGGCCGTGGCGGCATAGTCGCGGATGCGGCCCAGACTGCCCTGGGCCAGCGCCTGGCGCAGCGTCGCGCCGACCTCGGCCGCGATCGGCGCCAAATCGATCAGGCTCTCGCCCTCGACCACGCCATAGGTGTCACGCCCGCCATGGCGGAAACTGGTGATCTTCATCGGCTCGTCCCTCCGTC
>DATJJW010000303.1:0-5621 GCA_035491935.1 Allostellaceae bacterium | reverse complement strand
GATGCGGTTTCAAGGTGAAGGGCACACGCCCGGGTGGCCGCGTCCGGCCCGCCTGCCAGATGATCTCGGGCGCCACGTCGCCCCGCGCCATCGGCGTCACACGTGCCAGTGGGTTCAGTTCGCCTAGGAGTTTCGTGGTGGCCGCAACCTGATCGGCCGACGCCAGATCCGTCTTGGTCAGCAGCAACGTGTCGGCCATGCCGATCTGCGCCGCCCATTCGTCGTGACGTTCGTGTCTCTCCATCCCCAAGGCGGCATCCACGGTGGTGATGACGGATTGCAGCCGGAAACGCTCGACCAGGAGCGGATCGGTCGCGAAAGTCGCCACGACATGACGCGGATCGGCCAGACCCGTCGTCTCGACCACGATCCGCTCGAAGCGCGGTATCTCGCGCCGGAGCCGCTGCCAGAACAGGCTACTCAGGGTCTCGGCCAGGTCTTCCCGCAGCGAACAGCACACGCAGCCGTTTTCCAGGACCACGGTCGTCTCGGTCGAGGTCCAGAGCAGATGATGGTCGAGCCCGACCGCGCCGATCTCGTTGACGATGATCGCCGTGTCGGCAGCCTTCGGGCTGCGCAGCAGATGGCGCAGCATCGTCGTCTTGCCGCTGCCGAGGAAGCCGGTCACCAGGATGACCGGCAGCCGCGTCGCTTGCGTCATCCCCAGGGATCGACCGCGCAATGGATGGCGCCCGGCTGCCCCTCGCCGCCGACCGTGCGCAGCGCCTCGTCGACATCATCGAGGCCGAAGACATGGGTGCACATCTCCTCCAGCGGATAGCGGCCGCCGGCGATGATCTGCAGGCCCAGCTCGACCGCCTGATAGCTGTGGCCGCGCATGCCCTTCACCGTCAGGAAGCGCGTGATCAGCACGTCGCTGTCGAATTCCGGGATGCGCTTGAACTTGCGGCCGCCGAAGACGATCGTGCCGGCCTTGCGCGCGAGCTGGATGGCGGAGACCACCGTCCCGGTGCCGCCGGACGCGCAATCGAGCACGAGGTCGGCCATGTCGCCGCCGGTGATGTCGGCGACCGTCTCCAGCAGGTCATGCTCCTCGATATTGATCGTGTGGTCGGCGCCGAGCTTCTTGGCCAGGGCCAGGCGCCGTTGATCGGCCGGCGTCGACAATCCCGTCACGATAATGCAGCCGGCGCCCGCCTCCTTGGCGGCGACGACGCTGGCCAAGCCCTGCTGGCCGGGCCCCTGGATCACGACGATCTGGCCGATCTTGACCCCGCCTTGCAGATAAGCCCACTCGACGCCGTTGCCGAGCGGCAGCGCCAGGGTCGCGAGCTTGGCCGGTACCTGATCCGGCACCTTGTGGAAGACAGAGTTCGGGTGGAGGTACTGGTAATGGGCATAGCCGCCCCAGAGGCCCGGCGCCTTGCTCACCGCGGTCGAGCCGTAGCGGACGAGGTCTGGCCCCACCCGGTTGAGCGTATCCGTCTCGTCGCAGAGCCGGAAATCGCCGGTGCGGCAATAGCGGCAATGCCCGCAAGGCAGATACTCCTCCAGCGCGACCCGGTCGCCTTCCTTGACGCCGAAGCGCCGGCCGGCCTCGGGCCCGAGACGGTCGATACGGCCCACCGTCTCATGGCCAAGGATGAGCGGCCCCTTGGATTTCGGGTAGCTCAGGTAATAGGGCCAGTCGCTGCCGCAGACCCCGGTCAGTTCGACCTTGAGCAAGCCGCCATCCGCCGCGATATCCGGCACCGGCAGCTCGCGCGTCTCCGTCTTGCGAACCTCGTACGACACGGCCGCGCGCACCATCTCGGTCATTCCCGTGACCTCCCTTGATCGTTGTTCGACATGCGCCGCCTCGTCAGATCGAGGTATGGGGCACGCCTTCCTTGGCGACGAAGGCGTCGGCCCGCGCCTTGTGGTATTCCTGGTCCACCGGCAGCACGAAGGTCGCCGAGCGTACGCGGTGGCAGACCGGCTCGACGCCGGCGGGCGCTTGCCCCTCGGTCTGCAACGCCTTGGCGGCGCGTAGCAGACGCTGGCGGGCCTTGATGATGGCATCGTCGGTCGAGACCAGCCTTTCGAGGCTGCGGTCGACGACCGGCCCCATGCTTTCCTGCAGCGAGGCATCCTGCATGGCGATGCCGGCAACGCCGCTATAAAGTCGGCCGGATTTCTGCGCGGCACGGTCCATGAAATAGTCGTTGGCGCGATTGGCGACGGTGCGGAAGCTGCCGGGGATCAGATTGGCATGGATGCCCTTGCCGTCCCGCATCGCCGACAGCTCTTCCTCGGTCAAGTCGCGGGTCGGGTGATAGGTGATGGTCCAGGCGAAGCAGTTCGTGTCGTCGACCGGGACCCAGGCATGGCTGTTCAGGGCATTGTCGCCATAGGGCGGCACCATCGTGTACCAGGGCATGATCCATTGGGTGATGCGCCAGTAGTAATTCCCCGGATCGGCGTTGCGCCGGGCGCCGATCAGCAGCCCGCCCGCGGATTCGTGGATCTCGTATTTCGGCTTGGTGTCCTTCTGGTACTCGGCACCCTTGGTGTTGCGATGCAAGGGATCGGTGTGCAGCTCGCCGCTATGCAGGAACGAGACATGGCTTGCATCGATGCCACCCTCCATGGCCTGGAGGTAGTTGCATTCCTGGAAGCGCTTGGAGACGTAGCGCCGGCTTTCCGGCAGAGCCATCCACTCGAATTCCGGCAGCGGCGGCTGCGCCTCCTTCGGCCCCAGATAGGCCCAGAGGACGCCACCCTTCTCCACCAGCGGATATCCGGCCAGCTTCACCGTTTCGCAGAAGCCGCTCTCCTTCGGCTCCGACGGCACATCGACGCATTGGCCGGTCACATCGTATTTCCAGCCATGATAGGGGCAGCGGATGCCACCCTCCTCATTGCGGCCGAACCATAGCGAGACACGGCGATGGGCGCAGAATTCGGAGATCAGGCCCAGTCTGCCCTCGCTGTCGCGGAAGGCCAGCAGCCGCTCGGACAGCAGCGTGACGCGCACCGGCGGGCAATCCGGTTCCGGCAGCTCCTCGGCCAGCAAGGTCGGGATCCAATAACGCCGGAAGACGTCGCCCATCGGCGTCTGCGGACCGCTCTCGGTCACCAATGCGTTCTGCTCGGGCCTCAACATTATTCTCTCCTCCCATTTACGCTCGCCATTTGGCGTAACACTCTGAAAATGCTCTGACTAATAGCGACGACCGTGCCAGGTATTGATTTTTCTTATAGGTCGACTACCATCGCGGACAGCCATTCCGGAAGCCGCACCTCACCATGTCCCTGCGCCAGGTTCGCTACTTCATCGCCGTCGCCAAATCCGGCAGCTTCAGCGCCGCGGCCCGGCAGCTGAACGTCTCGCAGCCCGCCCTCACGCTGCAGGTGAAGCAGCTGGAACAGCGCCTGGGCGTGGCCCTGCTGATCCGGCATCCGCGCGGCGTCGAGCTCACCGAAGCCGGCTCCGCCTATCTGCTGCATGCGAACGAAGCGATGGAGGCGCTCGAACGGGCCGACGCGGCGGCTTCCGTCTTCAAGACCGGCGGCAGCGATCAGGTATCGCTGGGCCTGACGCCGACCTCCGGCCGGGTGCTGATCGCCGATCTCCTGATGGAGAGCGCCCGGCGCAAGCCGCCGCTCAAGCTGCTGGTCCGCGAGGCCTTGAGCGACGACCTCTGGCCCATGGTCAAGACCGCCGAACTCGACGCCGCCCTCTGCTACGATCCGGTCGCCGCCGACACGCTGCGCATCGTGCCGCTCTATCGCGAGGACCTGGTTCTGGTCGGATCGCCCGAGCTGGTCGACACGCAAGCCGGCGCCTTTCCGCTCGATGCGCTCTCGACCCTGCCTCTGGTGCTCGGATACCGCCGCCACCGCACCCGCCGCTTCATCGAGGCGGCGGCCCATGAAGGCGGGGTCGAATTGGCCGGTGCCCTGGAGGTCGAGCCGACGCGGCTCAAGCGGGAGATGCTCGTCCATCATGGCCAATGCTCGATCGTTCCCTATGGCCTGTTCCTCGATGACGTGATGACCGGGCAGCTCGGCTGCCGGCGGATCGTGCCGCCGATCAGCCGTACGGTGGCGCTGATCCTCAACAAGGGCATCCGCCCTTCCCTCGAACGCTATCTGGTCGACATGATCCGGCCGCTGGTCGACCGGCTGATCGCGAAGGGCGAGTTGGGCTGGCGGGCCGTCTGACCGCCAGCCTCGCCTCTATTAGCCCTCCCGGCGCGCCTGGCTCGCCCAACTGGCCTGGACCGGAACGGCGCCGGAACGCTGGCGGCCAATGCCGATGAGCGCCGCCGCGGCGCATAGCGGCGGTATTGCGCCGAAGAGGAAGATCGCCCGCACATCGGAATCCATCGACAGCATGATGCCGGCGATCGTCGGGCCGGTGACCGAGCCGATGCGGCCGACGGCATTGGCGAAACCCACCCCGGTCGCACGGATCGGCGTCGGATAGATGATCGACGCCAGGCCGTTGTTGCAGTTCTGGCCGCCGATGACGGTGAAGCCGGCACAGAAGACCGCGGCCATGGTGAGGCCGATGGAGCCGCCGACGAAGGCGATGCAGGCAATGGAGACCGCCGCCAGCACATAGGCCACGGGCATGACACGGAAGGCACCGAAGCGCTGGACGAGGCCGCCCAAAGTCAAGGCGCCGAGGATGCCGCCGACCTGCAGCAGCGATGTCACGACGACGGCCATGCCCACGGAAATGCCTTGGGCATGGATTGTCGTCGGCAGCCAGCTCGCCAAAAGATAGAGGTCGAGCAGGCTCATGAAATAGACGACCCAGAGCAGGGGCGTGACGATGCCGCGGTTTTCCCGGAATAGCTGCCCGATCGCGGCACGCGGCACCACCGCCTCGCCCGAGACGAAGCGATGTCCTGGCTCAGCCAGCGCAGCGCCGCCGATTCGCGCCATGATGTGGGCAAGACGCTCGTCCGCCGCATCGCGCAAGACCAGGAAACGCGCCGATTCCGGCAGCTTGACCAGCAGCACGGCGGCGAAGACCAGGGTCACGGCCCCGCCCAGCACGAAGACCGCATGCCAGCCGCCGGCGCTGAGCAGCCAGGCCGCGACCAGGCCACCGACCGCCGAACCGATCGGAAAGCCGGTGAAGACGATCATCGCGATGCTGGCGCGGCGATGCGCCGGAGCATATTCGGCGGCCATCGTCACCGCATTGGCCATGGCGCCGCCCAACCCTATCCCGGTGACGAGACGCAGGATCAGCAGCTCCGACACCGAATGGACGAGCGGTGTCGCCAGGGTCATGGCCCCGAAGAACACGGTCGACAGCAGGATGATGTTGCGCCGGCCGATGCGGTCGGCCAGAGGCGCGATCAGGAAGGAGCCGATCATCAGCCCGAACAGCCCGGCGCCGAAGACCGGCCCCAGCGCGCCGCGGCTGAGATGCCAATCATTGGCCACGGCCGGCGCGACATAGGCGATGGCCTGGGTATCGTAGCCTTCGACGAAGAGCGTCGCGCCGCACATCAGGAAGATGAGATATTGAAAACGCCCCATCGGCAGACGATCGATCGTCTGCGCGATGTCGATGACTTGGCCGGCCATGTCCCTTGTCCCTCCCGCGAACATCGCCGATGCGGTATCTCGCCCTACCAAGGCTTTGAACTGCCGGCGTT
>DATJJW010000302.1:0-19936 GCA_035491935.1 Allostellaceae bacterium | reverse complement strand
GATGGTATCGTCTATGGTGTCGATGCCGGCAGGCGCATCACCCGGCTGCGCCGCCTCGCCTGGTTCATCGATGCCGCCTTCCGCCTTCCGGGTACCCGTTTCCGCCTCGGCCTCAACAGCCTGATCGGCCTGCCGCCGGGGGTGGGCGACGCGGCGCTCGCCATCGTCTCGCTCTATTTCGTGTTCGAGGCGGCCAGGCTGGGCGCGCCGAGACGGCTGCTCGCCCGCATGCTCGGCAACATCGCCGTCGAGGCGGCGCTGGGCGCGATGCCGGTAGTCGGCGACCTGCTCGACGTTGTGTGGAAGGCCAATCTGCGCAATGTCGAGCTGCTGGAGCGCTATTACGGCATCAGGCCCCGCCCTAAGAGACCGATTCAATGACCAGGGCCAGGTTGAGGCCGACGATCAGCAAGGCTGCGGCCACGGCGGTAACCTCGGTGAGTTTCGATGGGGTGAAGCCCCGCATCAGCTGACGGCGGCGGCTCAGCACGATCAGGGCCAGCACCGGCACCGGCAGAACCAGGCTCAGCACCACCTGGCTCAGTACCAGCGCGTGGGTCGAATCGACGCCCAGGGCCACGATGGCGATCGCCGGCAGCATGGTGACCAGGCGGCGCACGCCCATCGGGATGGTGAAGCGCACGAAGCCCTGCATGATCACCTGGCCGGCCAAGGTGCCGACGACCGAGCTCGATATGCCCGATGCCATCAGCGCCACCAGGAAGATCACGCCTGCCGCCTGGCCCAGCACCGGCACCAGCGTGCGATACGCCGTATCGATGGAGGCGATGTCGTTATGTCCCTCGTGGAAAACGCGGGCGGCCATGCAGACCATCGCCATGTTGATGAGCCCGGCCGCCGCCAGGGTCATCACCACCTTGCGGTTCGAAGAGCGGATCGCCGCGGCGCGCTCGTCATCCGATTGCAGCTTGACCCGCCGCTGGGTCAGACCCGAATGGAGATAAATGGCATGCGGCATGACGGTGGCGCCGATGATGCCGACGGCAAGCAGCTCCGCATCCGCACCATGCAGCTCCGGCCAGACGCTGTGCAGCGCCACTTGGCCCCAGACCGGCGGCGCCAGGAATAATTCGAGCAGGTAGCAGCCGCCGATCACCGTCACCGCTAGGCCGATGAAGATCTCCAACCCCAGGAACGAGCCGCGATGCAGCGACAGGATTCCATAGGTCACCACCGCGGTGACGACCATGCCGCTCAACAAGGACCAATGAAAGATCAGCGAGAAGCCGATGGCCGCGCCCAGGAATTCGGCGAGATCGGTCGCGATCGCCCCTACCTCGCCGGTGATCCACATGAAATAGACCAGCGGGCGTGGGAAATGCTCACGGCAGAGTTCCGCCAGGTTCTGGCCGGTAGCGATGCCGAGCTTGGCCGACAATGCCTGGAACAGCATGGCCACCAGATTGGCCAGCGCCACGACCCATAGCAATTCATAACCGTGCCCGGCACCGGCCTGGATATTCACCGCGATGTTGCCGGGGTCGATATAGGCGATGGAGGCGACGACCGCCGGCCCCAGAAATGGCAGCAGGTTACCGCCGCCGCCACCACCCGGCGGTGTTCCGCGACGGGTAGATCCTGCGCCGGTATATACTTCATTGATGACCTGTCCGCTCACCCGCAGCCTTCCCGCGATCCGCCCTAGATCAGATTTAGATTTAGATAGGTAGAGACCGGCCCACCGCTTAGGTCGATTCGACTTAACCGGATCAGGCTCTTGCCGGCCGTTCCTTCACATCTCTTTGCGGTCGTGGTGACCACAGGAGACATGCCCATTCCGGGTACTACGACCAAGGCATGGACGCAAGCGGCTCCGGAAAACACGCCCGTCGCGCGGATCATAATACCTCGCGACATAAACAAAGACTTTGCACAACTTTTGATTTAAAAAATCAAATGAAACCGAATCGGTTGCTCCGGAGTTTAAGCGAGGATCACTTCGGACCAGCAGTACATCCCACATTCTTGGCGCCGGACCATCAACATCTAGGCGTCGACATTCAGGCAGCACCAGTATGACCTCCACGGTTCTTGTGACCGGGGCCACAGGCTTTATTGGACGGGCACTAATCGCCGCATTGCGGCAGCGAGGTGACCGGATCATTGCTTTGACCCGAAATCACGCGCGCGCCACCCGCCTATTGGGTGGTGATATCCTCGTCTGCACCGATCTAGACTCCATCGCGGCCAGTGAACCGATCGACATCGTGGTCAACCTGGCAGGCGAGCCGCTGATCGGCGGATTGTGGACGGCGGCACGCCGCCGCCGCTTCATCGACAGCCGGGTCGCCACGACCACCGCCGTGCTGCAATTGCTCGGACGGCTGCAACGGCCGCCATCGGTGCTGATCAATGGCTCGGCCGTGGGCTTCTATGGCGATGGGGGCGAGACGGTGCTGACCGAGGCCAGCGAGGCGCAACCGATCTTCATCTCGGAGATCTGCCGCAAATGGGAGGCGCGCGCCCAGGCCGCCCGCAACCTGGGTATCCGCGTGGTCAGACTGCGCACCGGTCTGGTGCTGGACCTTGATGGCGGCGCCCTGCCACCCCTGCTCATGACCACGCGGCTTGGATTCGGCACGATCCTGGGCAGCGGTCGGCAATTCCTATCCTGGATCCATCGCCGGGACCTCGTTCGCATGATCCTGTTCGCGATCGACAACAGCCAAGTCGAAGGACCGATCAACGGCGTGGCGCCGGTGCCGGTACGCTATCGCGACTTCATGAAGAGCCTGGGCAAGGCACTCGGCCGCCCGGTATTCCTGCGCGTGCCCGCCTTCATCCTGCGCCTCGCGCTGGGCGGGTTGGCGGATCTCTTTCTCATCAGCCAGCAGGTCCAGCCCGAAAAACCATTGGCCCTGGGCTTCAGCTACGATTTCCCGACGCTGGAAGCCGCGCTCCAGGAGATCGTCAGCCGCGCCTGATCCGGACGACTTCAGGTTGCTGCAACCTGAAGTCCATGATCCGGCTTCAATTGGTCGCATTGTCCAGGTCTTGCCGCAGATCCTGCTGTACCGCGTGCAGCCAGGTGACCAGCGGCGCTTCCATGCGCCGGACCATGGCATCATTGGCCAGGCAGATGAACACGCTGACGAGCAGGACCAGCAATGAACGGCGGAAGACCGCGCTGCCGGACTGGATCACGATGTCGCTGCTCTCCCGGTCCCAGCAGACCGGCTTGTTCCGGCGCAGCGCGACGTAGGCCATAATCTGGAACACCAGGCTGACGATGGGGATGTTGGCGCCATAGCCATAGAGCCACAGGCGGAGTGCACGCAGCCAGGCCTGGCCATATCCGAGTTGCGCGCCATCGGCCCGGCGCACCCGGATGCCCAGCAGCCATTTGCCGAGGGTGCCGCCGGCCGTAACCATCAAACTGGCGTCGAGAAGCACCGGCAATGGCGAGATCCACAGCAGCAACGCTACCGGAAAGGCCCATATCGCAAAGCTAGGGGCGTATTGGACAAGCGCCATCACCACGATATTGATGACGCCGATCGCCACGAGCTGGTCGAGCATGCGCGCCCAGAACCGCGACCAGGGGCCGGCCAGGCGGACCCTACCCGGCAGCACCTCGACCGTCATGGGCCCGACGGGCACGAAAGGCACGGCAGCCGGGATCGCCGGCACGCCCGGCCGTCGATAGGACGACACGCCCGTCCGCAGCTCGGCCAGCACCTCGGTCTGCAAGGCTACCAGATCGGGTATGTCGCCAAGTGGAAGCCAAGCGGGCATACCGGTACGCCACATGGGCGTATCCGCATCGATCTCGCCTTCAGCGATGAGCTGGCGCAGCGTATTTTCCGGCAACGGGCCGACATTGCTGTCCCCCGCGATATACCACCAACCGTCCAGAACAGGCATTCGGCCTCTCCATGGCCCAAAATTCTTTAAGAACGGACCCTCAGAAGAGATTATGCGTAGCGGTTGTTAATAAATATTTCCAGCCCGCACGAACTAGGTGCCGCTCTTAACGATCGCCTGTGCCATGGAAGCCCCTGCCATCTGGGCGCCTTCGAGATTGACCCCGACCATGTTGGCCTCGTCGAAGAAGGCGCCGGAGGCATTGGCTTCGCGCAGATTGGCGAACATCAGATTGGCCGGCCAGAACCGGCCGGTCGGCCGGCGCTCGGGATCGAGGATCGCCGCCGGACGGAAATCCGCGCACGAGATATCGGCGCCTTCGAGGTTGCCGCGCTTGAAGCAGGCACCTTGGGCCATCGCCCCGGCCAGGTCCGCATCTTTCAGAATGGCATTGCTGAAATCGCAGAAATGCAGCGTGGCACCGCGGAAGGAGGCCCCGGCAAGGTTGGCGCCGACGAAGAGCGCCGCCGACAATTCCTGACGGGCGAAATTCTGCCCGGCCAGGTCAAGCTTGCTGAAATCCGCCCGCTCGCCCTTGTCGCCGGCGAGCCAACGGCGATGCAGCGCCACCATGACGTAGAGCTTGGGATCGCCATCGAAGCTCGCAGCCATCTGGTTGTTGGTGACGGCGAGCGACAGATCGACGCCATCGAGCTTGGTGTTTTTCAGTACGGTGCCGCTGAGATCCGCCGCAGTCAGGTCGGCGCCGCTGAGATCGGCGCCGCTGAGATCGGCACGCGACAGGTCGGCGCCGCGCAGATTGGCCTTGCGCATATTGACGTCGCGCAGTACCGCGCCGGCCAGCATCGCGCCTTCGAGGTTGGCGCCCAGCGCATTCACCCCCGTCATGTCGGCATTGGTAAGGTCGGCGCCGTCGCGATGGCCCATGAAGGCGCGCGGACCATCCACCCCACCGCGGCTGCCATCCATCAGCGTCCCACCGCTGAGATCGGCGCCGGTGAAGTCGGCGCCGGCCAGCACCGCCCCCTTGAAGCTGCTGCCACGCAAATCGGCATTGACGAACTTCGCCCAGGTGATCGTGGCGCCATTCATATTGGTGGAGAACAGATCGGCCTGCGAGAAATCCGTCGCCGACAGGATCGCGTTCTCGAACGAGGCGCCCGGCAGGCGGGCCTGACGGAAGTTCAGCCGGCTCAGGCCCTCGCCGGCGAAATCGGCCCAGGGCTTGTCCAGCCGCTTGCCGCCCCTGCGCCGCAGCCAAAGTTCATGCTCTTCCAATGCTTTGATCAAATCGAGGGACATCGAGCCGCCTTTAAGGAGGACTCCCATGGCCGAAGCCATATTGGATTGCCGGAGACTATGGGCTTACCGTATCGGGAGATAAATTTTGGTAAAAATGAAACTTTGTCAGGTCTCCATGCGTGCGGCGCTCATCGCTCGAGCAGCCTCTGGCGCGCCTCGGCAACGCGTTTCTTCAGCGCCTGGGCGATAGGCTCCTGGAACGCCTGAGGCGTCGCCGCGCCCAGCTCCGCCTGGAGCTTCGTCAACGCCGCCCATTCCTCCTTGGCGCCTTGCTTGGTCAGTGTCTGCTGACCGGCGAGGCTACGCGCCAGCCGCTCCCAGATCGCCGCAGAGGCCAGCGGCAGCCTGCCTTGGGCGATCGCCAGCCCCAACGGCTCGGTCAATTCCGGCTGGATCTTGGGCGGCAGCCCTTGCGCGAAATTCCGCATCGCCATGATGGCGCTGGCGAGATCCAGATGATGACCGAGCAGGTCGCGGACAGTGTCCGGCTGGTCGAGCACGCCGGCGATCGCCTCGTCCAGCAGTTCCAGCGTCTCCGCATCCGCCGTCGATGGATCGAAGCGCAGCAACAGGCCGAGCTTACCCAGATAGGACGAGGCGCCATCGGTCAGCACCGAGAGGCCGCGCAACAGCCAGAAACGCCGTTCGCCCGACGGTATCTTGGCCTTGACCGCCGCGAGGTAGGGCGAAAATCCATCGCGCTGGGGACGCACCGCCGGCAAGTCGCGGCGCTGATCGGCAGCGCGCAGCCGCGCGCAGCCCTGCTGCATCAGCTTGTCCAGCACCTCCATGCGCGTCTTCTGCGGCACGCCGGCCGTCGCCGCCTGCTGGCGCGCGGCCACGGCCATCGCCTCGTAGAAGGCCTGCTGGTTCTTCTGCACACTGCGTGCAATGGCCTTCAAGGTCACGAGCTCGAGCGGCGTGATCGAGTCGCGATCGAGCATCGGGCGCAGGATGATGCCCAGCGTATGGAGTGCCGGCCGCTGCAGCAGATCCTCATAGGTATCGCAAAGCGGCACCTCGCCGCCGTGATGACGCACATTGCGCATCCCCGCGGCCTTGCCGGCTTCCAGGTTCAATACCTCGCGCGACACGGCGACGCCGTTGGCGCGCACCGCCTCCATCATCACCTTGATGGCCTGGATCTTCGGCGCGGCCAGGATCTGCCGGGCGCGGGCCATGACGTCCTGGACCAGCCTGTCGAAGTCCTGTTCGTCGAGAGGGTCGCCGGGCTTCTTCCGGCCGTCATCAAGGGCGCCGACGATCTGCCAACGGCCGTCCATCAGGACACTGATATCGAAACGCAAACGCTTAGTCGGAAAGTACTCGATCATCGGGCAACACTTCATGCGGTACAGGCATAGAATTGGGCGAAAATCGATTAACGAACTGTTTCAGCGGCCGGTGCGACGGATGGCTATTTCGCCGGGCGATGCCTATGCCCCATACTGTGGGTTCCGGCCGCCGGATGACGGATGCCGGATGTTGGGCGGCGGAAGGATCGATGGCACTGGAAGGACGATACGGGTTCGCCACGACTTGGCGGAGCAAGGCCACGCTGCTCGCCATATTGGCCGTGCTGCAACAGGCGCTGCTTCTTGCCTGGATCGTGCCGGCCGGCGCCATGCCGCCCGCTACAATCTATTTGTCGGGCGGACCGGGCTTCGGCGCCGCGATCTGCGGCCAACATCATGCGGGGCCGACATCCCAAAGCCATGACGGCCCGGCCGCTCCGTGCCAGCTCTGCCCGTTTTGCATCGCCCTGGCCAATCCGGCTTCGGCACCGCCACCCAGCGCCCTGGCCGGACCGATCCGGTTTTTCGTCGCCTTGCCGCGCCTTGTGCCACGGCCCGACCGCGGTTCGGCGATGCTTATCGGCGAGGCACCCCGACAGCGCGGGCCACCGGCCGCCCCGACCAAGCCTGATCCGTGAACGCCGCCGCCTGAATCCAGGCTGGCGGCCCGATACCCTTCTTTCGATTCGAGGCCTTGTCGCCATGATCCGTCATTCCCGCGGTGCCCTGTGGGCGCTCCTGCCGCTGTTCGCCGCCTGCCTTGTCCCCCTGCCCGCGGCCGCCCATGCACATCTGCTTCAATCAAGCCCGCCGGCGGACGCGACGGTGACCCCGCCGCCCGGCCAGCTGGACCTTTATTTCAGCGAAGGTATCGAGCCGGCCTTCAGCGGCGTCGAGGTCAAGGGCGACGATGGCGTGCGCGTCGATACCGGCGCCCTCGACGTGGCGCCCGGCGATGGCAAGCACGGCATCGTCAAGCTGCGGCCGTTGTCGCCCGGCCGCTATCACGTCGCCTGGCACGCGACCGCTACCGACACCCATCGCACCCAGGGCAATTTCGACTTCTCGGTCGGCACCATCACCGCACCGAGCGCACTCATCGTGACGCAGGCCTGGGCGCGGCCGACCATCCCGACGTTTACCGTAGGTGCCGCCTACCTCCTCCTCAGGAATGCCGGGCCGAAAGCCGATAAGCTGGTCGGGGTCGAGACGCCGGTGGCGGACCGCGCCGAGTTGCATGAAAGCGAGACCAAGGGCGACACCGGCACGATGAAGCCGCTTGATTCCGTCGACCTGCCGCCGGGCGGCAGCGCCGCCTTCGCGCCGCTTGGAAAACACATCATGCTGGTCGGACTGCACGGGCCCCTGGCACTTGGCACGCATTTCCCGATGACGCTGCATTTCGCCAGCGGCGCCACGGTCACGGTCGAGGTGTCGGTGACCCGGGGCGCGCCGACCCAGGAGAACCATGACACGCCCGACATGAAGGGCATGAAGATGTGAGCGGCCTGGATTTCTGCCTGGCGCTCTGCCGCTTCGTACATTTTGCAGCGCTGATGCCGCTGGCCGGGGATGCCTTGCTGCAGTCGGCCCTGGCACCGGCCGGCGGCGCAGCAAGCCGTCGGCCCAGGCTCCAGGCCTGGCTCGCCATCGCGACGGCGGTGACGGCGCTCTTGTGGCTGATGCTGCTGGCAGCCGCCTTCACCGGCGATCTCCACGCGATGACGTCGCCGCAGACGCTGTCGCTGGTGCTGGACCAGACGGCGTTCGGCCGGGTCTGGCGCCTACGCCTGATCCTGGCGGCGGCGATGCTGGCCGCCGCCTTTTTAGCAATGGCGGGTTTTTCCTGGAGCCGGCGCTATGTGATGCCGGTACTGGCGATGACCCTGCTGGTCAGCCTGGGCTTGACCGGCCATGCCGCCGATGGCGGCCTTGCGACGGAACTGGCGCAAGCCCTGCATCTCGCGGCCGGCGGGTTGTGGCTGGGCGGCCTGATCGTGCTGCTGCGCCTGGCCCTGACAGGCGATGATGGGGCGCGCGGCGACACGGGGCTGGCCACAGCGCTCACCCGCTTCTCGCGGCTGGGCCCCTGGCTGGTGGCGGCAATCGCGCTGTCGGGCTTCGTCAATGCCGCGGCCTTGCTGCGCGGCCCCGGCGACCTCCTCGTCTCGGGCTACGGGCGGACGCTATCGCTCAAGCTGGTGCTGGTCGTGGGCATGCTGGCCTGTGCCGCGAATAATCGCTTCCGGTTGGCACCGAAGCTGGTGACGGCGCCCGCACCCACGCGCCATGCGCTGATCCGCAGTCTCGTAATCGAGATGGCGCTGGGTCTGGGCGTTCTGGCCGTTACGGCCCTGCTCGGCATGCTGGGGCCGCCCGGAGATTAATCTCCGGGCGGCATCGGCATGTCCGATCAGGTATTGGGCGCGCCGGAGACGGTGGCGATGCGCAGGGCGTTGGTCGTGCCGCTCTGGCCGAAGGGCACGCCAGCGGTGACGACCACCGTCTCACCATGATCGGCGAAGCCCTCGGCATAGGCGACGCGCAGCGCCTTCTCGACCGCATCGGTCATGGAATTCGCATCCTTGCCGACGACCGGGTGCACACCCCAGGCGATGGCCATGCGGCGGGCGCTGGAGCGGTTGGGCGTGAGGCCGATGATCGGCGTATCCGGCCGCTCGCGCGCCACGCGCAGCGCCGTGGTGCCGGCGAGCGTGAAGGCCACGATCGCTTTGGCGTCGACCATGTCGGCGACGTGCTGCGCCGCCGACGAGATGGCGTCGGCCGCGCGCTTCTCGCCGGGCTCGCGGCTGGCATTCATGATCGCGCGCCAGCCCTTGTCCTTCTCCACCCGTTCGACGATGCGGCTCATGATGGTCGCGGCCTCGATCGGATACTGGCCGGCAGCGGTCTCGGCCGAGAGCATCACCGCATCGGCGCCGTCGAACACGGCGGTGGCGACGTCAGAGGCCTCCGCACGGGTCGGCGCCGGCGCGTT
Source organism: Allostellaceae bacterium (assembly GCA_035491935.1). Classification (GTDB taxonomy): domain Bacteria; phylum Pseudomonadota; class Alphaproteobacteria; order ATCC43930; family CGMCC-115725; genus DATJJW01. The sequence continues at coordinate 10,495 of DATJJW010000302.1, read as the reverse complement.
GATCATGCTTTCCAGCATCTGGGTCGCGACCACCACCGGCTTGCCGAGCTGGCGGGCGGCACGCACGATGCGCTTCTGCGCGATCGGCACCTCCTCCGGCGGCATCTCGACACCGAGATCGCCGCGCGCGACCATCACGCAATCGGAGAGCGCCAGAATGCTTTCCAGGTTTTCGAGCGCCTGGGGCTTCTCGAACTTGGTCATGATCCAGACCCGGCCCTTGGCGATCTCGCGCGCCTCGGCGACGTCGTCGGCGCGCTGGGTGAAGCTCAGGCCGATGAAGTCGATGCCATGCTCGATGGCGAACTCCATGTCGGTGCGGTCCTTGGTGGTCAGCGCCGGGATCGGCAGCACGACATCGGGCACGTTGACGCCCTTGCGGTCCGAGAGCATGCCGCCGACCATCACCTCGGTGTCGAGATAATCGACGCCGCGGTCGACGACCTTGAGGCGCAGCTTGCCGTCATCGAGCAGCAGGCTCGAACCGATGGTCGCAGCGCCGATGATCTCCGGATGCGGCAGGCGCGCGCGGACCGCGGTGCCCAGCGCCTCGTCCATGTCGAGCCGCAGCTTCTGCCCGGTGGTGAGCATGACCTTGCCGCCCTCGAAGGCGCCGACGCGCAGCTTCGGCCCCTGGACGTCGGCCAGGATGCCGATCGGCTGGCCGACCCGCGCCTCCAGGTCGCGGATCATCCTCACGCGCTCGGCATGATCCTGATGCGTGCCATGGGAAAAGTTGAGGCGGAAATTATCGGCACCGGCCTCGAACAGCTTCTGGATCATCTCCGGCGTCGAGCTGGCAGGCCCCAGCGTCGCCAGGATCTTGGTGCGCCGCGCACGCGGCAGGAAGGCGTTGCCCATCAGGAAACGGCGGCGGGCACGGGCCGCGTCGATACGGGTATCAGGGGTCATCTCAGACAGTTTCACCTGAAGATCCTTTCGGGGAGAACGGGGATGCGGGCCCCGCGGGATGGGGGCCGGAAGTCAGGCAGGCGCATGCTACACGAAATGCACGACCCCTCACGCACTTTCCGTGCTGCATCGCCAAAATGTCACGGAGCTATTCCGTGGGTGGCATCTTCCTGCAAGATCGGCGACATCTTCCATTCGCCAGGCGGGAGAGCGATCTCCATTTTTGACGGTTCCGCCCGGCAATGCCGCGGCCTAGGCTGTGCATCCCGCAACGCCCGAGGACGAGGGCCGGATGACGATCGCCGCCGATGCCCGACTCCCTCGATAGCCAACTTGCCGATACGCGACTCCGGGGCTGGGTGAACGGCCTCGTCGGCGTCATCATCTTCTCGGGTTCCCTGCCGATGACGCGGCTGGCGCTGGGGGGCTTCGATGCCATGTTCATCACCTTCGGCCGCGCGGCAGTGGCCGGCTTGCTGGCCATCGTACTGATCCTGGTCATCCACCCGCCGCGTCCCGGCCTCGCCGATCTCAAGGGCCTCACCATCACCGCCTTCGGCGTGGTCGTCGCCTTCCCGCTGCTGATGGCGCTGGCGCTCCAGCACATGACCTCGGCGCGCGGGCTCTTGTTCATGGCGCTCCTGCCCATGGCAACGGCAATATTCGGCGTGCTGCGCGCCGGCGAGCGGCCGAAGCCGCTGTTCTGGGCCTTTTCGCTGATGGGCTGCGCCTGCGTCATGGGTTTTGCCGCCACCGGCAATACCGGCCAAGGATCGGTCGGCGACCTCGAAATGATCGGCGCGGTGGTGCTGTGCGGGCTCGGCTATGCCGAAGGCGCCGTACTCGCCCGGCGCTATGGCGGCTGGCAGGTGATCTGTTGGGTGCTGATTCTGTCCCTGCCGCTCTGCCTGGGGTTGAGCGCCCTTTGGTGGCCAGCCCACCCGCACGCCATCACCTGGGCCGAATGGGGCGCCATGGGATATGTCTCGGTCTTCTCGATGCTGGTGGGCTTCCTGTTCTGGTATCGCGGCATGGCCCTGGGCGGCATCGCCGCGGTCGGCCAGCTGCAGCTGCTCCAACCCTTCTTCGGCTTCATCCTCGCCGCCTTCATGCTGGGCGAGACGATCGGCTGGCCGGTCATCCTGACAACGACAGCCGTGGTCGGCTGCGTCGCGGGGGCACGGAAGGCGGCCTAACCCTTCGGCACGTTCCTTTCCAGCTCCTCCAGCCACACCTTGGCGTTGCCGTCGGAAGGTGCGCGCCAGTCGCCGCGGGGCGATAGCGCACCGCCGGCCAACACCTTGGGACCGTTGGGCACCGCCGAGCGCTTGAACTGGCTGAAGCCGAAGAAGCGCTTCAGGAACAGTTCCAGCCAATGGCGGATGGCTGCCAGATCGTATTCCGGCCGCTTGTCTTGCGGGTAATGGGGCGGCCAGGCGCCGACATTGCGGTCGCTCCAGGCATGCATGGCCAGGAAGGCGATCTTGGATGGGCGAAAACCGTAGCGCAGCACATGGAACAGGTTGAAGTCCTGCAGCGCATAGGGGCCGATCTTGGCCTCCGTGCTCTGCGGCTTCTCGCCGGCATTCACCGGCACCAGCTCGGGCGAGATCTCGGTATCGAGGATGCGGCCGAGCGTGTCGGAGACGCCCTGGGCGAATTGCCCGGTCGCGATCGTCCAGCGGATGAGGTGCTGGATCAGCGTTTTCGGCACGCCGGCATTGACGTTGTAATGCGACATCTGATCGCCGACGCCATAGGTGCACCAGCCGAGCGCCAGCTCCGACAGATCGCCGGTGCCGATGACGATGCCGTCATTCTGGTTGGCCAGGCGGAAGAGATAATCGGTGCGCAATCCCGCCTGGACGTTCTCGAAGGTCACGTCGTAGACTTTCTGCCCTTGCCCGAAGGGATGGCCCATATCCTTCAGCATCTGCGTCGCCGCCGGCCGGATGTCGAGCTCGGCCCATGTCACGCCCAGGGCCGACATCAAGGCGATGGCATTGCCCTTGGTTTCATCGCCGGTGGCGAAGCCCGGCATGGTGTAGGCCAGGATGTCGGCACGCGCGCGGCCGAGCAGGTCGAAGGCCTTGGCCGTGACGATGAGTGCCTGGGTCGAATCGAGACCGCCGGAAACGCCGATGACCGCGCGGGCGATCTTGCCGGCGGACAAACGCTGGACCAGGCCCGAAACCTGAATGTTGTAGGCCTCGAAGCAATCCTGGGCCAGCCGCGCCGGATCGGCCGGCACGAAGGGAAAGCGCTGCAGCACCCGGCGCAGACCCAGATTGTCCGACGGCGGCGCCAAGGCAAAACCGATCCGTCGGTACGGGACCGACATTTGCCCCCGCGCGTTGTCGTCGAAGCTGCCCATGCGCAGCCGTTCCTGACGCAGCAGGTCCAGATCGATATCGGCCACGGCCGCCTGGGCCTCGACCGGGAAACGCTCGGTTTCGGTCAGCAGTTCGCCATTCTCGAAGATCGCCGCCTGGCCGTCCCAGGCGACATCGGTGGTCGACTCGCCGGTGCCGGCCGCGGCGTAGAGGTAAGCCGCCAGGCAGCGCGCCGATTGCGCGCGGCACAGCATGGTCCGCGTCTCGGCCTTGCCGATGGTGATGTTGCTGGCGGACAGATTGGCCAGCACCGTGGCACCGGCCAGCGCCGCCGGGGACGAGGGCGGCACCGGCACCCAGACATCCTCGCAGATCTCGGCATGGACGACGAAGCCGGCAAGGTCCGTGGCCTCGAACATGAGGTCGGTGCCGAACGGCGCCTCGTGAGCGCGCAAACGGATCGTCTGGCCCGTGATGCCGGCGCCGGAGACGAAATGGCGCCGCTCGTAGAACTCGCGATAAGTGGGCAGATGCACCTTGGGCACCACGCCCAGGAGCCGGCCGCGATGGATGGCAAGCGCCGCATTGAAGAGCCGCCCGGCATGGGATACCGGCGCGCCGACCAGGATCAGCGGCATCAGATCCTTGGAAGCCCGGACCAGCACGTCGACGGCAGCCGCCACCGCATCGAGCAGCGGATCCTGGAACAGCAGATCCTCGATCGAGTAGCCCGAGAGGCACAGTTCCGGGAACACCATCAGCGCGGGTGCCGCCGCCGCATGGGCACGCACGAGCGCCAGCACGGCTTCCGCGTTGGCCGCGGGATCGGCCAGATGCGTGGTGACGGTGCAGGCAGCGACCCGCGCGAAGCCGTGACGATAGAGGGAGTGGAAGGCGCTCATACCTGAAAGCTCGGAAATTCCATCGCTTTTTCAATACGCCTCAATCGAAGCCCAGCCAATCCTCAACCGCCAACAGCCCCGAGTCGACGCCGGCCGACCATGCCCAGGAGCAGCACGATGATCGTCGCCGGGGTCATGTTGATGATCAGGATCAGCAGCGACGCCTCCACCATGTTGATCAGGAGATGCGCCGTATCGGCAAATCCGGCGATGGCGATGCCGCCCATCCAGGCCGTACCCTTGGCATCGAGCGGCTTGGCACGGCGCAGCATCATCCAGAGTGCCAGCGCCAGCGGCACGCCGGTCAGCGTGATGGTGAGCAGGCAGCTGGCACTGTCATGCATAATCGGCGCGCCGAAGGGGACATCTACCCAATCGCCGAGACAGCCATAGACAAAGCCGGTGGCCCACAGGCAGGCGACCGGCAGCGGCAGCAGCATCCAGAAACGCGACCGATCGGGCAGGCTGATATTGAGCGCGGCCAGCGTCGCGGTCGCCCCCATGACCCAGGCGCTGGAGAGTTGCACCCAATAGGCGGGATCGGCGCTCATCTTGGCGAAATCCTCGCGCAGGCCCCGGATCGTCACCAGCACCGCAATGAGGATCGTGGCGCCAATGATCAGGCGGGCCGCGCGCCAGAGGGGGGGCGCCAGGCGCTTCACGGGCTGGAGCTCGCCGGACAGGCGCTGGATCAGCTCATCCGTGCCGCTCATGAGGCATCTCCGCCCAAAATCCGGCGCAGGCGCTTGACCGCGCGGTGCACCGAGACCTTGATCGCCGTCTCCGACTGGCCGCTCTTGGCCGATGCCTCCTTCAATGACAATTCCTGCAAACGGGTCATCTCGATCGCCTGGCGTTGCGCCGGGGGCAGTTCCTGAATCGCCGCGTGCAGGCGGCGGGCCTCACTGTCCCTTTCGACATGGTTCGTCTCAGCCGCCGCCACGGTTTCATGCGCCTCGCTCAAACCTGTCTCGCGCCTGGCCAGACGTGAGAGGCGACGCAGCCGATCGATGAAACGGTTACGCGCGATCGCCACCAGCCAGGGAGCGAAGGGTCGCGCCGGATCATAGGTGTGACGGACGGTGTGGATGGTCAGCAGCACATCCTGCACCGCATCCTCGACATCGCCGGGCATAAGCCCGGTGCGACGCGCGAGATGGCGCAGATAGGGCGAGATCGCATGCATGAGGCTGCCATAGGCGCGGCCATCGCCATCCTGGGCGCGCATCATCAGCCTCGACCAGTCCGCGTCCGGCGGGATTGAGCCCCCTTCCACGCCCTCGGTCGATGTCAATGCGCCCTCCGCTGCCGCTGTTCGGCTGCGAGACTAGGCGAGAGGCGGAAGCTTGTAAACGAGCAGGGTTGTCACTCGGCGGGTGTATTGGGATTGTAGTCGAGCCGGTCGTAGCCGCGCAGACGGTAGATGGCGGCCGAGACGACCCAGGCGGCGATGAATACGCCGATGATCACGAAGCCGATATTGCCGAAATTGTCGTTGAGCGAACCGACGGCATCCCAGAATGGGCCGCCCAGGTTCAACTGATCGCCAACCAGCCCCAACGCCTCGATGCCGCCGACGATGACCGCCACGACCACCGACACCGCGGTGATGGTCATGTTGTAGTAGAGCTTGCGGATCGGCTTGACGAAGGCCCAGCCATAGGCCCCCAGCATCAGGATGCTGTCGATGGAGTCGATGAGCGACATGCCGACGGTGAACAGCGCCGGGAAGACCAGGATCGACCAGATCTCCAGCCCCTTGGAGGCTTCGGCTGCCGAAATGCCCAGCAGGCCCACCTCGGTCGCGGTATCGAAGCCCAGGCCGAACAGGAAGCCCAGCGGATACATGTGCCAGGAACGCGTCACCAGTCGGAAGGCCGGACGCAGAATGGCGGTGAGATAGCCGCCACCGCTCAGCATGTCCTCCAGATCCGCCTCGGCCACGGCGCGGCCGGCCCTGAGGTCGCGGAAGCTGCGCCAGACGCGGGTGAGCACCGCCAGATTGATCAGCGCGATGACGAGCAGGAAGGTCGCCGAGACGCAGGTGCCGATGACGCCGCCGATCGCATGATAGCGCTCGATCTGGTCCTTGAAGGCGGTCGCCGTTGCGGCGACGGCGATCGAGGCCAGTACGACGATGGTCGAATGGCCGAGCGAGAAGAAGAATCCCACGCCGATCGGCCGCTTGCCCTCCTGCATCAGCTTGCGGGTCACATTATCGATGGCCGCGATATGGTCGGCATCGACCGCATGGCGCAGGCCGAAGCTCCAGGCGAGCAGCGCAGTGCCCAGCAGGACGGGATAGGCCTTGAAGCTGAGGAGCGCCCAGCCCCAGGCCGCCAGGTTCAGACAGACGAGACAGATGATCAGGCCGGCGATCTTGGTCTTCAGAGCACCATTTTGGTCATCGAAAATCTGTCTGAATGAGATACTCATGAAGGATAACACTCACCGGCCCCGAAAACGTGCGGGACCATACGATCCCACTGGTATGATGTCCATATAAAAAGCTCATACTCACGGAGAGGACCAGGGGAGAGGATTCGGCATGCAGCGCATCACCATCACCCTCGACGACGAGCTGATCGAGGCGATCGACCGCCTGATGGCGGAGCGCGGCTACCAAAACCGTTCGGAGGCGATCCGCGACATGACACGCGCGGGCATCACCCGGACGGCCGAGGACGCTGCCGAACGCCGCGATCCGCTGGACCCGCCGGAACCGGCCGCCGAACAGACCAGCGTCGCAGCCCTCGTCTATGTCTACGATCACAACGCGCGCGAACTGTCGAAGCGGCTGACCCAGTCCTTCCACGACCACCACGATCTGACGCTCGCCACCATGCATGTCCACCTGGATCACGATAGCTGCATGGAGGTGGCGGTACTGCGCGGCCGCATGAACGAGGTGCGCCACATCGCCGACCACCTCATCGCCGAGCGCGGCGTGCGTCATGGCCGCCTCGTCACCGTGCCTGTCGCGGTCGAAACACAGGAGCACCAGCATAGCGGCGGCAGCCGGCGCCACGACCACATCCATGTGCGCCACACCGGCTGACCTGCGATGGGGCCGGCCCCGACTCATCCGCTGCACGCAAGGCCTGAGAGAACGGAGCAATGGGATGGCGTCAAACCGCTGACGCCACCCTTTTATTGGTCGTGGCCGTGATGGTGATGGTGGTGGCCGGCATGGTGATGATCTGCATCGTGATGCCCATGATCGTGCGTGCCCGTGCCGATGCCGGCGACGTGATGGTGATGACCACGTTGCGCGGCACCTAGATCGTCTTCATAGCCGACGATCTGCGTACGGTACTTGCACAGTCGGCAATTGGGCGGCGGCGTCTCGCCCAGCATCTCGGCGGCACGGTCGGCAAAGGCGTCCATGACCAGCGGGTGATCCCGAAGATAGGGCGCCTTGATGAAGGCGACGCCCGGATGCGCCGCCGCCACCGCATCCGTCTGGTCGTAGATGCGCTTGACCAGCACGCCGGTGAACAGGAAGTAGGGGAAGACGACGATCCGGCGGTATCCCATTTTCATCGCGCGTTCCAGACAGGCGTCGACACGGGGATGCGCCACGCCGGAATAGGCCACTTCCGCCCAGCCGAAGCCCATGCCTTCCCAGAGCATGCGCGCCACCTTCGAGATATTCGAATTGGCGTCGCTGTCATTGGTGCCGCGACCGACCACGACCAGCAGCGTCTCGTCACGCGGTCCCTCGCCCGCCGCCTCGGCGATGCGCTCGGAGGCCGCCGCCAGCAGCCGGGGATCGAGCCCGAGATCGCGGCCGAAGCGGATGTCGAGGCCATCATGCGCCGCGGCAAAGGTATTCAACTCCCAAGGCAGGTCGTTCTTGACATGGGATGCGGCCATGAGCATGCCCGGGACCGCCAGGATGTGGTCGACCCCTTGAGCCCTCAACGCCTCCAAGCCTTCTCGGATGGTCGGGCGAGCGAATTCGAGATAGCCGGTCTCGATCGGAAAATCCGGCAGGCGCGCGCGGATGCCGGCCGCCACCAGCTGGAATTCCGCCATCGCCGCCTCGTCCCGGCTGCCATGACCGCAGACCATGATGCCGGTGCGGCCCATAGCGACGGCACGGGACGTGTCAGCGGTGATATCGGCAGCCATGCGTGTTTCCTCGAACTGGGGCGAAACCGATCGCCTACCCCCCTCTAGCATGCCCGCCGCCGGATGCGGAAGCGCCAGCCCCGCGCCGCTTGTCTTCAATCTGTCATGAAATCCGGTTTATTTTGCAGTGCAACGTACCTGCGGTCTTAAAGGTTTGCTCATCCCTTTCCCGCAAATTCACGGCAGGAAAGACTTGATGTCAGCGACCATGGCCGCAGCAGAAACAAACACGACCATGCATGACGACGATCTTATCGACGATGAGGTCGAGCAGACGGACGACGCCTGGCACATCCTGGTCATCGACGATGACGAGATGGTGCATACCGCGACCCGCTTCGCCCTCTCCGCCTTCACCCATCAGGGCCGCCCGCTCAAGCTGTACCACGCCTATAGCGCCGAGGAAGCGCTGGAACATTTCAACGCGCGCAACGACATCGCCGTGGCCTTCATCGATGTGGTCATGGAAAGCGAGATGGCCGGTCTCCATCTCGTCGACCGCATCCGCAACGAGATCAACAATACCCGCACGCGGCTGATCCTGCGCACCGGCCAGCCGGGCTACGCCCCCGAGGCGGAGGTCGTGCGGCGCTACGACATCAACGATTACCATGAGAAGGCGGAGCTGAATTTCCGCCGCCTGACGACTTCGCTCATCTCGGCGCTCAGGGCCTATGAGCAGATCGACATGCTGGAGCGCCATCGCGACGGGCTGCAGGTGCTGATCGAGGGGCTGGGCGAGATGTTCGGCCGCCGCGCGATCCGCCAACTGGCTGAAGGCGTGCTGCGCCAGCTGGCGTCATTGCTGCGGGTCGCGACCGAGGGCGTGGTCTGCGTGGCCGAGGGCGAAGGCGAAAATGCGGAGATGATGGTGCTGGCCGCCGCCGGCAGCCTCACCGGCTTCGTCGAACGGCCGGTCAGCGAGCTGCCGATCAGCCGCATCGGCGTGCTGGTCAAGCGGGCGATGGTGGAACGGCAGACCATTGTCGAGCCGGACGCCATCGTGCTGCATACCATGACGCCGTCCGGCCGGGACGTCTGCATCTATGCCGCGGCCGACCATCGCAGCGTCGATCCGACCAACCTCCAGCTCCTGCGCGTCTTCGGCCACAACGTGGCGCTGGCCTTCGAGAATGCCGATCTGGTCGAGCGGGCCGAGACCCTGGCCTATGTCGACAGCGTGACCGGCCTGCCGACCGAGGCACGCTACACGGAGATGGTCAGCCACGACCTGGCGACCGGACGGCGCGACTGGACGATCCTGGTCGAGTTGATGGGTTTCCGCGTCATCGCTGCCGCCTATGGCCTCGAGGTCGGCGACGCGGTGCTGCGTGCCTTCGGCGCGACGCTGCGCTATGCACTGCCTACGGCGCGTTTCGTCGGCCGGCGGCGGCGCGAATTCATCATCGTCCTGGACGGCGCGGAAGATCCCTGGGCGGCGATCCAGAACCTGCGCCAGACACTGGCGAAATCCGCTCCCGTCGAAGGCACGCCGATCGAGGCGGCACTGCAGATCCGGGTCGGCGTCGTGCGTGCCCAGGACGACGCCACGGCGATGGGCCTGCTGAGCGATGCCAGCGTGGCGCTGTTCGAGGCGGAAGACACCCGGCACGATCAGGTGCTGTTCGCGCCGCAGATGATGAACGGCATGCGCGACCGGCTGGAGCTGGCCGGCAAGCTGCAGGAGACGCTGCGGCACAACGCGCTGTCGCTGCACTTCCAGCCGCTGCTCGACATCGAGCGCCGGCCATTGGGTGCCGAAGCCCTGCTGCGCGCGCCGCCGGACCTGATCCATGCCTCGACGCCGCAGATCGTCCGCGCCGCCGAGCAGAGCGGCCTGATCATCGAATTGGGGCTGTGGGTGCTGCATGCGGCGCTTTCCTGGCAGGCGGGGCAGCTCGCCCGTGGCCATGCGCTCACCATCAACGTCAATGTCAGCCCGACCCAGCTGCTCTACCCGACCTTCCGCAGCGAGGTCGAGACGCTGTTCAAGGCATTGCAGGCCGACCCCAAGCTGGTGACGCTGGAGGTGACGGAGGAGGTCTTCGTCGAACCGGACAGCCCGGCAGCCAAGGTGCTGGGCTGGTTCCGCGAGATGGGCGGCAAGGTGGCGCTCGACGATTTCGGCACGGGCTATTCCTCGCTGGGATATCTCTCGCGCATGCCGGTCGATATCGTGAAGATCGACCGCAGCTTCGTGGCCTCCGTCGAGCG
>DATJJW010000301.1:0-19590 GCA_035491935.1 Allostellaceae bacterium | reverse complement strand
GCCCGAGATGCTCTACGAGCAGGTGGTCGAGATCGAGGAGCGCTTGCTGGCCGACGGTACCGTGCGCGTGGCCCTTGACGAGGCCCAGGCGCGCGCGGCGCTCAAAGCCGGTTTCGATGCCGGCATCCGCTCGGTCGCGATCGTGCTGATGCACGGCTATCGCTATCCGGAGCACGAGAACGCCATCGCCCGCATCGCGCGCGCGCTGGGCTTCACGCAGGTATCGGTGAGCCACGAGGTGAGCCCGCTGATGAAGCTGGTCGGCCGCGGCGATACCAGCGTGGTCGACGCCTATCTCTCGCCGATCCTGCGCCGCTATGTCGACCGGGTCGATGCGGCGCTGAACGGCGAGACCGGTGCGGCCGAGGCGGCCAGGCTCCTGTTCATGCAGTCGAATGGCGGTTTGACCGACGCCAGGCACTTCCAGGGCCGCGACGCCATCCTGTCGGGACCGGCCGGGGGCATCGTCGGCGCGGTGAAATCGGGCGAGGCGGCAGGCTTCGACCGGCTGATCGGTTTCGACATGGGCGGGACGTCCACCGACGTCTCACATTATGCCGGCGAGTACGAGCGCAGCTTCGAGACGGTGGTGGCCGGCGTGCGCCTGCGCGCGCCGATGATGCATATCCACACCGTGGCGGCCGGCGGCGGCTCGATCTGCCGCTTCGACGGGGCGAGATTCCGCGTCGGGCCGGAAAGTGCCGGTGCCGTGCCGGGCCCGGCTTGCTATCGGCGCGGCGGCCCGCTCACCGTCACCGACTGCAATGTCATGTTGGGCCGCATCCAGCCGCAGCACTTCCCGGCCGTGTTCGGGGCCAATGGCGACGAGCCGCTCGACCGCGATGCCGTGGCCGAGCAATTCGCCGCGATGGCGCGCGAGGTCGAAGCGGCCACCGGCAGCGCTAAATCGCCCGAAGCCATCGCCGAAGGCTTCCTCACCATCGCGGTCGAGAACATGGCGAACGCGATCAAGCGCATTTCGGTGCAGCGGGGCTACGACGTCACCCGCTACACGCTCGTCTGCTTCGGCGGGGCCGGCGGCCAGCATGCCTGCCGGGTCGCCGACAGTTTGGCCATGGACCGGATCTTCATCCATCCGCTGGCCGGCGTGCTCTCGGCCTATGGCATCGGCCAGGCCGATATGCGGCTGTTGAAGAGCCGCGCGGTCGAGAAGCGCCTGGATGCCGGTGTGGACGAGCTGGAACGTGCAGTGGCGGAGTTGTCCCGGGCCGGCCGCGCCGAGATGGCGGCGCAAGGCGTCGCGGACGGCCAGATCGAGGCCGAAGCGCGGCTGTCGCTCAAATACGAAGGCACGGATTCGACCCTGGAGGTGCCGTTCGGCAGCGCCGACGAGGTGGTCCGGGATTTTGAGACGGCGCATCGCCGCCGTTATGGCTTCGTGCCGGAAAGCAAGGCGCTGGTTGTTGAGGCGGTGCGGGTCGAGATCATCGGCCAGGCGGCGGGTACCGGCGATGAAAGCGGCGCTGCGCCTATGGCCGAGCACGATGCCCAGCCTATCACGCATGTCGATTTCTGGACCGGCACGCGTTTCGAGCCGGTGCCACTCTATGATCGCGACCGGCTGGGCGCCGGACAGAAGATCTTGGGGCCGGCGATCATCAAGGAGGCGACGGCGACCACCGTGCTCGACCCCGGTTGGGCGGCACGGCTGGACGATCGCGCCAATCTGATCCTGGAGCGTGCGGTGGCGCGGCCGCAGCGTCACGCCATCGGTACGGAAGCCGACCCGGTGATGTTGGAGCTGTTCAACAACCTGTTCATGTCGATCGCCGAGCAGATGGGCGTGGCGCTGCAGAACACCGCCTATTCGGTTAACATCAAGGAGCGGCTGGATTTCTCCTGCGCCTTGTTCGATGGCGAGGCGTCGCTGGTCGCGAATGCGCCCCACATGCCGGTGCATCTGGGCTCGATGGGCGAGAGCGTCGCCAGCATCATCAAGGCGAGGGGGGAATGCCGAGACGGGCGCGGCATGAAGCCTGGCGACGTCTACATGCTGAACACGCCGTATAATGGCGGCACGCACCTGCCGGACGTCACCGTCATCACCCCGGTCTTCGGCGAGGAGGACCGGACAGGCACCGGCCCGGTACTGTTCTATGTTGCCGCGCGCGGCCATCAGGCCGATATCGGCGGGCTGACGCCTGGCTCCATGCCGCCCGACAGCAAGACCATCGACGACGAGGGCGTGCTGATCGACAATTTCCTGCTGGTCGATGCCGGGCATTTCCGTGAACAGGCATTGATCGAACTGCTCGGCACGTCGAGATATCCGGCGCGCAACCCGGTGCAGAACCTGGGCGATCTGCGCTCGCAGATCGCGGCCTGCGAGAAGGGCGTGCAGGAGCTGCATGCCATGATCCGGCTGTTCGGTCTCGATGTCGTCCAGGCCTATATGACCCATGTCCAGGACAACGCCGCGGAATCCGTGCGCCGGGTGCTGGATCATTTGCAGGATGGCAGCTTCACGGTCGAGCTGGATGACGGCGCCCGCATCAATGTGGCGGTGTCGATCGACCATCAGGCGCGCAGGGCGGTGGTCGATTTCGCAGGATCCAGCCCACAGCAGCCCAGCAACTTCAACGCACCGGCCGCCGTCGCCAAGGCCGCCGTGCTCTACGTCTTCCGCACGCTGGTCGATGACGAGATCCCGATGAATGGCGGCTGCCTGGTGCCGATCGAGATCCGCAATCCCGACGGCTCGATGCTGAACCCGCGCTACCCGGCGGCGGTCGTCGCCGGCAATGTCGAGACCAGCCAATGCGTGACCGACGCGCTCTATGGCGCCTTGGGCGTCATGGCCGCGGCCCAGGGCACGATGAACAACTTCACCTTCGGCAACGACACGTACCAGTATTACGAGACGGTGTGCGGCGGCTCCGGCGCCGGGCCGGATTTCGACGGCACGGATGCCGTGCAGACCCATATGACCAATTCACGGCTGACCGATCCGGAGGTGCTGGAATGGCGCTTCCCGGTCATGATCGACGATTTCCGCATCCGCAAGGGCTCGGGTGGCGAGGGCCGGCACAGGGGCGGCGACGGCGTGGTGCGGCGGGTGCGCTTCCTGGAGGCGATGACGGCGGCCATGCTCGCCAACCGCCGCAAGGTCGCGCCCTTCGGTCTCGAAGGCGGGAGCCCCGGCGCGCTGGGATTCAATATTGTCGAGCGACGGGATGGCGGGCGCGAGACCTATCCCGCCTGCTGCCGTGCCGAGATGGCGGCGGAGGATGTCTTCATCATCGAAACGCCGGGCGGCGGCGGCTTCGGGGCGCCATAAGGCCGACGCCCGAGTGGCTCAGCCACAAATCAGGCCGCTCGTCCTTCGGCGCATTCTCGAAAGTTGCCAGCCGGGATCGATCAAAGGAGGGAACGCCCGCCTCTGACACTAAATCCTGGCCTTACTACTGTAGGCGGTTTCGCCGGCTATCTACTTATCGAAGACGACCAGCACCTTGCGCGACAGCGCGTCGCCGCCCGGTTGGACGCTTGGATTGCGCTGGAGCAGGTTGGCGGGCACGCCGGCTTGCGTCAGGGCATTCTGTACGACTTGGGCGCGCTGGTCGGCCACCTGGATGTCCTTGGACGTGGTACCGGAGGTCTGGCCGATGATCTCGACCTTGGAGGGATGCTGCTGCGTCACCTGATCGGCGATGCCGTCCATCACCTGTTGGGCTCCAGGCGTGAGATTGGCACTGTCGCGATTGAACGCCACCACGAAGGAGCTGGGCGTCTGGGACCCGCCCAGCGCTGCGCAGCCGGCGAGCAGGAACAGGCAAGGAAGGATTGCCGTGCGGGTCATCAAGAGCATCTCCGGAAGTAGGTCAGAATTGATATTCGACGCTGCTGCTGACGGCGATCGCGGTGCTGTCCACCGAAAGCGGGCTTTCGGCGGCCTGGCCGACCAGCTTCTCGAACGAGATGTCGCCGGTCATGAACCAGTGCTTGGCGAAGAACCAGGTGGCGCTGGCGCCGATGCCGACATCCTTGATGCCGCTACCAGGTCGGAAGGGTTTGAGATGGCCATTCGTCGCCTGTAGCGACGTGACGCCGAAATAGTTGCGCATATAGGTCGAGTCTGCAGCCGAGACGGTCGGGCCGACGAAGACGAAGAAGGTCTTCGACCCCGTGACCGGCGCATAGAGGGAGAGGTCGCCGATATAGCCGTTATTACCGCCGAAGCCGCGCCGTGCGTCGATGCGCGTGACGATCGGCCATTGGTGGCCGGCGACGGTCGGCAGGAAGACGTAATCGGCGAAAACCTTGACCTCCGGCGCCGTCGCGATGTTGTCGAGGCTGCGCAGGTGATGGTTGTCGTCGCCCGAACGGCCGAGGTCGTAGGTGATGGCGACGCCGGCGCGATAAGTCTTGCCGCGCAGCAGATTCACGCCCACGCCTTCGCCGGTCGATATGAAGGCGATGTCGCGATAACGGACATCGAGGGCCAGGCCCGGTTGGGCCTTGTAGGAATTCGAGCCTTCGAAATCCGGTTGATAGTCGAAGGCGGGGCCGAAGCTGATGTCCCATTTCGGCATCGGGTTCTCGAACATCGTGCGCAGCGGCACGCCGGCCGAGAATTGCCACTCGCCGAGCGGCGATGGCGTCTGCGCCATGGCTTTCGACGGCGCCAGCCCCAACCATCCGGCAAACAGGATCAGGATGAGGAGCCCGCAGGCCGAGTATGGATGCCGAGCGCGATGATGCAATGTTGCCCCCTATTCCCCTGATCCGACGTCGTCGGGCTGCCCGCTCGCGTTGGTTGTCGTCGTCCTTTCCATCATCGGCGTCCGGCGTGAAGGTTTCAAGGCTATGCAATGGCGGGACATGAATTCTTCCACCGGACGTTGGCTGCGGAATCGGCGAATTGAACACTAGGATAGGGCAAAGGTTCCGGCACGCCGCTCAAAATCGCCGGGCTATGCGGCACGCCCATTGCTTCCCGGCGGAAATCGAGGGGTTTCAGCGCCTTGCCGTGCTTGCGGACATCACGCATTCACCGCAGAATGCCCGCCGGCTGTTGCAATCAGGCGAGTATGACCGATGAGCTATTGGGTCGTAGGCGGCGAGTACGTCGACACGAAATTCGAGGTTGCGGCCCCTGGACAGAGCATCGAGCGCCTCGGTCCCTTCGATACGTATGAGAGCGCACACCACGTCTGGGCGGCACGCGCCTGGGGCACGGTGGACAATGCCATGTGCCGCTATCGTATCATCAAGGATGACCAGGACGTGACGCAGCCGGACCACCCCTTGAGCGAGAAATACGCCAAGTCCGGCAAGGGCCTGAACTAGGATGCCGCTCCGGCGGCTGCCGGAGCGGTTTCTGAAATAGGCTCTATTCAGGGCCCCAGAGCAGGCCGGGGATCACCCAATTCGGTTGGGCGCCGGTGCCCGCGAGGCCGGCAATGATGCCAGGGAAAGCCGTGGGATCGGCCGTCTCCTGCCATAATCCGGCCAGTTCCGTGCCATGGATGCCCGACGCCACCAACGCGCTGTCGATGCCGACGCCGCTGGCGCCGGCGATGTCGGTGCGTAAGGAGTCGCCGATCGCCAGCACCTGGCCCGGAGCCAGCCCGCCCAACATCTCCAGGCACGTGGCGTAGACGGAGGGATAGGGCTTGCCGTGCCAGCGCACGGTGCCGCCGCGCTGTTCGTAGGCATGTGCCAGATGGCCGGCGCAATAGATCAGCTCCCGCCCCTGCATGACTTCGAGATCCGGATTGGCGCAGACCATCGGCATGCCGAGCTCGATGGCCCGGGCCATGAGGTCGGTATAGGCCGAGCAGGTATCGTCGAGATGGTCCGGCCCGGTATTCAGGATGAAGGCGCCCCGCTCCGGCGCCTCGATCAGTTCCAGGTCGAGGCCTTGGACCATGCCCTCATGGCGGTCCGGACCCAGCCACAGGCAACGCCGGCCCAGCGCCCGATAGAAGGAGTCGGGACGCTGGTGCAGCGCCTGCCATACCTCCTCGCCCGAGGTCAGCACCTTCTGATAGAGGAAGGGCGCGATACCGATATGGGCGATACGCTCCATCACCGTCTCCGAGCGCATCGGCGCATTGGACAAAAGCGTCATGCGCTTGCCCATGTCGTTCAGGCGCCGGAGTGCGGCGACCACGCCGGGATAGGGTTCGACGCCGTTGTGTAGCACGCCCCAGACGTCGATGATGAAGCCGTCATAGCGCTGGGCAAGTTGGGCGATGCCCGGCAATAGCCGGGGTACGGAGGACGATTGGGTCAAAAGCAAAATCTCTGGTCTTGGCGATTCTAGGCTTTGGCTGCCGGCGGGGCGGCCGCATTGAACTGGGTGGCGAGCTCGCCGGGAAAGGCTAGCGGCCCGACATGGACCAGCCGGCTTTCGAGATCGACCCAAATCTCGCCGCCCATATCGGTCCAGCGCCGGCAGAAGCTGTAATCCTCGCTGAGATACATGCCGGTATCCGGATCGATCATGGTGTCGAACAGCGCGTAGCGGTGCTGGCTGCCGGCCAGCGGGTCAGGGTTGGCATGCTGGACGCGGAATTTGAGCTCGGGATGGCGCTGGCACAGCGCCATCAGCGCCTGGCGGCGGATCATCAGGAAACCCGTGCCGACATAGCGCGCACGGGCGAAGCCGTTGTGGATGGCGACCCGGCTCGCATCCTCGAAATCGACGACGTAGGTCAGGCTGGTGGCTTCCGGATTGGGGAGCTTCGCCTCGATGACCCGACGCACTTTCGCCCAGTCGATCTTCTTGACCGGATAGGCGGCAGCGGTGACGTCGGCACCGAAGCCCAGCAGGCGGAACACCTGGTCCGGCTCGAAGGCGAGGTCGGCATCGACGAATAGAAGATGTGTCGCGCGCGGATTGTCCAGGAACAGCGTCACGAGATTGGCGCGTGCCCGGGTGATCAACGCGTCGCCGCCCAGCAGCTGCACCTCGATGCTGGCAATGCCGCGGCTCAGCGCCACCTGCTGCAGCTTCAGCAACGAGGTCGTGTAGATGCTGGAGACCTGCCCGCCGAAGCAGGGCGTCGCGACCACGATATGGGGCAGGGTACCAGGACCATTTCCAGTGCCGGTGCCCGCAGTGGGGGCAGGGGTGGACGGTGTGACGGTCATGTCGCCTCAAACGGCCGAGCGCCCCAGCATATGGAGCACCGGCATATGGAACAATTGCCACGGCGCGCGGTTATAGCCGGGTACGAGGGCAGAGACAACCTTTCGACCTTGGAGGATCCCATGCTGCATTGGGCAATCGTCTTCCTGATCATCGCCGTCGTGGCCGGTGTCCTGGGTTTCGGTGGTGTTGCATCGGTGGCGGTGGGCTTCGCTCGGATCCTGTTCTTTATCTTTCTGGTGCTTTTCCTGCTCAGCCTGTTGCAAGGCGTCTTGATCCACTAGTTGACCGTAGTCGAGGAGGACTCGAACAATGCCGCGCATCGATAGCAAGTTGAAGGATACCGTCGACGTCACCGAGCCGTCCTGGGGCACGGTGCGCCAGGATCTGGAGGCGCTGCGCAGCGATCTCGCGCGGCTCGGCGAAAAGTCGCTGGCCGATGGGCAGGAGCGTGTCAGCCATGAGATCGAGCGTCTCAAGGCGAATGTCGGCGATCTCGCCCAGCGCGTCAGCCAGAAGAGCCATGATTCGCTCGACGTCGCGACCGATTATGTCCGTAAGCGCCCCCTGACCAGCGTGGCCGGCGCTTTTGCCATCGGTATGGTCTTCGCCTCGCTATCGCGTCGCCATTAGGCATCGGAAGCGGGGGGATGGTCTCGATCGAGGCGATCGTGCAGCAGGTGCTGCGCTCGTTCCGGCTGGGCGACATACTCGCCCATTACGGCAAGGAGATCTTGGCCCATGTCGCCATGGCCTTCGGGCTGGTGGCGACGGGGCTGGTCATCACCGTCTTCGCCGTGGCCTATGGCTCCTGGAGCATCTATGTCGCGGCCGAGCCGAAGATGGGCGCACCCTGGGCGGCGCTGTTGGTCACGGTCATCCTGATCATCATCGCCGGGTTGTGCTTCCTTGCCGGCTGGTGCTTCATCCGGCGCGAGCCGAAGCCTAAAGTGCCCAAGGAGGCGCCCCCGGCCGCCGCCGGCGGCGGTCTGCCGATCTCGGTCGAAGATGCCGAGATGATCATCCGCCTGCTCAAGGACCGGGTCGACGAAGATCCGATCGCCGCCACCGTGGTCAGCCTGTGCAGCGGCTACATCACCGGCGCGGTGCTGTTCCGGAAATAATCTTCAGAGCTGTGTCGTCAGCCCCGCCAGCCAGGCGCGGACGGCGGGCGGTCCTGCGGGAAATACCTCCGGCACCATCAACCCGTGACCGCCGAGTTTCCGAGCGGCGGCGCAGCCGTCGCGGTCGGTGATATCGTCGCCGATGAAGACCGGCACGCGGCCCTCGAAGGGCGGATGCTCCATGAAGCGCTCGACCACCCGACCTTTGGAGATGCCCCTCGGCCGGATCTCCCAGGCCATGTTCGAGGTCAGGAGTTCGAAGACGCCGCGGGATTCGGCGACAAAGCTTTCGGCGATACGCTTCAGCGCCTCTTCGGCCTTGGGCGCGCGCCGGTAGTGCAGCACCAGCCCGTGGGTCTTGTGCTCGAGCAGCGTACCAGGCAGCGCCGTTACCGCCTCACCCGCGCGGGCCAGCCAGTCGTCGGGCGTCGGCGGCAGCGTGTCCTGCCCTGCTTCGCCGGCAGTATAGCGCATGATCGCGCCATGCTCGGCGCCGCAGGGCAGGACCAGGGGCGCCATGAAGCGGTCGATATCGTCTAGCCGGCGGCCGCTGACGATGGCGAGCGCCCGCTCCAGCTTGCCCGCAAGATTGCTCAGGGTCGCAACCAGATCATCCGGCACCACGACGGCATCGGGTGTCGGCGCGAAATCGAGCAGCGTGCCGTCGAGATCGAGGAACAGCGCCCAGCGTGAGTCGGGTAGAGGCGGAGTGCTCAAGTGGCATCCCTTTGTTTGACGAGCAGGGCCACCGGCAGATGGCCCAGGATTTCGGCGACGGGCATGGCGGTGTCGGGGGTGATCTCGATTTCCCGTTCGCCCAGCACCTCGCGATAGCGGCCGGGGGGCAGCGGGATCGCGGTGTCGTCCCAGGCAACGGCGAAGTCCGTGGCGGTGCCCTCCATCGTCTCGTTTAGGGGCAGCAGGATCGGCCAGAGCCGCGCGGTGACGGAGATCGCAATGGCCTCCTCTCCCGCTTGTCGGGCAAAGGCCACGACATGTGCCGCCTTGTCGCCGATCGCCACCAGCGGCGTATAGCTGCCGATCGTGAAGAGGTCGGGCATCTCGCGGCGGACAGCCAGCAGCCGGCGGATAAGTTCCTGCTTCACCCGTCCGTCGCGCCAACCCGTCATGAGTTCGGGCAGGCTGGTGCCCATTGGAGCATTCAGCAACTGCGCCACGTCGAGTGGCCGGCGGTTGTCCGGATCGACGAAGGACAGCTCCCACAGCTCAGCCCCGCGATAAAGGTCGGGTACGCCCGGCATGGTATGGCGAATGAGTGTCTCGGCCAGCGAGGTGCAGGCACCCCAGAAACCGAAGCAGGTCGCCACCGGCACGAAATCGGCGAGGAAGCCATGGGTGGGATCGAGCGATCCGGCGATGAAGGCCTTCACCTTCTCCTCATAGGCCTCGTCCGGGTCGGTCCAGCTCGACCGCTCCTTGCCTTCGCGAAGCGCCTTGAAGACTGCTGTTTCCAGCCGCTCGCGGAAAGCATCGAGGCCATCGGCATCCTCGGCGGCAAGGCCCATTGGCCAAGCGCCCAGCATTGATTGGTAAATGTAATAGGCGTCGTTGCTGTCGATCTCCGACAACTCGCGTGCCAGCGCCGTCCAGCGCTCGACCGCGGCGATCCAGAATTCCGGCTTGGCGGCGATGCCGGTCAATCGGGCGCGGGCATCCTCGCCACGCTTGGTGTCGTGGGTGGTGCCGGCGATCATCGCCAAGGGCCGCTGCTGTGGCCGGTTGATCATGGCGCGGTGGAAATCGCCGGTGTCGATGGCGAAAAGACGTGGATCGCCGCCGACCTCGTTCAACGCGATCATGGCGAAATACCGGTAGAAGCCGGTGTCTTCCAGCCCCTTGGCCATGGCCGGGCCGGAAACCTGCTGGAACGCCTTGGCAATGGCGAGGGCTTCCGGCCCGCCCTCGCCGCACAAGGTCGCGATCATGAAGTCGTAGATCGGTGCCTCGAAATCCGGCACTTCGGCCCGTGCGGCCTCGGCCGCCTGCTCGATGAGGCGCCGGTCGACCGGCCTGACGCCGGTCTCGTCGACATATGTGCGATAGACCGGCAGATGGACGATGATGCCCTGCACTGCCCGGCGGATCGCCGCTATGGCGAAGTCGCGATAATGCCAGTTCTCGGCCGCCAGCTGGATCAAGCGGCGGACGATGCGGCTGACCTCGCCGGCCAGATCGACCTCGATGATCAGGCGTTTGGCCTGGTGCAGTACCGCCGCGAAGGGCTGGTCGCGCTTGGTGAACCAGCGATAGGCCTCGTTGATCGACGCTTCGCCGGCCGGATCGCAGAACAGCCGGGTCAGGAGGTTGATGTCCTCATAGCCCGTGGTGCCGGCGCAGGGCCAGTCGGAAGGTAGCTCCTCGTTCTCGGCGACGATCTTCTCGACCACGACGTAGAAGGGGTTTTCCGCCGTACCGCCGCAATGGCTTTGGAGGTCTTCGAGATAGGCTTTGGGATCGGCCAGCCCGTCGATATGGTCGATACGCAGGCCCTGGATATGCCCGCCGGCCACCAATTCGAGGATTTTGCGATGGCTGGTCCGGAACACCTCGCCGCGCTCCATGCGCAAGCCGGCCAGATCGTTGATGTTGAAGAAGCGTCGATAGTTGATGGCATCGGCCGCGAGCCGCCACCAGGACAGCCGATAGGCCTGGGCCTCCAGCAGCCGGCCGAGCGCGATCGTGCTGGCGGGATCGCCCGGCACGGCGGCGAGGTTGGCTGCGGCATTCCCGATCGCCTGGGATGTCGCCGGATCTTGCGCGCAGAGTTCGGCCAGGCGCCGGCGCAGCTCCAGCGCGCGGGTATGGGGGGCGGCCAGGTCACCGGCCTTTTCCTTGGCCAGCTTGGCGAAACCCTTGGCCAGATGCGCCAGCTGGGCCGCGGCGTCGGCGCCCAGGCGTGCCGCCGCCCCATCCAGCAGGTCGGCATAGAGCCAGGGGGCCACAGGCAGCCAATTGTCGTAATAGTGGATCTGGAAGCGGCCGGTCTCGGGCGCGAAATGCAGCGCGATCTCGCCGGCATCCAGCGCCGCACCGAAAGGCGAGCCCAGGATCGGCAGCAGGATGCGGCCGGTGGGCGCCGGCAATGCCGCATCCCAATCGATGTCGAAGAACTTGGCATAAGGCGAGCGCCGGCCCCATTCCAGCACGTCCATCCACCAGTCATTGGCCTCGCCGACGCCCATATGGTTCGGCACGATGTCGACGATGAGGCCGAGGCCGCGGCGCTTGAGGGCCGTGCTCAAGGCCAGGAATCCCTCCTCGCCGCCCAGTTCCGGATTGACGGTGGTGGGGTCGACCACGTCGTAACCATGGGCGCTGCCCGGCCGCGCCGACAGGATCGGTGAGGCGTAGAGATGCGTGATGCCGAGATCGGCCAGGTAATCGACCATCGCCACGGCGTCGGCGAAGGTGAAGCCCGCATGGAATTGCATGCGATACGTGGCGCCGGGGGGCTTGGCATCCGGAGGTTTGGCGCCCAATGGCTTGGCGCTCAATGGCTTGGCGCTCAGGGGCGTCGTCATGGCAGCTTGCGCTTGGATGTCAGCTTGGCCGCCAGGATGTGGAGCCGCGGCTCCGCCAGCAATGCCGCCACCGTCGCCGACAGGCGGCGGCGCCAATTGGGATGCTCGTCGATGGTGCCGGGCAGGTTCGGTGCCTCCAACTCCTCCAGCACATCCTCGGCCTGGACCAGCATCAGGAGCGACGGCGTCTCGGCCAGATAGAGGTACGACGCCTCGGTCAGTGCCCAGTCGAAGACCGGTTCGTCCGGCTGCGGCAGCAGCCTGGCCTGTTCCGCCTCGCCCAGCACATGGTAATGGGCGAGGGCGTTCAGCAGGTCGACGCGCTCCTGAAGTCGGCCGCGCGCCTCGTTGTCGCGTGCCGCCTCGTCCGGATAGAGGTCGAGGCGCCGACGCCAATCGACGTCTCGGCCGAGCCAGGCGCCCTTGATCGTGGCGATGTCATGGGTCCCGGCCGAGGCCACCGACAGGCGCGGATAGGCATCCGGCGCCTTGAACATGCCACTGTCCCAGCGCTCGAAGGGCAGCACCTTGTAGGAAAGCACCCGCGCCTCGGCCAGGCGCTCGCGGAAGCCCGGCGGCACCGTGCCCAGATCCTCGCCGATGACCATGCATTCGTTGCGCACGCTTTCCAGCGTCAAGATGCGCAACAGATCCTCGAACGGGTAGCGGACATAGGCGCCTTCGGTGGGTTCCAAGCCGGCCGGCACCAGATAGAGCTGGCGCAGGATCATGACGTGGTCGATGCGCAACGCCCCGGCATGGCGCATGTTGGCGCGGATCGCCTTGGCGAAGCTTTGATAGCGGTCACGGCGCATGGCGCGGGGCGAAACCGCCGCCAGCCCCCAATCCTGGCCTTTGCGATTGAGGATATCGGGCGGGGCACCGATGGCGGCGCCGGCGATCAGCAGGTCCTGGTTCGTCCAGGCATCGGCACCGCCGCTGTCGAAGCCCACGGCGAGATCGCGGTAGAAGCCCAGCAGCAGCCCGGCGCGCCTTGCCTGGAACGCCGCCTCGCCCAGCTGCGTATCGGCGATCCATTGCAGGTATTGGACGTAGTCGACGGCATCGCGGTGGCTGGCGGCGAAGGCTTCGACCGCCGGCGAATCCGGATGGCGCAGGGGTTCGGGCCAGGTCACCCAGGCGCCGTGGCTGGACCCCAGCTCCGCCTGCAGCGCCTCGAAGCGGGCGAAATCCTCCAGATCCTTGCCGCCATCGGCCTGGAACTGGCGAAAGCCCCGGCCCCGCGGGCTTGCTGGATCGGCGAGATGAACATCACGGAAATGCCGCCACATCAGCGTGAAGGCGGCGTGCTTGGCCGCGGCGATCCGCTTATGGTCGATGAATTCCGCCTGGCGTGCCGTGGCGATCGTGTCCTGGAGCTTGGGGTCGGTGATCATCGTCTCCGCCCCCGGCGCCTGGACGAAATCCGGGCAGGATGCGACGTCGATATAGAGCGGGTTCAGGTAGCGCCGGCTGGAGGGCGCATAGGGGCTGATCCGTGTCGGCTGGTCCGGGAACAGGGCGTTCAGCGGATTGAGACCGATGGTGGAAACCCCCATGGGTCCCAGGCCCTGAGCCAGGCGCTTGAGGTCCGTGAAGTCGCCGATGCCCCAGTTCTCGTCCGAACGCAGCGCATAGAGCTGCACCGCCAGGCCCCAGCCACGCCCGCCGCCCTCGACCACATCCGGCAGGTAGCATTGCGCCGGCGCCACGACGATCAACGTCTCGGTTTCGATGCCCTCGACATGGAGGAACAGCCGATGGTAGCCCAGCGGCAGGTGGATCGGACAGGAGAGTCGGCGGGTGACCACAGGGTTGGCCGCCGCGTGTTCCGACACCGAGACGACCGGCATATGGCCGAGCTCGACCGAGCCTTCCAGTACCTGGCCGGCCTCGGTTTCGATGCGCCATTCCAGATGGCCGAGCCGGTGGGCCTTAAGGCAGACCGGCAGCTCCAGCGCGGCACCTTTGGGGAATGTCGCGACCGGCGGCGCGCCTTCGACCTCTTCCGCCGCCCGCAGCTTGTCTTCGGCCTCCGCCATGGTTTCGGGCGTCGAGAGATCGTAGCCCTGGGCCTGGGCCAGGGCCCGGATGGTTTCGGCCGAGGCGGCTGCGGGTCGATCCCAGGCATCGTGCCATTCGGTGGTGATGCCGAGCCGGTCGGCGACGCGGAGAAGCGAAGGGTGGTCGCTCATGCGGCGGACCCGCCATCGGCGATGGCCACGGCGACATACCACGGCGGTAATTCCGTCTCGGCCCGGTCCTGGCTGGCATAGATGGTGTTGCCCAGCATGACCGGCGGCGCCTCGGCCGGTTGGTCCGACAGATTCACCACCATCTGCAATTTCGCGCCACCGGCGAGTGGCCAGCGCACGGCGGCCGCGTGCCCGCCCAACAGCCGGAAAGTGCCGGAGTCGGGGGCGGGCTTCGCGATCAGCGGCACGATGTATTGCCGGCGCAAGGCGATGAGGTTGCGATAGTGATCCAGCCAGGCTTTGCCCGGTCCGCTCTCCGGCATCGTCCAGTCGAGCACCGCACTCTTGAACGTCGCTTCCGCCAGCGGATCGGGGATGCGGGCGCGCGCAGCCGCGTCCTGAAATTCCGGGAAATGGGCGAATTCCTGCGCCCTGCCCTCGCGTATGGCCTCGGCCAGATCGCCGCTGAAATCGCAGAAGAACGGG
The DNA here is from genome assembly GCA_035491935.1 of Allostellaceae bacterium. Classification (GTDB taxonomy): domain Bacteria; phylum Pseudomonadota; class Alphaproteobacteria; order ATCC43930; family CGMCC-115725; genus DATJJW01. The sequence continues at coordinate 5,126 of DATJJW010000301.1, read as the reverse complement.
AAGGGCTGTTCCGTGCCCCATTCCTCGCCCATGAAGAGCATGGGGATCTGCGGGCTTAGGATCATGATGGCGGATGCGGCGCGGATCGCCGATGCCTCCGCGAATTTCGGCAGACGCCAGCCAAAGGCATGGTTGCCGACCTGGTCGTGGTTCTGGATGAAGGCGACGAAGGATGTCGGCGGCAGCAGCCCCGATGATTGCCCACGGCTACGGCCGAGATTGGCCGAGGTCTCGCCCTGATAGGCGAAGCCCTCAGCCAGCATGCGGCCCAGGCGCTCGGCCGGCTTGTCGCGATAGTCGCGATAATAGCCGTGATCGGCATCGCTGATCGAGACGCGGATCGCATGGTGGAAATCATCGTTCCACTGCGCGTCGTAAGGGCCGGGGCCGCCATAGCCATAGCCCAGCACCGTCGCACGGTTCTGCTCGTTCTCCAGGATCAGATGCACCTGCCGGTCGGGCAACGCCGCACGGATGCGCTCGCCCAGTTCGATGACGATGTCGGGGCGCGTATCGTCCTTGAAGGCATGCACCGCGTCGAAGCGCAAGCCGTCGATATGGAATTGTTCGAGCCAGTAGAGCGCGTTCTCGATGAAGAAGCGGCGGACATTGCCGGCGCCCTTGTCGTCGAAATTGATCGCCGCGCCCCAAGGCGTGTGATGCTTCTCGGTGAAGAAGCGTTCGGCATAGACGTGGAGGTAATTCCCCTCCGGCCCGAAATGATTGTAGACGACGTCCAGGAAGACCTGCATGCCGCGGGCGTGGCAGGCGTCGACCAGGCGCTTCAGCGCCTCGGGTCCGCCATAGCGTTCCTCGACCGCATAGAGCAGCACGCCGTCATAGCCCCAGTTCCAGCGCCCCGGCGTCTCGGCGACCGGCATGATCTGGACGGTATCGACGCCGAGATCGGCCAGGTGATCGAGATGGGCGGCGATGCCGTCGAAACCGCCCTGGGCGTCGAAGGTGCCGGCGTGCAGCTCATAGACCACGCTCTCATGCCAAGGCTTGCCGCGCCAGGCGGCGTCCTGCCAGCGATAGGCATCGTGATCGACGACCTCGCTCGGACCCTGGATGCCCTCCGGCTGATAGCGCGAGGCGGGATCGGGCACGTCGAGATCGCCGATGCGGAAGCGGTAGCGGCTGCCCGGCCTGGCGTCGGCCGCCGTGACCTCGAACCAGCCTTTGGGCCGCCTGGTCATCGGTCGGGGTGCCTGGCCGTCGAGCACCAGGGATACGGCGTCGACGGACGGGGCCCATAGCCGGAAGCACACGCCGCCGGGCGTGACCACCGGCCCGAAACGATAATGCCCAGGGCGACGCTGATCCTGCTGCGGCTGGCCCTGGTTATGCTGGGCAAAGCGATGATCTGCGTTGGTCACGATGATGCTACCCGTTCCTCGTCGCGGTCGTCATTGGCCGGGGACTGCGACCCGTCCTCCGGCTCTTCGGCGCTGGCGGCCAGCGCGTCCGGCTGCAGCCCGGCCAGCAACACCTTCAATTCCGAACGATGGATGAAAAGCGCCGTGGAACGGCCGGCGAGCGGGAAGCTATCGGCATCGCCGTAGAACCTGCCCGGTTCGGCCATGCCCGATTCAACAGATGTGTCGAGCACCAGTTCCCAATTGAAGTGGCGCTGCAGGTGCGGCATGAGGAACGGGATCTCGTGATCATGGGCGTTCAACAGCACGAGATAGATCAGTTCGCCGGCCTCGGGGGCTTCGGCGGCGGATTGGGTCGAGCCGTTCAGCACATAGCCCAGCGCGTGGTTGCCCGGGTCCCACCAATCGGCATCGCCGCATTCATGGCCGGCGGATGCGACCCAGGTGATGTCCTTCAGCCCGTCCGGCGCCAGTTGTCCGCTGAGGAACAAGGGCCGGGCGAAGGATGGGTGTTCCCGGCGGAAGCGGATGAGGGTGCGGGTGAAGTCCAGGAAGGCTTGCCGGCCCGGATCGATGGTGGGATCGGTCTGATCCCAATCCAGCCAGGAGATGTCGTTATCCTGGCAATAGGCATTGTTGTTGCCGTCCTGGGTCCGACTAAGCTCGTCGCCGGCCAGCAGCATCGGCACGCCCAGGGACAGCATCATCGTCGCCAGCATGTTGCGTTTCTGCCGGTGGCGCAGCGCCAGGACATCCGCGTCCTCGCTGGGACCCTCGGCGCCGCAATTCATCGAGAAGTTATGGTCGTTGCCGTCACGATTCTCCTCGCCATTGGCCTCGTTGCGCTTGGTCTCGTAGGAGACGAGGTCCTCGAGCGTGAAGCCGTCATGGCAGGTGACGAAGTTGATCGAGGCGGAAGGCCGCCGGCCCCGGCCGGAGAAGATGTCGGAGGATCCCGCGATCCGGCTCGCCAACTCCGGCACCACCAGCGCATCGCCGCGCCAGAAGCGCCGCACCGTGTCGCGATAGGCGGCGTTCCATTCGCTCCAGCCCGGCGGGAAGCCACCCAGATGGTAGCCTTCCGGCCCCAGATCCCAGGGCTCGGCGATCAACTTGACCTGGGACAGCACCGGGTCCTGTGCCACCGCCTGCAGGAAGGGATGCTCGGCCGTATAGCGGCCGTGGAAACGGCCCAGCACCGTCGCAAGGTCGAAGCGGAAGCCGTCGACATGCATCTCCGTGACCCAGTAGCGAAGCGAATCCATGACCATCCGCAGCACCTGTGGATGGTCGATGTTTAGCGTGTTGCCGCAGCCCGTGTCGTCAACATAGAAGCGTGCATCCTGCTCCAGCCGGTAATAGCTGGCATTGTCGATGCCGCGGAAACTGAGCGTCGGCCCGGTATGGTCGGTCTCGGCGGTGTGGTTGTAGACGACGTCCAGGATGACCTCGATGCCGGCTGCATGCAGCCGCTTCACCATGGTCTTGAACTCGGTCGTATCGCCATAGGCCAGATAGCGCGGATCCGGCGCGAAGAAGGCGTAGCTGTTGTAGCCCCAGTAATTGGAAAGCCCGATGCGGGCCAGCCGCCGCTCGTCCATGAAGGCGTGGATCGGCAAGAGCTCGATCGCCGTGATGCCGAGGGTCTCGAAATGCGCCAGCATCGGTGGCGAAACGAGCCCCAGGAAGGTGCCACGCTGGGATTCCGGCACTTGGCGATGGCGCCGGGTCAGGCCCTTGACATGGGCCTCCAGGATCACCGTCTTTTCCCAGGAATGGCGTGGTGGCCGGTCGTCGCCCCAGGTGAAGGCGGGATCGACCACGATGCTCCGCGGCATGGCTTGCGCATTGTCGCGCCGGTCGAAGCTCAGATCCTGGCGGGTGGAACCCAGGCGGTAGCCGCACAGCGCATCGATCCAATGGGGTGTACCCCCGACCGCCTTGGCATAGGGGTCGACCAGCAGTTTGTTCGGGTTGAAGCGATGGCCGAGCGTCGGCTCGTAAGGGCCGTAGACGCGGTAGCCATAGAGTTGGCCGGGGCGGATGTCGGGCAGGTAGCCGTGCCAGATCTCATCGGTGTAACGGGGCAGCGCGATACGATCGGTCTCGCGGTCGGTCTCGCGGTCGAACAGGCACAGCTCGACCTTCTCCGCATGGGCCGAGAACAACGCGAAATTCACTCCCGAGCCGTCCCAGGTCGCGCCCAAGGGATGCGGAGCGCCAGGTAGGATTTCCCGCTTCTTCGCCGTCTCGGCTTCCTGCTCGCCGCGTGCCATCGCCCGCCTTGCCCGCGTCAGTAGTCGCGATGGCTGAGGATCACGGTCGCAAGCGGCGGCAAGGTGAGATTGAGCGACTGCGCATGCCCGTGCCAGGGGATCGGCTCGGCCGCTACGCCGCCGCTATTGCCCATGCCGCTGCCACCGTAATCCTGGGCGTCGGTGTTGATGCGTTCGGCCCAGTAGCCGGCATGGGGCACGCCGATGCGGTAGCCTTCGCGGGGCACCGGAGTGAAGTTGCATGCCACCAGCATGGTGCCGCGCTTGTCGTCGGCGAAGCGCAGGAAGCTCAGGACGCTCTGGTCGCTGTCGGAGGCGTCGACCCAGGCGAAGCCGTTGTGATGGCTGTCGAGCTTATGCAGCGCCGGCTCGGTCCGGTAGAGGTTGTTGAGATCCCGCACCAGGTGCTGCACCCCTTGCTTCATGGGCAAGTCGAGTAGATGCCAGTCGAGGCTGGTGTCGTAGTTCCATTCATTGTCCTGGCCGAACTCGCAGCCCATGAACAGGAGCTTCTTGCCCGGATGGCCCCACATGAAGCCGTAATAGGCCCGGAGATTGGCGTGACGCTGCCAATCATCGCCCGGCATGCGGCCGATGATCGAGCCCTTGCCATGCACGACCTCGTCATGACTCAAGGGCAGAATGAAATTCTCGCTGAAGGCGTAGAGCAGGCCGAAGGTCAGGTCGTTGTGATGGAAGCGACGATGGACCGGCTCGTGGTGGATGTAGCGCAGCGTGTCGTTCATCCAGCCCATGTTCCATTTGAAGCCGAAGCCCAGGCCGCCGACATGGGTCGGCTGCGAGACCATCGGCCAGGAGGTGGATTCCTCGGCCGCGGTCGCCGCCCCCGGCGCCTCGGCATAGACCAGCTCGTTCATCCGGCGCAGGAAGTCGATCGCCTCCAGATTCTCGCGGCCGCCGAAGGCGTTGGGGATCCACTCGCCCTCCTCGCGGCTGTAGTCGAGATAGAGCATCGAGGCCACCGCATCGACGCGCAACCCGTCGATATGGAAGCGGTCGAGCCAGGACAGTGCGTTGGCGACGAGGTAGTTGCGCACCTCGCGCCGGCCGTAATTGAAGATCAGCGTGTTCCAGTCCTGGTGGAAGCCCTGGCGTGGATCGGCATGCTCGTAGAGATGGGTCCCGTCGAAATGGGCCAGCCCATGCTCGTCGGTCGGGAAATGGCCGGGCACCCAATCGATCCAAAGTGCCAAGCCGGCCTGGTGGCAGGCATCGACGAAATGGCGGAAATCCTCGGGCGTGCCGAAACGGCTGGTCGGGGCGAACAGCCCGATCGGCTGATAGCCCCAGGAGCCGTCGAAGGGGTGCTCCGAGGGCGGCAGCAGCTCGATATGGGTGAAGCCCATATACTTCGCATAGGGCACGAGCTGGTCGGCCAGTTCGCGATATGTCAGGTAGCGGTTGCCGTCGCCGCGCCGCCAGGAGCCCAGATGCACCTCGTAGATCGAGA
>DATJJW010000300.1:0-27660 GCA_035491935.1 Allostellaceae bacterium | reverse complement strand
GTCGTCGACCGGCTGCGCCAGGGTGAGAAATGGCGCAACATCGCCAAGCGCGAGGTTGCCCGCATCATCCACCCCGACCGGCTGTTCGGGTTCCTCGATGCCCATGCGCACCGCATCCGGGCGATCTTCCACATGGGCGCGATCTCGACCACGACCGAGACCGATGCCGACCTCATCAACGCCAGCAATGTCGACCTGACCCTCGACCTGTTCGCCTGGTGCGCGCGCCATGGCGTGCGGCTGATCTATGCCTCCTCGGCGGCCACCTATGGCGATGGCGCCCAGGGCTTCGACGATGCCAACGACATGGCCGCGCTGGCCCGGCTGCGCCCGCTCAACGCCTATGGCTGGAGCAAGCATCTGGTCGACCGGCGCATCGCCCGGTGGGCCGCGGATGGCAGGCCGATGCCGCCGCAGTGGGTGGGCTTGAAATTCTTCAACGTCTATGGCCCGAACGAGTACCACAAGGGCGCGCAGCAGAGCGTCGTCGCCCATGTCCATCGCAAGGTCGCGGCCGGCGAGCCGGCACAGCTGTTCCGTTCGCACAACCCGAATTACGCCGATGGCGGCCAGCTGCGCGACTTCATCTGGGTCGGCGACGTGGTCGAGGTCATGCTCTGGCTGCTCGACCACCCGGCGGTCTCGGGCCTGTTCAATTTGGGCACCGGCACCGCGCGCAGTTTCCTCGACCTCGCGACGGCCGTGTTCACGGCACGCGGACTTGCGCCCGACATCCGCTACATCGATACGCCCGAGGCCATCCGCGCCAAGTACCAGTACTTCACCCAGGCGCCGATGGAGCGGCTGCGCGCCGCCGGCTACACGAAGCCATTCACGCCGCTGGAACAGGGGATCACGGAATACGTGACCAGATATCTGGCGACGGAAGACCCTTATCTTTAAAGCTTGGCTATCTCTAAAGCTCGGCCTGCCTAAGCGACAGGGTCTCCCAGAGCGCGGTCAGCATCAGCACCAAGCTGACCCAGCAGGCCAGCGCCAGCACGCTCAGGCTACGGCCGAACACCAGCAGCAGCGCCAGCATGGCCAGGCAGCCCAAATGCGAGAAGGGCGGCAGGCGCCGGCGCTGCATGACCATCTTGAAGCAGATGAGGCCCAGCACGTAGATCGCCGGGCCGCCCAGCATGGTGGCGACCATGGCGTTGCCGACGGCTTCCGCCGGGTGGTCCAGCGCCAGGGCATCGGCCACCGCATCGACGATGATGCCGGCGATGATCGGCAGGTGCAGATAGGTATAGGCCAGGCGCGCCAGCCGGCCCGGATCCTCGGACTTGGCGATGATCTGGCTGCCGCGTTCGGCGCCGGTGTCGAAATAGAGCCACCACATGGCGATGCTGGCGAGGAACCCCGCGCCCAGCCCTTGATAGGCCGTCAGGCTCGACGGCAGATCGATGAATGCCTCGCCCATGTCGACCAGGGATTCGCCCAGCGCGATGATGACGAAGAGCGCGCAGCGTTCGGCCATGTGGCCGCCTTCGACATCCCAATCCTGCGTTGCCGACCGGCCTAGCCCCGGCACGAAGAAGCCTTGGCTCGGTCCCAGGTATTCGATGATCAGCGCCGCGATCCAGCCGGGTGCGCGGAGCTCGGGCAGGGCTGCGCCCAAGAGCCACAAAGCGCCTGACACCGCCAGCCAGAGGGTGATGCGCTGGAAATTGCGGCGGTGGCGCGGGGCTTCCGAAGCCAGCGCCCAGAGCATGAACAGCGACCGCCCAAGCTGCATCGCGACATAGGTCCCGGCGAACAGCCAGGCGTGGTCACCGAAGGCGTCCGGGATGGCCGTGGCCAGCAGCAGTCCGGCCAGCGTCAGCGCCAATATCGCCAGACGCACCGGCGTACGCTCGGGATCGAGCCAATTGGTGACCCAGGAGGTGTAGATCCACACCCACCAGACCGCCATGAACAGGAACAATGTCCGCGCGGCACCGGGGACATCGAGGTGATGCAGCAACCCATGGGACAGCTGCGTCACGGCGAAGACGAAGACCAGATCGAAGAACAGCTCGATATAGGTCACCCGCGCGCTGTGTTGCGCGCGGAGCATGCTGCGCCCCGTCCTGGCCATGGGGGCGTGGCCCTAGCTGTCGCTGAACAGGTTTTTGAATTCGCGCGGCTGGCAGCGCAGGTACTGGCTGGGCGCCTTGACCCGGGCGCCCAGCCTGGCCGCCGCGTGCCAGGGCCAGCGCGGGTCGTAGAGCATGGCACGTGCCATCGCCACCATATCGGCCTGGCCTCGGCCGATGATCGCTTCGGCGTGCTCGGGCTCGGTGATGAGCCCGACGGCGATGGTGGTGACACCGGTCTCGCGCTTGATGCGCTCGGCGAAGGGCACCTGATATCCCGCCTCGCTTGGAATCTTGGCATCGGGCGAGATGCCGCCGGAGGAGGCGTGGATATAGGCGATGCCCCGGCGCTTCAGCTCGGCCGCCAAGGCGACGCTGTCCTCGATCGACCAGCCGCCCACGAGCCAGTCGGAGGCCGAGATGCGCATGCCGACCGGCCGCTCCGCCGGGAAAGCCCGGCGCACCGTCTCGAATACCTGGAGCGCGAAGCGCATGCGGTTCTCCAGCGACCCGCCATAGGCATCCTCGCGCCGGTTCGAGATCGGCGACAGGAAGCTATGGGTGAGATAGCCATGGGCGCCATGGATCTCGATCGCATCGAAACCCAGCCGTCCGGCGCGCTCGGCGGCAGCGGCGAAATCGGCCAGCACCTTGTCGATGCCGGTCTGGTCGAGCGCCGTCGGCGGCACCTCGCCCGGCCGCATCGGAATGGCCGAAGGACCGACCGCCCGCCAGCCGCGCGGTGCATCCGGTGCGATCTGTGCGCCTCCCTCCCAAGGGGATTTGACCGACGCCTTGCGGCCGGCATGGCAGAGCTGGATGCCGATCTTGATGCCGGAATGCCGGCGCAGGCTGGTCAGGACCCGGGATAAAGCCGCCTCATTGGCATCGGAATAGAGGCCGAGATCGTCCGGTGAGATACGTCCCCCCGGCGAAACGGCAGTCGCCTCCAGGATCATCATCCCCGCGCCCGACAGCGCCAGATGGCCGAGATGGATCATGTGCCAGTCGGTCGCCGAGCCCTCATCGGCCGAATACTGGCACATGGGGGCGATGACGATGCGGTTCTCAAGGGTGAGGCCGCCGAACGTCACCGGGGTGAAGAGCTGGCTGGTCATGATGCGATCCGACTTTTCATAAGCAATAGAGATGGGGCAACAGAGACGGGAGATGGCCCCGGCACCCATGGCGGACAAGGCCGCGCCCTCAGCCTTCGCCGTCGCCTGCGACCAGTCGGTAGCCGATGCCCTGCTCGGTCTGGATCATGGCGCCGCCCTCACCGAGCTTCTGGCGCAACGCGCGGATATAGACGCGCAGATACTGGATGTCGGCATTCTCATCGTCCCAGATTTTCTGGCGGATGAAGTCGTGGGTCAGGATCTTGCCCTGATGCTCGGCCAGCAGATGCAGGATCTCGTATTCGGTGGGCGACAGCTTGATCTCCGTATCGCCATGCCGGACCCAGCGATCGACCAGGTTGATGGTGATGGCGCCGCATTTGAGCAGCGGCAGCGTGCCCTGGGCCTGGAAACGATGGCGCAGCGCCGCCCGGATGCGGCTCAACAGCTCGGCCATGCCGAAGGGCTTGGTAACATAGTCGTCGGCACCGAGCTCGAAGGCCTGGACCTTGGTTTCCTCGTCGCTGCGCACCGACAGCACGATGATCGGCAGGGCCGAATCCTTGCGGATCGCCTCGATGACGGTGAGGCCGCCCCTGTCCGGCAATCCGAGGTCGAGGATCACGAGATCGATCGTCTCGGCACCGAGGCGCTTCAACCCGGCCGCCGCCGTACCCGCTTCGGCGACGGCGAATTTATGCGGCGCCAGGCTGGTCTTGAGCAGCCGGCGGATCTGCGGTTCGTCATCGATGACGAGGATGGTGGTTTCTCGGGCGGACATGCTTGTCAGGCGACCGCCGCCGGGAGCGTAGGCATGGGAAACGGCGCCCGGGCCAAGGGCAGGCGGATGGTGAAGATGGCGCCCGGGCGGTCCTCGCGGTTGGCGGCGACGATGCTGCCGCCCATCGCCTCGACGAAGCCTCGGCAGATCGGCAGGCCTAAGCCGGTGCCGGCCGCACGCCGGTCGCCCGCCTGCAGCCGGGTGAATTTGTCGAACACGGTCTCCAGTGCCTCCATCGGAATGCCCGCGCCCTCGTCGGTGACGTCGATGACCATACGATCATCGACCACATAGGCGGCGATGCTGATCATAGTGCCGATCGGCGTATATTTGGCGGCGTTGTCGAGCAGGTTGAACAGGACTTGTTCCAGCAGCACCGGATCGGCCTCGATCAACGGCAGGTCGGCCGGCAGGGAGTGGACGACGCGATGACCGTCGAGCAGGCGCCCGGCGCGGCCGACCGCGCTTGTGACGATATCGGCGAGGTCGAGCGCCTGGCGCTTGACCTTCGGTCCGCCGAACTCCAGCCGGGTCATGTCCAGGAGATTGCCGACGAAGCGATTCAAGCGTTCGGCCTCGTCGAGCCCCGCCTGCACCAGCTCCTCGCAGGTCGCGGGATCGTAGCCGCGCCCGAAGCTCTTCAGGCTGGTGAGCGCGCCGATGATGGTGGCGAGCGGCGTCCGCAGATCGTGGCTGACCGAAGTCAGCAGCGCGTTGCGCAGCCTTTCCGTCTCGGCCTGCAGCTTGACGCGGTCGACATCCTCGGCCAGCCGCACCCGTTCGATCGCGACCGCCGCCTGGTCCATCAGCGCGTCGAGCAGACGCCGCTCGTCCGGTGAAAGCAGGGCCGGCTGCTCGCGATATATGCCGACCACGCCGACGGCGCCGCGACCGGTCTGCAACGGCCGGAACAGGCGCTTGCCGCCGGGCAGCGTGTCGGCGCCGCGGCCGGCAGCCCGGTTGCTGGTCCAGCTCCACGAAGCCGCCGCCATGTCGGCAGCGTCCAGTTGGTCCTCCGGCGGATAGGCGCCGCGCAGCGCCAGCGTGCCATGCTCCGGCAGCAGGATCACCACCTCGCATTTCAGCATCGAGGCGATCTGGTAGGTGATCGCCCAGAGCAGCTCGTCCAGCCCGCCCATGGCGGCGAGCTTGCGGCTGAAGGCATAGAGCGCGCTCGTCACCCGGTTGCGCTCGGCCATACCGGCGGCGTGGCGCTGCGCCTGGGCCGCCAGATTGCTGACGATCAGCGCCACGATGAGGAAGAACAGCAGCGAGACGAAATTCGCCGGATCCGAGATGGTGAAGCTGTAGAAGGGCGGCAGGAAGAAGAAGTTGTAGGCGGCGGCACTCAGCACCGCCGCCCAGACCGACGCCCCCAGCCCCCAGCGCAGGGCGCTCAACAGCACGGCGGTGATGAAGACCAGCGACAGGTTGGGCAGCAGCATCGCCTGGTCGGCCATGACCGACAGCCCGGTCGCCAACGCCACCAACACGGTGCTGCCGACATAGCCGGTGAGATTGCGGCGCGGCTTTGCCCTGCGCGCCGCCACCTCCATCGGCAGGGGCAGCGTGCTCTCCGCCTCGCCCGCGATCAGATGGACCGAAATGCTGCCGGCCTTGCGCACCAAGGCATGCACCACCGAGCCGCGCAGCCATTGCTGCCAACGCGGATGGCGCGAGGATCCCACGACGATATGGCTGACGTTGTTGACCCGGGCGAAGTTCAGCACCTCCTCCGCCACGTTTTGGCCGGAGATGGTGACCGCCTCCGCGCCCAGGCGCTCGGCCATGCGCAGCGTTTCAACCACCATCTCGTAGCTGAAGGAGCCGGCGACGGTCGGGCTCTGGCGCTCGACATGCAGCGCCAGCCATTTCGCCTTCCAGCGATCGGCCATGCGCTGGGCATAGCGCACCAGCTCCGCCGATCGGGGATCGTCGGAGACGCAGACCAGCACCCGGTCGCTGGCCGGCCACGGCCCTTCGATCGCATGGCGATGCATGTAGCGCAGCATCTGCTCGTCGACGCGCTGGGCGGTGGCACGGAGCGCCAACTCACGCAAGGCGGTCAGATTGCCGGCGGAGAAATAATGTTTAAGCGCCCTTTGCGCCTGGTCGCGGACATAGACCTTGCCTTCGCGCAGACGCTGCATCAGCGCCTCGGGCGTGAGGTCGATGACCTCGATCTCGTCGGCGAGGTCGAGGATGGCGTCCGGCACGGTCTCGCGCACGCGGATGCGTGTAATCTTGGCGACGATGTCGTTCAGGCTTTCGAGATGCTGGATATTGAGCGTCGACATCACGTCGATACCCGCCGCCAGCAGCTCCTGCACATCGAGATAGCGCTTGGGATGCCGGCTACCCTCGGCATTGGTATGGGCCAGCTCGTCGACCAGCACCAGCCGCGGCCGGCGCTTGAGAATCGCATCCAGATCCATCTCGGTCAGCACATGGCCCTTATAGGCGATGCGCTTCAGCGGGATCGCCTCCATCCCCGGCACCAGCGCCGCCGTCTCGCCGCGGCCATGGGTTTCGACGACGCCGATCACGACATCGATGCCCTCGGCCTTCCGCGCACGGCCGACCGACAGCATCTCGAAGGTCTTGCCGACGCCGGGAGCGGCACCCAGGAACAGCTTGAAATGCCCCCGCTTTTCCTTCGCGGCCTCGATCAGCAGCGCCTCCGGCGACGGCCGGCCATCCGCCTGCCGGCTTTCAGCCTGTCTGGTTTCAGGCTGCCGGTTCTCGCGCTCCTCATCCGCCGCATCAGCCATGCCGAAAGCCGTACCTTCTTCGAGACGGAAGATGCCGGGCGGCCCCTGGGACCGCCCGGCATTCGCCAGTACCAACCTAAGTTTACTCTCAGATTCCGCTACTGCGCGAGCTTGTCGAGAGCGAGGTTGAGCGCCAGCACATTGACATGCGGTTCGCCCAGAAATCCCAGGGCACGGTCGCTGGTGTTGGCCGCAATCAGCGTCCGCACCTTATCCAGCGGCAGATGCCGGGCATCGGCGACACGCGCCGCCTGGAAATAGGCGGCGGCCGGGGTGATGTCCGGGTCGAGACCGCTGGCCGAGGTGGTGACGAGATCGACCGGCACCGGCGCCTTGGTGCCGTCGGCCGCCGCCTCCGCCTTGAGCTTCTTGGTGTCGTCCGCGACGCGGGTCATCAGCACCTTCGAGGTCGGCCCGTAATTGGACGCGGCCGAGGACGCGGCGTTGTAGGGCTGGGGCACGGTATTGCCCTTGGCGTCGGTACCGGTCGTGGCCGAAGGCCGGCCGTGGAAGTATTTGACGCTCTCGAAATCCTGGCCGATGAGCGCCGAGCCCACCACCTTGCCGCCGACGCTGACCAGACTGCCGCCCGCCTGATGCGGGAAGACCACGCTGGAGATGCCGGTGATGGCATAGGGATAGATCACGCCGGTGACCAGTGTCAGCAGGAACAGCAACACCAGGGCGGGACGAAGTGCTTTCAGCAACATGATGGGTCTCCTCAGACCAGACCGAGCGCCGTCACGGCCATGTCGATGGCCTTGATGCCGATGAAGGGCACGATGATGCCGCCGAGGCCGTAGATGACGAGGTTGCGCATGAGCAGGCTGGCGGCCGAGCGCGGCCGGTAGGTCACGCCCTTCAAGGCCAGCGGGATCAGCGCGATGATGATCAGCGCGTTGAAGATGATCGCCGACAGGATGGCGCTTTGCGGCGTCGCCAGATGCATGATGTTCAGCGCCGCCAGCTGCGGATAGAAGGCGATGAACATCGCCGGGATGATGGCGAAGTACTTCGCCACGTCGTTGGCGATCGAGAAGGTCGTGAGTGCGCCGCGCGTCATCAGCAACTGTTTGCCGATGCCGACGATCTCGATGAGCTTGGTCGGGTCGCTGTCGAGGTCGACCATGTTGCCGGCCTCGCGCGCCGCCACCGTGCCGGTCTGCATGGCGACACCGACATCCGCCTGGGCCAAGGCCGGGGCGTCGTTGGTGCCGTCGCCGCACATGGCGACCAGCTTGCCCTTGGCCTGCTCGTCGCGGATCAGCTTCAGCTTCGCCTCCGGCGTCGCCTGGGCCAGGAAGTCGTCGACGCCGGATTCCGCCGCGATGGCGGCAGCCGTCAGCGGGTTATCACCGGTGATCATCACCGTGCGGATACCCATCTGGCGCAGCGCCGCGAAGCGTTCGCGGATGCCGCCCTTGACGATGTCCTTCAGGTGAATGATGCCCAGCAGCTGGCCGTTGCGCGCCACCGCCAGCGGCGTGCCGCCGGATTTGGCGATGCGCTCGACGGTCTGGCTCAGCTCGCGCGGGAAGGCTTGGTTCGGGTTGCGATTGACCTCGCGCACCCAGGCCAGCACCGCGTCGACCGCGCCCTTGCGGATCGAGACGCCCCCGGACTCCATAGGGCCGATATCGACGCCGCTCATGCGCGTCTGGGCCGAGAAGGGCACGAATTCGGCCTTGAGCGGCCCCATCTCGCGTGCGCGGATGTTATACTTCTCCTTTGCCAGCACCACGACCGAACGACCTTCCGGCGTCTCGTCGGAAAGCGAGGAGAGCTGGGCGGCATCGGCCAGATCGCGCTCCTGCACCCCCGGCAGCGGCACGAATTCGGTCGCGACACGGTTGCCGAGCGTGATCGTGCCGGTCTTGTCGAGCAGCAGCGTGTCGACGTCGCCCGCCGCCTCGACTGCGCGGCCGGACATGGCGAGGACGTTGAACTTGACCAGCCGGTCCATGCCGGCGATGCCGATTGCCGAGAGCAGCGCGCCGATCGTCGTCGGGATCAGCGTCACGAACAGCGCCACCAGCACGATGACCGAGACCGCACCGCCACCATAGGCCGCGAAGCTCGGGATGGTCACGGTCGCCAGCACGAAGATCAGCGTCATGCCGACGAGCAGGATGTTGAGCGCGATTTCGTTCGGCGTCTTCTGACGCGCGGCACCCTCGACCAGCGCGATCATGCGGTCGAGGAAGGTCGACCCGGCCGAGGCGGTGATGCGCACCAGGATCTGGTCGGACAGCACCCGCGTGCCGCCGGTCACCGCCGAGCGGTCGCCGCCGCTCTCGCGGATGACGGGTGCGCTCTCGCCGGTGATGGCGCTTTCATCGACCGAGGCGATGCCGCGCAGCACCTCGCCGTCGGACGGGATGATGTCGCCGGCATCGACCCGGACGATATCGCCGGATTTGAGGCCGAGGCCCGGCACCATCTCGAACATCTCGGCATTGAGCTGCTCGGCATTCTCGCTCCTCACGGCCAGGCGCTTGGCCATGGTCTCGGTACGGGTCTTGCGCAGCGCATCGGCCTGCGCCTTGCCCCGTCCCTCGGCCACCGCCTCGGCGAAATTGGCGAAGACCACGGTGAACCAGAGCCAGAAGACGATCTGGAACTCGAAGGCCAGATGGGCGTGGCCTGGAAACGCATGTCCGGCCACGAGGTCGCGCAGCGCCAGGATGGTCGAAAGCGCCGCCACCACCTCCACCACGAACATGACCGGGTTACGGATCAGGGTGCGTGGGTCGAGCTTGACGAAGGACTGGCCGATCGCCGGGCCGATGATCGACCAGTCGAGGATCGAACCGCCCCGGCGCTGGGTAGCGCCGGTCAGGTCCTGGTTGACGATATTCGTCATGGAACTAGCTCCTAGAACAGACTGCCGGCGTAGAGCGAGAAATGCTCGACGACCGGACCCAAAGCCAAGGCCGGGAAGAAGGTCAGGCCGCCGACGATCAGCACGACGCCGGTCAGCAAGCCCACGAACAGGCCGTTGTCAGTCGGGAAGGTACCGGCCGAAGGCGGCACCAGCTTCTTGGCACCCAGCGAACCCGCCACCGCCAGCATCGGCACGATGAACAGGAAGCGGCCGACGAACATCGCGATCGCCAGGGTCACGTTCCAGAAGATCGTGTTGGCCGAGAGGCCGCCGAACGCGCTGCCGTTGTTGGCCGTGGCCGAGGTGTAGGCGTAGAGCATCTCGGAGAAGCCGTGCGGCCCGGCATTCTCGATGCCGGCGACGCCCGGTGCCGCGATGCTGGAGATCGCCGTGAAGCCGAGGATCGAGAGCGGCAGGACCAGGATGGCGAGGATCGCCATCTTGACTTCCTTGGCCTCGATCTTCTTGCCGAGATACTCCGGCGTGCGCCCGACCATCAGCCCCGCGATGAACACGGCGATGATGGCGAAGAGCAGCATGCCGTAGAGGCCGGAGCCGACACCGCCGAAGATGATCTCGCCCAGCTGCATGTTGATCATCGGGATCATGCCGGCCAGCGGCATGAAGCTGTCATGCATGGCGTTGACCGCGCCGCAGGAGGCGTCCGTGGTCACCGTGGCGAAGAGCGAGGATTGCAGGATGCCGAAACGGACCTCCTTGCCTTCCATGTTGCCGCCAGCCTGCATCGGACCCGCTGCCTGGTTGATGCCGAGGCTCGCGAAATGCGGGTTGCCCGCCGCTTCCACCGGATAGATGGTGAAGAGCCCGGCCAGGAACAGGATGCCCATCACGCCGAACACGGCCCAGCCCTGACGCTCGTTGCCGACCATGCGGCCGAAGACGTTGGTCATCGCCGCGCCCAGCACGAAGATCGACAGCATCTGCACGAAATCCGTCAGCGCCGTGGGGTTCTCGAAGGGATGGGCGGAGTTGGTGTTGAAGAAGCCGCCGCCATTGGTACCGAGCAGCTTGATCGCCTCCATCGAGGCGACGGGGCCGATGGCCAGGGTCTGCTTGGCACCTTCGAGCGTACTGACGTCGATGAAGCCGCTCATGGTCTGCGGCACGCCCTGCCACACCAGGAACAGCGCCACGACTATCGTCATCGGCAGCAGCACGTAGAGGGTGCAGCGCGTGACGTCGACCCAGAAATTACCGAGCGTCTTGGCCGAGCGCCGGGCGAAGCCGCGGATGAGCGCGATGGCCAGGGCGAGGCCGGTCGCGGCCGAGACGAACATGTGGGAGGTCAGGCCGACCATCTGCGAGAAGTTGCTCATCGTCGTCTCGCCGCCATAGGACTGCCAGTTCGTGTTGGTGACGAAGCTGACCGCCGTATTGAGCGCGAGATCGGGGCTGAGCCCCGGGAAATGCTGCGGATTGAGCGGCAGCACGTCCTGGAAGCGCAGCATGAAGTAGAGCAGCAGCGCGAAGACCAGGTTGAACAGCAGCATGGCGAGGCCGTAGCCGTACCAGGTCTGCTCGGCTTCGGCCTCGACACCGGCAAGCCGGTAGAGGACGGATTCGACCGGACGAAGCACTGGCGAGAGCCAGGTCCGCTCGCCCGCGAAGACGCGCTTGAGGAAGCCGCCGACCGGTCGGGTCAGGGCGATCACGATCGCGCAGAATACCGCGATCTGGATGATTCCGTTAAATGTCATGGGAGTGCCTCAGGCCTAGAACCGCTCGGGGCGGATCAGCACGTAGACGAGGTAGATGGTGAGGGCCAGGGTGACGGCGCCCCCGAGGATATAGTCGAAGGTCATTGCCACCTCACACCCGCCCGCAGGCGCCGAGATAGGCGATGCTGACGGCGAACAGCCCAATGATGAGGGCAAGCCAGATCGCGTCGAACAAGGAGAGTCTCCGCCGAATAGAAAGAGCCCGTTTGGCCCATAGGGAGACTAGGCGGTTGCGGCATAAAAAAACGAGGCGGCGGCCGGCCCTAAGAAATAAACGCCACATAAAAGCCGCATAAAAAACACAAACGTGGCATGCCCGGCATGGCGCCGGTTGCCGGGCGCAGGACTCTGCTCTATTGATGGAGATAGTAAGGAGCCGCCCTAATACGGCCCAGGCCCGATGAGGCCGCAAAACGACCGACGACAGGAGGTTCGCGCCATGCTGAGCGCTAGGGAAATCCGCCAGCTCTCACCCGAGGACAAGGAGAAGTTCCACCGGGAGGCCGAAGCCCGGGTGAAACCGTTCCAGTTCAGGATACCCGAGGGCACGCGGCCGAAGGAGATCGTCTCCCTATCCAAGAGCGATCTGCAGAAGATCAATGTCCAGGTGATCGCCGATGGCGGCGAGAACAACCTGCACTACCACACCGGCTCCGACACTACCTGGATGGTGCTGCGCGGCAAGGCGCGCTTCTATGGCCCCGGCGACGTGATGATCGGCGAGTTCGCCCAGCATGAGGGTGTGTTCATGCCGGGCGGCGCGCGGTACTGGTTCGAGAAGGCGGGCGACGAGCCGCTGGAGCTGCTGCAGATGGTGGCCTATGAGCGCCAGCCTGATGGCGAGAAGCCACAGCGCATCAACCTCGATGCCCACAAGGACTGGATGCAGGAGGATCAGCTGAAGGTCTACGAAAAGAACTGACGAGGCTCCATGCCTCGAAGCGTTTCTGCCGGAATATGAAACGCTCTAGCGCCGCCGTCCCCGACCTCGCCCGCGAGTGCGTCGCCGCCGGCCGATGAGGATCAGGAGCAACCCGGCCACGGCCACGCCGGCGCCGCGATAGGCCCAGGGCATCTGGTCGATCATGAAGCTGGTCTTCGGATAGGGGAAATAGCCCGTCCCCTGTCCGATCCAGACCAGACCCAGCACCAGCAGGGCCAGACCGATTATCCTGAGCACGACCATTTGAACCTCCTCAGGGCCTGAACTTGCTCAGGGATCGAGCAGCGCCGCGCCGATACGGCTGGCGAGCGGCATCGTTCCCGCCACCTTGGCGATATGCTGTCCGGGGCGGATCCAGCGATGATGGACGCGGGCGAACAGCACGCCGTCCGTCTCGGTCATGACGGGCGTGCGCCGGCCGGTCAGCGGGTCGAGGATGTCGGCCACCACTTCGCCCGCCAGCAGGACACGGCCGAGCTCGGCCTTGTAGACGATGATCCCGGCGACCGGCGCCCGCACCATGTCGACGCCATCGAGCCGCGTGCCCTCGCAGAGCGGATCGGGCAGCGGACCGGGATCGCCCGCGACGATGCCCTGGCGCTGAAGGTAGCGAAAGAGCGCTGCGGCATCGGCCGCGGCCAGTTCGTCCGAGACATCGCCCTGGCCGCGCAGCTCGACCGTGGCGGCGAGGCAGGCATCGGGGATCGGATAGTCGTCACCCAGCTGGACGCGCAACAACGCCCACAGATTGCCGAAGGCTTCGTCGAAGGGCAGGCCACCGCCGGCCTCGTCGGTCAGCAATATGGCGACGCTGCCGATCTCGGCGGCCAGGTCGGCACCGTCCGGCCAGCGGGCATCGCCGAGATAGAGATGCGGCAGCGCCTCGTCGTCGCAATGGAGATCGAGCAGGTAATCGGCATCCGCCGCCTCCCGCATCAGCATGACGCGCAGGCTCGCCAATTCGCCGCGCGGCCTCGCCTCGTCCAATATCGCCATCATGGTTGCGCGGATCAGCCGGACGTTCTCGCCGGGATCCGGCCCCAGCTTGTCTTTCAGCCGGGCGGCGATCTCACCCGAGAGATCGGCAAAATCGCGATTGAAGTTCTCGCCCGAATGCAGCTCGTAGCGGCCGAAATGATGTCCCACCAGGCTCTGATCGAGGCCGATCGGGTTGGCGACGGGCAGTACCACGACGTCGCCCTGCATGGCACCGGCAGCCTCCGCGGCATCGAGCAGCCTGATCAGATGAGTCGCCGCCAGCATGGCCGGCAGCTCGTCGGCATGAAGCGATGCCTGGATATAGGCCTTAGGGCCACGCATCAACGCCGCCTCGCCATCGGGGCCATAGCGCCGGATCGTCAAGCGACGGGTCGTACCCGGCACGGTGGAAGCCAGTTCGCGCGTCTCAACCGATTTCATGATGCAATGCCTCCCGACGGGCCTGCATGGCTGACTCGTCGCCTGATCGCTTCGTCTCGCTACCTAGCCATGCGATATTCGGCGCGTCCATTCAAGATCATGTGGAAGAGTCCGATCGCCGATGACGGTGGATCGGCGCCGACGGAGCAACCCCCCGGAAACTCTCAGGCAGCCAGGACCGCATGGTTGGACTATCTGGAGAGAGGCGTCTCTCGAGGACGCCCACCGAAGGGGAAATCCGGCTGGCTTCATGCGCCTCCGGACAAGCTCTCAGGTACTAAAGACAGATGGGGATCGCCGGGTTCTAGCCACAACGGCCGGAGCCTCATCGCCATTTGTCTGCGCGGAGCGTTCCCATTGCGTCACATCGCCGTCATCGGTGCCGGTATCACCGGCGTCACCACCGCCTATGCGCTTGCCACCCGCGGCTACGCCGTCACAGTCATCGATCGGCACAACTATGCCGCGATGGAAACCTCCTTCGCCAATGGCGGGCAGCTTTCGGCCAGCAATGCCGAGGTATGGAACAGCTGGACGACCATCCTCAAGGGCGCCAAATGGATGCTGAAGACGGATGCGCCCCTGCTGCTGAACCCCGCACCCGGCTGGCACAAATATAGCTGGCTCGCCGAGTTCATCGGCCAGATCCGCAATTATCGCCGCAACACCATCGAGACCGCCCGCCTGGCCATCGAAGCGCGCCAGCACCTCTTCGCCATCGCCGAGCACGAAGGCATCGATTTCGATCATGAGCAGCGCGGCATCCTGCACGTCTATTACAACCGGCCGAGCTTCATCGCCGCCCATAAGGTGACGCGGCTGCTCGCCGAGGCCGGGCTGGAGCGCAAGCCGGTGAGCCCGCGCGAGATCAGGGAGATCGAGCCGGCGCTGCGCGGCGACTACTATGGCGGCTTCTTCACGCCTTCGGATTCGACCGGCGACATCCATAAATTCACCCGCGGCCTGGCGATCGCCTGCAAGCGTCACGGCGTGCGCTTCATCCATGGCGCCCAGGTCACGGATTTCCACTACGGCAGCCCAGGCATGGAGATCAGCTACACTCAGGCCTGCGGGGAGCTTGAGGTCACCGATCGGCTCGTCGTCGACGGTGTGGTCATCTGCGCCGGTATCGGCAGCCGCAGCCTTGCCGCCAAGCTCGGCGACCGGGTCAACATCTATCCGGTCAAAGGTTATTCGATCACCGTCGACCTGCACAATGCGGGCAGCCGGGCGGCCGCCCCCTGGGTCAGCCTGCTCGACGACCAGGCGAAGATCGTCACCAGCCGTTTGGGCACCACCCGGCTGCGCGTCGCCGGCACGGCGGAATTCAACGGCGCCAATCTCGACATCCGCGCCGACCGCATCCGGCCGCTGGTCGAGTGGACCGCGCGGCAATTCCCCGGCATCGACACCGACCGGATCACGCCCTGGGCCGGCTTGCGTCCGATGATGCCGGGCATGATGCCGCGTCTTGGCCGCGGCAGGCGTCCGGGCGTGTTCTACAACACCGGCCACGGGCATCTCGGCTGGACCCTGTCGGGCGCCACTGCCGAGATGGTCGCGGAAACGATCGGCGCGGAATTGCCGGCCGAGCCGCAGCTGATCCAGGCGGCGGAGTAATCCCTGTTACGCCGCCTGCTTCCGGCCTCGGCCGAAGCTCCAGAAGCGTAGGGAAGACAGCGCCATGCCGGCAAGCTGCGGCATGAAGGACGGCTTCAGCAGCTCGTCGTCGAAAGTCGACATGCGCCGGCGGTTCTCGGCATAGCAATTCTCGACGAATTTGCGGAAGGTGAAGTCGTCGAGGAAGGCCGAGGCCTGGGTCGCCGAGAAATCCTTGCCGTCATTGACCTTCTGGCCACGCCGGACCGTGCCGACGAGACGCGAGATGGCGCGGTAGTAGTAGCGCAGCGAATTGAGATGGCGCTGCCAGATGGCTCCCTTGCCGTTCTGCACCGCTGTCCAGGCCATCCAGTTGACGAAGAAGACGATGTGCCGCGTCTCCTCGAACATCAGCGTCTCGAAGATGTCGAACATGCTTTCGGGCAGGAAATGCGACTGGCGCGCCAGCTTGAAGGCGCCGAAGCCCAGGAAGGAATCCAGGCATTCGCCGAAGCCGAAATCACGGAACGCCGTCTCGACATCGGGGCCGATCTCGCCCAGGGGCTGCTCCTCGATGACGACGCCGTAGCGGCGGATCATCTCGCGCAGGAGCGCGGCGTGGCGCGCCTCCTCGAAGCCCTGGAGGTCGACAGCCTCCTTGACCAGCGGGTCCTTGATGGTGACGGCGAACGCCTTGACGATGGCGCCGGCCCGCTGCTCGGTGTGCAGCACCTCCTGCCAGAAGGGCACGGTGCGCAGCCGGGTCAGCTCCTCTTCGGAGAGCTCCGGCCAGGGCAGGGTCTCGGGCTCGTAGGGGGTGAAAGTCGCGATGAAATGCTTGCAGAACAAGTCGCGATGCGCGTCCGAACCGATCTTCATGGGCTGAGCCGTACCGATCATTTCTTGAGGAATTTGAGCGCCAGCCGCGACAGCGCCGGCACGATGTTGGGACGTAGCAGGCGCCTGTCATAGCCCGCCATGCGCCGGTCATTCTCGGCCAGGCACAGCTCGATCAGCTCGCGTGGCTTCAGCTCGACGCCGACCGCGCCCGAGCCGTTCATGGCGAAATTCGCGTCCTGCGCCACGCCGTCGGCATCGATGCCGCGGGCGATGCCGATACGCTCCCAGATCAGGAAGGCCCAGACCGCCAGCTCGCGGGCGATGAAGATCGGCCGCTTCCAGATCGGCAGGTTGCGCCGGTACCAGGCGATCCAATTGGCGAAGAACAGGATGTGCCGCGTCTCTTCCTGGATCACAGGCTCGAAGGTCTCGACCAGTTCTTCGGGGAAATAGCCCGAGCGCTTCGCCACCTCGAACAGGCCGAAGGCGAAGAAGCTGTCGATGCACTCGCTGTAGCCGGTGACGAGCCAGGCCCATTCCGGATCGCCGGGCGGCGGATATGCCGGCTCCGGCGCCAGCTTGATGCCATAGGCCTCGACCAGCTTGGACAGCACCACCTTGTGGCGCGCCTCCTCGGCCGCATCCATGTCGAGCGCCTCGCGCAGCTCCCGGTCCTTGATCAGCGAGGCGTATGTCAGCACGCGGATCGAGGCACGGCCCTCGGTCTGTACGGCGATGTCCCAGATCGGCAGAGAAGTCACCCGGCGCAGCGCCTCGGGATCGAGCTTCGGCCAGGCGATGACCGCCGGCTTGTAGGGATTATGCGTCTCCAGCAGCATGCGTGCGAACAGTCGCTTGTGCTCTTCCGAGCCGATGCGGATCCGGCCTTCCGGTCCGTTCCAATTGCGCATGGCGAAATCGGCGGCGGCAACAGCCTCGGTCATACTCGTGTCTCGTTCCAGTCTGTTCTCACGGGGACCCCATTCTTATACCGCAAGACGCTTCGCTTGAACGGTTATCTCCGGCGTTTTATTCAAACCTGCTTCTCGCTGTGATTGTCACTTCGCAGCATCTCGCGGATCTTGGCGATCAGCCGGTCGAGCGCGAAAGGCTTCGGCAGCACCTCCATGCCGGGATCGAGGATCGAGCCTTCCTCCAGCGAGGAGCGGTGGGCATAGCCGGTGATGAACAGCACCTTGAGACCCGGCCGGTAGAACCTGGCGGCATCCGCCATCTGGCGGCCATTCATGGCGCCGGGCAGCCCGACATCGGTGAGCAGCAGATCGATCTCCTGGTCCGACTGCAGCACCGCGAGACCGACGTCCGCATCGGCGGCTTCGATCGGCTCGTAGCTCATGTCGCGCAGCGCGTCGATCATCACTTGGCGGAGCGCCGGCTCATCCTCGACCACCAGCACTTTCTCGCCAGCACCCTTCTGGTTGATCGGCTGGGCCGAGGTTTCGCTCTCGGCGAACTCGGGCGGCGCCTGATAGCGCGGTAGGTAGACATGCACCGTCGTGCCGAATCCCACCTCGCTGTGGATATGCACATGGCCGCCCGACTGCTTGACGAAACCATAGAGCTGGGAGAGGCCCAAACCTGTCCCCTGTCCGGTCGGCTTGGTGGTGTAGAACGGCTCGAAGGCATGGGCCAGCACATCGCTCGACATGCCGCAGCCGGTATCGGTGATGCTGATTGCAACATAGGGGCCGGGCCTGACCTCGCCATGATGCAGCTTGGCGCGGGAATCGAGCAATGCATTCGCGGTCTCGATGGTCAGCCTGCCGCCGTCGGGCATGGCGTCGCGCGCATTGATCGTCAGATTCAGGATGGCGTTCTCAAGCTGGTTCTCGTCGCAAAGCGAGGTCCAGAGATCCTTGCCCGCGACGATCTCCAATATGACCCCAGGACCGAGCGTCCGGCTCAGCAGGTCCTCCATCGACGACAGCAGTGCATTGGCGTCGACCGGCTTGGGGTCGAGCGGCTGCCGGCGGGCGAAGGCCAAGAGGCGCTGGGTCAGCGCCGCCGCCCGTTCGGCCGAGGCCGATGCGATGCGCGAATAGCGACCGAGATCTTCGAGACGCCCCTGGGCTATCCGGCGCTCCAGCATCTCGAGCGCCCCCAATATGCCGCCGAGCAGGTTGTTGAAGTCATGCGCGATGCCGCCGGTCAATTGGCCGACCGCCTCCATTTTCTGGCTCTGCCGCAGCGCCTCCTCCGCCTGCAGCAGACGCAGCCGGGCCTTCTCCCGCGTGCTGACGTCGCGGCAATGCATGAAGGCGCCGATCGCCACCCCCGCCCGGTCGCGCAGCGTACGGAAGGTGATGTCGAAATAGGCCAGGTTCTCCGGATCCTCCTCGTCGCTCTGATGGCCGATATCGGCGAAATCGAACGTCGCCTCGAATTCCTCGCCCGACAAGGCCCGTTCCCAGAGCGGCCGGCGCGCATCGCGTGCCCGGGGCGCCCCGGCCCAGACCTGGTCGAAGCTGCGCCCGACCGCGAGCGGCGAAGGCAGGCCGGGCGCGACATGGATCGCCTGATGCAAATTGTCCCGATACGCCTTGTTGAAGGCCATATACCGGAACTGCTGGTCGAGCACGGCGATCGGATCGCTGGAGCCTTCAACGATGTCGGCCAGCAATTGCCGCTCGGCGATGGCACTGACGACGCGACTCTCCAGCCCGTCATTGATGTCGCGCAGCATCTCCTCCGCCTGCTGCCGGCGCTGATCGTTATGCACCCGGGTCGTGACGTCGCGCGCCACGGCCAGCACCCCCTCGATCGTGCCCGCGGCATCGCGGATCGGGCTGTAGTAGAGGCTGAGCCAGCGGGTTTCGGCAAAACCCTCGCGCTCGATCTCCAGCTGCTGCTCGTGGAAAGAAAGCGTTTCGCCCCTGTAGAAGCAACGCTCCATGACATTGCGGTTGAAGCCGGCCAGTTCCGGCCAACCTTCGAACACGCTCATGCCGAAGACCCCGGGGTGCTGCGGGCCGGCGATCGATACATAGGCGTCGTTGTAGATCATCAGGGCCTCGGGGCCCCAGAACGACGCCATGGGAAAAGGCGTGGCCATGATCAGATCGATGACGGCGCGCCGGCTTTCCGGCCAATCGGCGAGCGGACCCATATAGGTCGACGTCCAGTCGAAACGCCGCAGCTGCCCATCCGCCTGGCTGGTGCCACGCGGCCAAGGCGTCTCGTCCTGGCGGCGACCATCGCTCGTCATGCAAAGCTACCGATGGATTCTGGAAATAGGAGCGGTTTGAAAAGAGTTAATACGCCCGCTGCCGCCGTCAAGAGCTTGGCTTGGTTGCGATCACGAGCGCCGGCCAATCCGGACCACCTTTCGCCGGTTTCAACTGGATGCGCACGAGCCGTGGCAGGGCCTGCCCGGTCCAGGCACCAATCCATCCCGGGCTCGCGCCCTCCCGATAATAGGCGATATTCATGGCTTTGACACCGTCCAGCAGCACCTCACGCTGCGGCGGAGCCTGCATCTGTGCCGGCTCCATGCTCGTCACATGGGGCTGCGGCCGCCACAGCAGCACCAGCCGCTTGCCGTCCTCGACCGAGAGGCGAAGCGCGGCACGGCCGCGACCTGCCGGCAGCATGCCGGTCCAGGCAATATCGGCGCCGTCGCCGATGGCAGGCGCGCGCGGATCGGCACCGCCCAGCAGCAGGCGCAGAGACCGGTCGGCGGTCTCGATATCGTCGGCACGTGCCGAGGCGGCCGTTTCGTGATGCCAGGCCCTGAGGCCGAAGCCCACGCCCGAGGACAGGCCGACCAGGATCAGCGCCATGATGGCCAGCGACACCAGCAGCTCGACCAAAGTAAAGCCAGACCGCGCGCAGCCTTCGGGTGCCCTAGCCATTGGCCGTCCCCAGCCGCTCGGTCCGCAGGGTCACGGCATGCCGGACGAGGCCGTCCCGCCAATCGATGGTAACGGCGACGGCGTAGAGCGCCATGCCGCCCAACAGGGCGGGGCCATCCTGGTCCTGTTTCTCGCGGCTGACCTGGATGCGCCAGCGATAACCGCCGCCATCATCACCGGTCGAGCTGCCCGCCAGCCGGCCGATATCCGGGTCCAGCGCCGCCATATGCGAGCGGCAGCGACTCAGCGCCTCCTCATAGCGCTGCGCGCGGGCGGCGGCGCCAGTGGCCAACCCCACGGCCTGGACCAGAGCGGCCAGCAGCAGCCCGGTGATCACCAAGGCCACCAGCACCTCGATCAGGGTGAAGCCCCTTTTATGAGTCAGGGGCCTACGAGCCATAACCGATCCGGGCGGCGCCGGTGAGCCAGCCGATTTCGACATCGGCCTTGAGACTGCCGTCGCGCAGATCCACATGGCCGCCCGAGGAGGTGCCGTCCGGCGCAAAATGAACCGTCGCGGGGCTGATCCGGACCTTGGTGTCGAGGGCATGCGGCTTGCCACCATCGATGCGCCAGGATCCCGGCTCGACCACCAGCACGCTCGGCCGGTTGGTCGATTGCGCCTGGGCGCGCGCCTGATCGGCGGCATTCGCCACCGCCTCAGCCGCGGCGCGCAGCCCGAGCCTGGCCGAGCCGCCGGTGCCATGAGCCTCGAACAGCGCCACCGCCAGCCCCATGATCGCCAGCACAACCAGCATCTCGAACAAGGTGAAGCCGCGGCACATCGTGGCGGAGCGCATCAATTCGCCAGATCGTTGAGGCTCAGCATCGCCATCATCAGCGAGCCGACGATGCCGGCGACCGCCGCCCCCATGCCGATGGTGATGACCGGCACCAGCAGCGAGACCAGGCGCTGGACCCGCACACGTACCTGCTCCTCATGGATCTCGGCGGCGATCAGCGCCACCCTGGCGAGCTGCGCGCTTTCTTCGCCGAGACGCAGGAGGTGGATGGTGCGGACCGGCAGGACCTTCGCGTCGCCCAAGGTCTGGGCCAGCCCGCCGCCGCCCCGCAGGACCAAGGTCGCGGCATCCAGCGCCGCCACCACCGCAAGATTGCTCAGCGTGTCGCGCACGATGCCCAAGGCCGCCACGAGCGGCAGCCCGCCCGTGAGCAGAGTGCCCAGCGTCCGGCACAGCCGCGCGGCCGCAGTCTCGCGCAAGAGCGATCCCGCTATCGGCAGATGCAGCAGCAAGCGGTCCCAGCGCAATCGCCATGCCGGCTGGCCCAACAGCCAGCGCCCGCCCAGGATCAGGAGCAGCAGCGCCAGCACACCCCAGGGCGCACCGGTCGTCATCACGCCGCCGAAGCTCAGCAGCAGGCGCGTCGACCATGGCATCGCCAGACCGTTCTGCTCGAAGATCGGCGCGAATTGGGGCAGCACATAGCCAACCAGCAGGAACACGGTACCCAGCGCCGCCGCCAGCAGCAACACCGGGTAGATCAGTGCCGACGTCACGGTCGCGGCCAGGCGCCGCTCGCGCTCCATCAGCCCGGCCAGGTGGTCCAGCGTCTCGGCCAGATTGCCGCCGCTTTCGCCCGCGCGTACCAATCCCACATAGAGCTTGGGGAAGGATGCCGGCGGTGCCGCCAGGGCCGCGGCCAGGGGCGTGCCGCCACGCACTTTCTCGCGCACCGCATCAATGACCCGGATGATCTTTCGATCGCGTGCCGTCTCGCGCACAAAACGCAACGCCCGGTCGATATCCTGGCCGGCCGCCAGCATGGTCGCAAGCTCGCGCGTGACTTGGGTGATCGCCTCGCGCGACAGGCCGCGCGTGCCCGGCATTTCCAGATGCATCAGCCCGTCGAGGAAGGAACGCCGCCCCGCCGGCTCCGCCCGCATCGGGATCAGCCCGTCGCGCTGCAGGGCCTCGACCACGGCGTGGGATGTCGCGGCTTCCAGCGTACCGTGCTGGATGTCGCCGGCGGGACCGATGGCGGTGAAGTCGAAGACCGGCATGGGTGCCGCCTTACGAGTCCGCCTGGATGGTGCGGGCGACCTCCTCGATCGAGGTGACGCCCGCCACCGCCGCGGCAAGTCCGGCCGAGAACATGGTGCGCATGCCCGCCGCCACCGCCGCCTTCTCGATCTGGGTATGGTCGGCCCGGGCGAAGATCAGCTTTTCGACATCGTCATCCGGCACCAGCAGCTCGACGATGGCCTGGCGCCCGCGATAGCCGGTGTTGCGGCAGGCGGGACATCCGACCGGGTGATGCAGCAGGATCGGCACACCGGGTGCGGCGTAGCGATCGAGGCCGAAGCGGCGCACCACCGGCTCCGGCGCCTCGCTCGGCCTGGCGCAGGCCGGACACAACCGGCGCACCAGGCGCTGCGCCAGCACGCCGCGCAGCACCGCGGTGATGAGATAATCCTCCAGCCCCATGTCGCGCAGGCGCGTGATCGAGGCGGCGGCGGAATTGGTGTGCAGGGTCGACAGCACCAGATGGCTGGTGAGCGACGCCTGCACGGCGATTTCCGCCGTCTCCAGGTCGCGAATCTCGCCGACCATGATCACATCGGGGTCCTGGCGCAGGATCGACCGCAACAGGGCCGAGAAATTCAGCCCGATCTGCGGCTTCACCTGGATCTGATTGATCCCGGGCAGCTGGTATTCAATCGGATCCTCGACCGTGACGATGTTGCGCGCGACCGAGTTCAGGCCCAGGAGCCCGGTATAGAGCGTCGTCGTCTTGCCGCTGCCGGTCGGCCCGGTGACCAGCACCATGCCGTTCGGCAATTCCAGCAGCTCGCGCACCTTGGCGGTGAGGTGATCATCGAGCCCCAGCTTGGCGAAATCGAAGGTCACCGCCGAGCGGTCGAGCACGCGCAGCACCACCGCCTCGCCATGGAGCGAGGGCATGGTCGAGACGCGGAAATCGATCTCCTGGCCACGTACCGCCAGCTTGAGGCGCCCGTCCTGGGGCAGGCGGCGTTCGGCGATGTCGAGCCGGGCCATGATCTTGATGCGCGAGACGATGGCGGCGGCCAGATGCCGGGGCGGCGATTCCTCCTCATGCAGCACGCCGTCATGGCGCAGCCGCACGCGCACCCGGTCCTCCATCGGTTCGATATGGATGTCGGAGGCACGCTCCTCGGCCGCACGCGCGATGATCTGGTTGACCAGGCGGATGACCGGCGCCTCGCTTGCCAGATCCTTCAGCCGCTCGGCATCGGTCTCGTCGGCCATGGCGGCGATCGCCTCGACCGATTCCGGGGCGCTGGACGCACCTGCATTATCCGGGTAGAGCCGCGCCATCGCCGCCTCCAGCTCCGCCGGCACCGCGACCTCGACGGTCACGGCGAGCCCGGTGGCAGCGGCGATGGCCTGGACGCCGAAATCGTCGAAGGGATCGGCCATCGCCATCACCAATCGGCCATCCTCGATCGCCAAGGGCAGGGCGTGGGCGCGACGCAGGAATTTGGGCTTCAGCCTATCGGCCAGCAGGGCTTCGGCCGGGTAGCGTCCGGCGACGGCGAGCGGCAGCCCCAGCAGCGCCGCCGACGCCTCGGCCAGCACCGCCTCGCCGACCAGACCCAGCTGGATCAGCACGGCATCCAGCCGTTGCCCGGTCTCGCCCGCCACCCGGCGCGCGCGCTCCAGCGTGCGCGCATCGATCAGCCCGCGTTCGGCCAGCCAGGCACCCAAGGCATCCTGGGCGGCGTCGAGGGGTCCTGCGTCTTGCGGCGCGGCTGCGGATTTGGCGAGGGCGAGCGGCACGAGGTTCGGGACCGGAAAGCGTAGCTCCCCGAGGGAGGGCGCGGGGTCGAAAGGCGGCTTTCCCGCTCTTTGTCACGATTTTGTGACCATTCAACGATCGGTCATAAAAATAGTTTACGAAACGTTACCAACCTGAACCGAGCGAGCGGAATGCGCACCGATCCGACACCGCATAATCCACGAAACCGAGCGAGCGGGCCGGCATGCTGAAACTGTTCCTCGCCTGGTGGGGCCGGCAACTCCGGGCCATGGCGCCGGAACCGCTGCGCCGGTTGGTCACGACCCGACCCCATGAGACGGTGCTGAAGCTGCACGAGCTGCCGGGCGAACGGCCTGGCCCGTTCGCCATAGCCATGCCGCGCCACCTGGTGCTGGAGAAGCGCCTGACCCTGCCGGCCGCCGCCGAGCAGGAATTGGCGCGGGTGATCTCCTATGAGATGGACCGCGAGACGCCGTTCACGGCGCAAGAGGTCTATTGGCAGGCCGAGATCGAGGCACGCGACGCCCAGCGCCGGCAGATATCCCTCCGCCTGTTCCTGGTGCCGCGCGATACCCTGGCCAAGCCGCTCGAAAGGCTGGCCGCGGTGAATGTCCGGCCGATGGCGCTGCTGGTCGAGGGCGCCCGCCGGATCCCGCTCGACCGCGATACCGTCAGGGACCTGCGCCTTTCCTGGCGCCAGGCACTGCTGCCGGCGGCGTGTCTGGCCCTGGTGCTGCTGGCGGCGGGGCTGCCCTTCCTGCGGCAGTCGCTGGCGCTGTCGGCGACGGAAGACCGGATCGCCACACTGACGCCGGAGGTGGCGGCGGTGGCGAAGTTCCGCCGCGCGCTCGGCCAGGATGATTCCGCTGCCGTGATCGCCGCCCAGCGCCAGACGATGGGCGACCCGCTGGCCATGCTGGCGGCGATGACCCGCGCCCTGCCCGACGACACGAATCTGACGGCGCTCCGATACGCCAAGCGGCACGTGACGCTCGCCGGGGCATCGGCCGAGGCGCCGGCGCTGATCCGCCATCTGGCGACCGACCCCGCCTTCCGAGGCCCCAGCTTCGCCGCCCCGATCATCCGCGCCGCGGATTCCTCGCGCGACAGCTTCTCCATCGCCGTGACCTTCGCGGAGACGCCATGACCACGTTTGCTTTACCTGAAGGCCGGCCCGGCCGGCTCCTGGCCCTGGCGCTGGTTTTGCTGGCGGTCCTGGTCCTGTGGACGGCGATCGTCTCACCGCTGCTCGACCTCTATGCCACGCGCGCCCAGCAATTGGATGATTCGGGGATACGCGCCCGACATATGGCGGCGATCGCAGCGCAAGCGCCGGGCCTCCGCCGCCAGCTGGCGGCGCGGCATGGCGCCAAGCCCGTGGCGACGGATCTGGTCAAGGGCGGCAGCGACGCACTGGCGCTGGCCACGCTGCAAGGCACCGTGCAAAGCCTGGCCGGTGCCACCGGTATCGAGATCGCCAGCGTCGACACGCTGCCGGCGGCCCCGGTCGGCGGGTTGAGGCGCATCGGCCTGCATCTCCATGCCACCGGCGACTATCCGACGCTGGTGCGGTTCCTCGGCCGAATCCGCGACGCGCGACCGGCGGTGCTGGCCGACGACCTTACCATCTCAGCGCAAGGTCCTGATGCCGCCTCCCGCTTCGACATCGACGTCTCGCTCTACGCCTTCCGCTCCAATTCATGATCCCTGCTCATTCTCGCATCAGCCCGTTTCCGCATCCCGTTCGGCATCAAAGAGAGCAAGCGACCTTCATGCGCGACCGATATATTTCCCGCCCCGTGACCTATCTCGCGATCCTGGCGCTTGCCGGGTGCCAGGCCAAGCCTCAGCCGCTGGCGCCGCTCGGTCCCGAAAGCCTGACCAACACACAGGCAGCACCCCGCGAAAATTCGGCGCTGGGTACCAGTAACGGCACGGGACGGCCCGTGGTGGCGCTGTCGCGTTCGGCGACCGTCGGCGCCGGCGCGAGCGCAAACGCCAGTACCCTCGATTCCAACGTCGCCGACGTCACCTTCAACTTCGCCGATGCCGATATCCGCGAGGTGACGCGCACGATCCTCGGCAGCATCCTGGGCGTCGACTACACCATCGATCCTGCCGTGCATGGCACGACGACGGTGGCCACACCCAAGCCGGTGACGCGGCGTCAGGCGCTGGCGATCCTGCAGAACGTACTGGGCCAAAATGGCGCCACGGTCATCAACGGCAGCAGCGGCATCTACCAGGTGGTGCCGCTGGCCGCCGCCAGCTCCGCCGGCAATGCCGGCAATGCGGGAGCGGATGTGGTGCCGCTGCACTATGCCTCGGCCCCGGACCTGGTCAAGGTGCTGGAGCCCTTCGTCTCGCAAGGCGGCCGCATCGCCGCCTCCTCGGCCCAGAACGCGATCCTGGTAACCGGCGACCCGCTGGCGCGCACCAGCTTGGTCAGCCTGATCAAATCCTTCGATGTCGACATGCTGGCGCACCAATCCTACGCCGTCTTCCCGGTGACGACCGGAACGCCCGAGAAGGCGGCCACGGCGCTCAGCGACGCGCTTCAAGCCGGCAAGAACGGTGCCCTCGCCTCCCAGGTCAAGGTGGTCGCGATGCCACGCGCCGATGCGGTGTTGGTCGTGGCCTCGCAGCCGGCCTATATCGAGGATGCCCGCCGCCTGTTCGCGGTCATCAGCACCTCGGAAAGCCAGACCCAGCGCGGCTGGCATGTCTATTACGTGCAGAACGGCGAGAGCGGCGACCTCGAGTTGTTGCTGCAACGCGCCTTCACGCCGGACCACATCACCTCGACCGGTGCCAGCGGCACGAAGCGGTTGCAGGCGTCATCCTCAGGCTTCTCTCAATCGGGTATCGGCTCCTCGCCGCTGCCCGGCAGCAATGTCGGCGGCAGTGGCGTCGGCAGCAGTGGCGTCGGCAGCAGTGGCGTCGGCACGGGCGCCACCACCGGTGGCATCTCCCAGGGCAATGCCAGCCAGCTGATCAACCAGCTGAATGGCGGGCAGGCGGACCAGGGCGGACAAGGCGCGCCGCCGGCGTTCCAGCCCCTGTCCTCCTCGGCCGACAACAGCGGCCAGTCCGAGCAGGACCGCATGCGCATCATCGCCGATCGCAAGAACAACGCGCTGCTGGTCTATGGGACGCCGGCCGAATACCAGGTCGTCCAGAACATGCTGGAGAAGATCGACATCGTCCCGCTGCAGGTCGAAATCGATGCCACCATCGCGGAGGTGACGCTCAACAACACCCTGCAATACGGCACGCAGTTCTTCTTCAAGAATGGCGGCCTGAGCGGCAATCTGAGCCAGGCTGTGGGTTCAGGGGCATTCACCCCGGATTTCCCGGGTTTTGTGCTGGCACGCTCCAGCCAGTTCGCGATCAACGCGCTGCAGGACGTGACCACCGTCAAGGTGCTGTCCTCGCCCCAGGTCACCGTGCTCGACAACGAGCAGGCGGTGATGCAGGTCGGCGACGCCGTGCCCTATATCTCGCAGACCTCGCAATCGATCGACCAGTCGAACGCGCCGGTCATCAACAGCGTCAATTATCAGCAGACCGGCGTCATCCTGCAGGTGGTGCCGCGCGTCAATACCGGCGGGCTGGTCAGCCTCGACATCGACCAGGAGGTGAGCGACCCCGGCACGACGACCAGCTCGGCGATCAACTCGCCGACATTCTCGAATCGCAGCGTGCGCAGCCGCGTCGTCGTCCAGGACGGCCAGACCGTCGGCATCGCCGGCCTGATCATGGATAGCGACAGCAAGGAGAATGCCGGCATCCCGATCATCAAGGACATCCCGGTGCTGGGCAGCTTCTTCAGCAGCCAGAACAACAAGCGC
>DATJJW010000299.1:0-4742 GCA_035491935.1 Allostellaceae bacterium | reverse complement strand
GCGCTCAAGGCGATCGACGACACGCGCTTCGTGCCGGCGCAGGGACGCAACCGCATCCGTTCCATGGTCGAATCCCGCCCCGACTGGTGCATCTCGCGCCAGCGCGCCTGGGGCGTGCCGATCCCGATCTTCGTCGAACGCAAGACCGGCGAGCTGCTGCGCGACCAGACGGTCATCGACCGCATCGCCGAAGCCTTCGAGCGCGAAGGCGCCGATGCCTGGTACTCGACCGATCCCAAGGTATTCCTCGGCAACCGCAACCCGGCCGATTACGAGCAGGTCATGGACGTGGTCGATGTCTGGTTCGATTCGGGTTCGACCCATGCCTTCGTGCTGGAGCAGCGCCCGGAGCTCGCCTGGCCGGCCTCGCTCTACCTCGAAGGCTCCGACCAGCATCGCGGCTGGTTCCATTCCTCGCTGCTGGAAGCCTGCGGCACGCGCGGCCGCGCGCCCTATGACGCGATATTGACCCACGGCTTCACGCTCGACGAGCAGGGCCGCAAGATGTCGAAGTCGCTGGGCAATGTGACGGCACCACAGGAGGTGATCGGCGAATACGGCGCCGACATCCTGCGCCTGTGGGTCGTGTCGTCCGACTATTACGAAGACCAGCGCATCGGCAAGAACATCCTCAAATACCAGGCCGACATCTATCGCCGCCTGCGCAACACGCTGCGCTACCTGCTGGGGGCGCTCGAAGGTTTCACCCCGCAAGAGGCGCTGCCGCCGGGCGAGCTGCCGGAGCTGGAGCGCTGGGTGCTGAACGGCCTGGCCGATCTCGACCGGACGATCCGCGAGAGCGTGGACGCCTTCGACTTCCACAGCCAGTACAAGGCGCTGCACAATTTCTGCTCGGTCGACCTCTCCGCCTTCTATTTCGACATCCGCAAGGATGCGCTCTATTGCGACCGTCCGGACGATCCGCGCCGCCGCGCCGCGCGCACGGTGATGAACATCGTCTTCGACTGCCTGGTGAAATGGCTGGCGCCGATCCTGTGCTTCACCGCCGAGGAAGCCTGGCTCGCCCGCCATGGCGATGCACCCGGTACCAGCGTGCATCTGGAAAACTATCCGGAAGTGCCGGCCGGCTGGGCTGATGAGGGGCTCGCGAAGCGTTGGGCCGCGATCCGCGATATCCGCCGGGTCGTCACCGGCGCCATCGAGGTCGAGCGTGCCGCCAAGCGCCTGGGTTCCAGCCTGCAAGCCGCCGTCACGGTCCATCTGACCCAGGCGCATCTGGATGCGCTTCAGGAGCTCGACCTCGCCGAGATCTCGATCGTCTCGGATGCGCGCACCAGCCTCGATCCCGCCCCGGACGGCGCTTTCACCCTGCCCGACGCCCCAGGCCTCGCCGTGGTGGTGGGCCTGGCCGAGGGCGAGAAGTGCCAGCGCTGCTGGCGGGTGCTGCCGGAGGTATCCCAGGCCCCGGCCGAGACGCCGGAGCTCTGCCGTCGCTGCACCGACGCGGTCGCCCATCACCATAGCCATCAGCCCACACTCCAGCACTGAGCCAATCCCGCATGAGCAAGCCCCTGCGTACCGGCATCGTCGCGGCCCTCGTCGTGCTGATCGCCGACCAGGTCACGAAGCACCTGATCCTGTCACATCTGGCGGCGCTGCCGCCGGATATGCGCTACATCGTCTTCCTGCCCTTCATGGATTTCGTGCTGGTCGCCAATCACGGCGTGACCTTCGGCATGTTCAACAACAATGGCACGCTGAATGCGGTGATCTTCGCCGCGCTTGCCTGCGCCATCGTCGTGGCGCTGACCGCGTGGCTGCGCCGGGTCACCCGCTGGTGGCTGGCCATCGCCATCGGCATGATCATCGGCGGCGCCATCGGCAATATGCTGGATCGGCTGCGCCTGGGCGCCGTCGTCGACTTCATCGATTTCTTCATCGGTTCCTGGCATTGGTATACGTTCAACGTCGCCGATGCCGGCATTTGCGTCGGTGTCGCCATCCTGTTGCTGGATAGCTTGGCAGGGCGCCGGGAATCGCCTAAATAGAGCGACCGCTCTTGGGAGCAGGAGTCTCCGGGGGGCGTGGTATGAGGGGGTCGCCAGTCGCGAAGATGGGTATGATGACGAACGTGTTGCGCGCCGCCACGGCGCTCTGTCTGGTCCTGGCCTTGGCCGGCTGCGACAGCGTCAAGCAAAGCCTGGGTCTCTATAAGCAATCGCCGGATGAATACACCGTGGTGCAAGGCCCGACCCTGGTCATGCCGCCCGACTATAGTCTGCGGCCGCCGATGAACCCCAGCAACAAACCGGCGACGCCGAGTGTGCAGGCCCAGGCGAAGCAGAATGTCTTCCAGCTGAACGGCGGCAGCGCCGGGCAGATCGCCCCGGCCGGCAATGCCCTCACCCCCGGCGAGAATGCGCTGCTGGCCCAGGCCGGCGCCACTCATGCCAATGATTCGATCCGGGCCCAGGTCGACCAGGAAACCGCGGCGATGCCGCAGACCAGCCAGAGCTTTGCCGACAAGGTGCTGTTCTGGAAGTCCCCGACCGCGCCTGACGAAACGCTCGACGCCGCCGCCGAACAGAAGCGCCTGGCCGAGAATGCGGCGCTGGGCAAGCCGGTGACCGCCGGTGAGACGCCGACCATCCAGCGCACCAACCGGACGATTTTCAACACCCTCTTCTGATTTCTACCGGATTCCGTCCTTCCCAGGACGGAATCCGGAATAGAGCGACCAGTCGCCACGTCCGATAGGCATGGCAGGGGCAGCCCTGCCGTGCCTTCACCGAGACATGCCATGACAAGCCTGGTCAGCCTGCACCCCTCATCCGATATCCGACGCAGTGCCGCCCCGGCATTGGCAGCGGCATTCTGCCTGCAATCGATTCTGGCGCTGGGCCTGCTGGCCGCCCATGCCATCGGTCCCGCCGGGGCGCTCGCCGATAGCGCGGTTTTCGGTGCCGGCGCTGCCGTGCTTTGGCGGGGACTCGGTCAATTGGCCGATGATCGCTTCGGCCTCGCCAATGCCGTCACCCTACTGCGCTGGACGTTGATCGCATTGCTGCCGGGCCTGATCCTGGCGGCGCGCCTCCCAGCCTACCATCCGCCATCGCCGCCCACGGGCTGGGCGATCGTCATCCTCGGCGCCCTCACCCTGGGTCTCGACGGCGTCGATGGCCGCATCGCCCGGCGGCGCGGCCAGGCGACGGACTTCGGCGCGCGCTTCGACATGGAAGTGGACGCCGCCTTCGTGCTGGGACTGTCGCTGCTCACCTGGGCGGCGGGGCTGGTCCCCGCCTGGGTCTTGTTGAGCGGCGCATTGCGCTATCTCTGGATCGGCGCCGGCATGGCCTGGGCCGTGCTGCGCCGCCCGTTGCGCCCAAGCCGGCTGCGCCGCTCGATCTGCGCCATCCAGCTCGGATTGCTGCTCGGATGTCTGATACCGGACCTCCCCCATCCCTCGTCGATACTGCTGGCCGGGCTGGGCCTGGGCCTGCTCGCCTGGTCGTTCAGCCGCGATCTCGTCTTCCTGCTGCGTTCCTAAACATTTGAATCACATCGAGATGTACCCGTCGGACCAGCCGGTCGAGCCATTTGGGTCACTGCGGCATCTGCAAGCGGCTGCAACAGCGTCAGCCAAATTGTCGATTTTTTCTCATTTTATCGATTTGACTCCTGCGTGGGATTATCTGTAACCTCGGAAATATCGATATTTTCGCACTATATCGATCGCGCTTGTGTCCCACAGGAGGAGATCTGCCATGAAGAAGCTCGTATTGGAAACGACTGCGCCTTTCCAAGGCTTGCCCGAATTGGTGGCCTACAACGAAGGCCTCTTCGAGAAGGAGGGCGTCAAGGTGGAATGGGCCAACCGCGATGAGGTGATCGAAAGCGCGGCCGGCAAGTCCGATTTAAATACGCATAAGGGAGCCAATCCCTTTGCAAGCCACGGCAAGTTGCTCGAAGAGGGCAAGGCCGACATGTACAATGCGTGCGAGTGGGGCAATTACTGCCGTGTCGGCGAGACCACGGCGAAAAGCCGCCAGCTTGGGCGCCGCGCCATCGTGACTTATGCCGCCATTGTCGTACGCCCCGATTCACCAGTGTTCACGGCTCAGCAGCTTGCCGGAAAGACCGTCGGCGTGCCGTTCTATGCGGGTACCCATTACCTTGCTCTGCACCTGCTCAGCGGCTTCCTCCCGCGTGAGGAGATCAATCTCGTCAGCGCCCCGTCGGGCTCAGGGCGTCGGTATCGGGCGATGATGAAGGGCGAGATCGAGGCGACCACGCTGACGGAACCCTATA
Organism: Allostellaceae bacterium; assembly: GCA_035491935.1. GTDB lineage: Bacteria > Pseudomonadota > Alphaproteobacteria > ATCC43930 > CGMCC-115725 > DATJJW01. The sequence goes on along the minus strand of DATJJW010000299.1, from coordinate 473 downwards.
TCTCGCTAGCGGAAAAGCAGGGCTGCCGCGTCATCTGCTCTGCCTTTTACCATGGCACCGAGGTCGCGTCCGACAAGGTCGATGCCGAAACCTATGCCGCCTTCAACCGCGCAGTGAAGGCGGCGGTAAAGCTCATCGAGGGCAACAAGCAGAAGTACCTCCAATATTTCATCGACTACTATGCCAAGAACGATCCGGATATCGCCAAGCTGACGGTTGCCGATCTGCGCGCCAGCCGCCTGGTGGTCACCGCCCCTGCGGCGATCCCGGATGACGAGCTGAAGCGCACCTACGAGTGGGTGAAGAGCTGGGGCATGCTGGAGGATACCGAATCCGCCATGAACCTGGTCAATACCGAGGTGCAGACGCGCGCCCACCAGCCTTCGGCCATTCACTGACCTGCATCAGGCGCCGACACCGATTTGAATCGTTGTCGGCGCCTGCCCGATGCGGCCCCCTGATGCGGCCCCCTG
>DATJJW010000298.1:0-3827 GCA_035491935.1 Allostellaceae bacterium | reverse complement strand
CAGATAGATATCGACCACCGTGTCCGAGATCCGGTCACAGATCTTATCGGGATGGCCTTCGGACACGGACTCACTGGTGAAAATGTAATCGGACTTGGCCAAACTACGATCCTCTGGGTTTATTGACGATGCCGATCGACTGGCCTCGGAGAAAAGGTCCGACGACGGCCGCGGGGGTTGCCAGCTTAGTGGGCCAGAACGGCGGGCGGCGTCAAGATATTGCCGGCCTGGTGCGTGCGATTATTCATGTCTCGCTGCCGTCGTCGCTGGCGGGAGGCGGCACCAGCGCCGCGGCCAGTGCCTTGGTCAGGTCGAACAGCCGCTTGCGCACGGTCGGGTCGGTAATGCGGTAATAGGCCCGTACCAGCTCCATCGATTCCCGCTTGGCCGCCGGGTCCGCCTCATACGGCGGTAAATCGCGATCGCCGACCTCCATGCGATGGGTGATGGCGGACATGGCACGCACCGTCTCGGGCGGAATCTCGCTGAAGAAGAACTCGACCGGCACCTCCAGCACGTTGGACAATTCCCATAGCCGGCTGGCGCCGATCCGGTTGGCGCCCCGTTCATATTTCTGCACTTGCTGGAAAGTCAGGCCGATCTGTTCCCCCAGCTTCTCCTGCGATAGACCCAGAAGCGTACGTTGCAGACGGACACGGCCGCCGACATGGACGTCAATGGGGCTGGGGCGGTCGGATTTCGGTCGACGACGGACGGGGCGCTTACGCGGCCCACGAGGAACTTCAGGAGTCATGCCGAGAAGACGTCCAAAGCAGTTTCGCAGGTCATATGTCATGCCTCCCTATGCGTCAACACGAGTGCGAACCCGGATGGCCCGCACTCCGTTAACGCCGGCGTATCCTCAGGAATGCCGGGAGAAGCAGCGGCAGGAAGATGACCAGCATCCAATCGCCGCAACGGGCGTAGAGGGTTGGCGGCAGGGCTTTCGGCAAGGGCGAATCGAACACGCCCGGATGGCCCATCGGCAAGGCCGCGACCAGGCGGCCATGGCCGTCGAACATGGCCGAGATACCGCCATTGGCCGAGCGGGCCAGAGGCAACCCTTCCTCGATCGCACGCAGCCTCGCGATCGCCGCATGCTGATGCGGGCCGGTCGAATCGCCGAACCAGGCATCGTTGGTGACATTGACGATCCAGCCCGGACGATGGGCCTCGTCGACCACCGCATGGGGGAAGATCGCCTCATAGCAGATGATGGCGCCGACCGGTGGCAATCCCGGCAGGTCGAGCGTCTGGGGGCCGGGACCGGTCGAGAAATCCTGCCGGTCGGCGACGATCTGGTTGAAATGCAGGAGCCAACGCAATGGCACGTATTCGCCGAACGGTACCAGATGGAACTTGTCGTATATGCCCTGGATGCGCCCTTGGTCATCGATGGCGGCGATGCTGTTCCAGACCTGGGTCACCGGGCCGGTCGGGTTGGCCCGCAGCGTGCCGGTGATGAGCAGCCCGTGGGGCGGCACGACCGGCGCCAGTGCCTGGAGCAGGGCCGGATCGCGATTGATGAGGAACCCCACGGCCGATTCCGGCCAGATCACGGCATTCACCTTGTCGCGGCCGACCTGCTCGGTCATGGCGGAGATGTCGCGCAGGTTCCGGATGGCGTCGTTTTGTGACCAGGTCGCGGTCTGTGGTATGTCGGTTTCGGCCAAGCGCAGCATGACGTTCGGCACGAGCGGATCGTGGCCGCCGGCCAGACGATGTGCGCCCCAGCCGATGAAGAGCGCCAGGATAGCCAATCCCATGAGCGGCGGCAGGAAGCGGCGGCCGGCGCTGCCGGCATAGCCCAGGCAGGCAGGCAACGCTGCGACCAGCATGGTCACGGCGGTCAGTCCGTATGTGCCGAACAATGCGACCGATTGCGCCATGGCGAGCATTGGCCACGCGGTGCCGGTGAAGCCGTCGCTGGCCCAGACCTGGGCGATCAGGATCCAGGGGAATCCCGTCAGGACGTGGCCACGGACATATTCAAGCGCGGTCCAGGTGACGGCGAGCGCCAGAACGCGCGCGACGCCCGGTCCCGGCACCGCTTTGGCGAGCGCCGTACCGACGGCGGTGAAGGCCGCCAGCAATGCCGGCAGGCCGAACAGCGCGAAAGGCACCAGGAACCAGAATTGGCCGATGTCGACGAAAAGCGACAGGGTCATCCAATAGAGGCTGGGCACGAACAGGCCGAAGCCGAAGCGCCAGCCATCGAATGCGGCCTGCCAGCGCGAGCGCGCGCCGTCGATCAGCCAGACCAGGCCGGGTATCGCGATCAGCAGCAGGGGCACCCAGTTGAAGGGCGGCATGGTGCCGGCCGAGATCAGTCCCAGGGCGATGCCGGCGAGCCAGCGCCGCCAGCCCTGCAGCGCGCCCAGGCGTGTCGCGAAACCCGGCAGGCCCATTGCCGGCCCTGCGGTCATGGCGTCGAGCATGGGGTCAGTCCTGCGTGTTCTCGGCGTGGTCGCCGCTGCTATTCGCAGCCGCTTCGTTTTCAGCTGCTTCGTTCTCCGCCTTCTTGCGGATGCGCAGGCGGCGGATGCGGCGCTGATCGGCCTCCAGCACCTCCAGCACGATGCCGGCCGGGTGTTCGAAGCTCTCGCCGCGTTTGGGGATGCGGCCGGCCAGCATCGAGCACAGCCCGCCGATCGTGCCGACTTCTTCGGCGGCCTCCGGATCCAGCAATGACAAATGCAGCCGTTCTTCCAAATCGCCGATGCGTGTGCGGGCATCGACGATCAGGCTGCCGTCCGGCCGCTCGATCGCGTTTTGCGTCACCGCGTCGTCGTATTCATCCTCGATGTCGCCGACGATCTCCTCGACGAGATCCTCGATGGTGATCAACCCGTCGATGCCGCCGAACTCGTCAACGACGAAAGCCATATGCGCCCGCTGGGCGCGCATCTGGGTCAAAAGATCGAGGATCGGCGAAGAGGGGGCGGCGAACAGCACTTTGCGCAACAGGCGCGGCACCGTCGTCTTCGTGCCAGTCGCGACATAGCTCAGCACGTCTTTGACGTGGATCATGCCTTGGATGTGGTCAAGGCCGTCCTGATAGACCGGCAGGCGCGAATGGCCTTCCTCGATCATGATCTCGACCAGCCGATCGAAGGAAGTGCCGACCTCGACCGCGACGATATCGACCCGCGGCACCATGACGTCCCAGGCGGTGCGGTCGCGCAGGCGCAGCACATTCTCGATGACGATGCGCTCATGAGGGTCGAGGTCGGCATCATCCGCCCAGTCTTCGGCGTCGAAGCCCGAATCCTCGGACCGGCCGGTCCAACGGCGCAACCTTTCCCAGAAGCCTAGCGAGCGGCCTTCGCCGTCCTGCGATGTCTCGCTCATCGATGCTCCAACGCGCCGGATCGATAGGGATCGGGCAGGCCCAAGGCTGCCAGAATGCGGATCTCCAGCCCCTCCATTACCTCGGCCTGATCGTCGGTCTCGTGGTCGTAGCCCAGAAGATGCAGCAACCCATGTACCGCCAGGTGGCGCACATGGTCGGCGAAGCTCTTCTCCTGCTCCTGTGCCTCGCGCTCGATGGTTTGCCACGCCATGGCGATATCGCCGAGGTTGAGCGGCACGCCTTCGAATTCCGGCGCCGGTGTTTCTCCCGCCACGACATCGCCCGCCGGGAAGGACAAGACATTGGTCGATTTGTCCTGGCCGCGCCAATCGCGGTTCAGCACCTGCTGCTCACTGTCGCCGGTGAGCAGGACCGACAGGGCACCCTCGGCGACGTCAAGATCACGCAGGCCGGGGCAGGCCGTCTCCAGCGCCTCGGCCAATGTGGCGACGAGCATGGTTTCGGCATCGAGCAT
>DATJJW010000297.1:0-5150 GCA_035491935.1 Allostellaceae bacterium | reverse complement strand
ACAATGCATCCTGTGCGATTTTGCGCCGTATTGGCCTGTCTCTTGGCTCTATCGGCCTGCTCCGCCGACAAACCCTCGCAGGCGACGCCTCACGACCAGGCCGGTCCCTACGTCACGCTCGGCGGCGGCGTTCATTGATCTAGGACGGTCGTGACTTGACCATCCTGGCCGCTGCCGCCGCGCTGGATGAGCGGATGAAGGCGCTCAGCCGCCCGTCGATGCCCGTGCCGAGCAGAAGATAGAGCGTCAGCGGAAGCCGGGGCGACACGATCCGCCGGGCGGTGCAGGAGCCGTCCGCCAGCTCCGGCGCGAAGAGATGCCGGGGCAGGATCGCGCAGAGCCCCTTGTCCCGGACCAGTATCCGTTTGGCCGAAACCGGCTCGATCTCGGCCTGCAGCTGCAATTCGGTGCCGGTGCGCGCCATGGCGGCATCAACCAGTTGCCGCCGCGGATTGATCTTGGGGTCGAGCACGAATTTGAAGCGGACAAGATCGGCGAAGGCGATGTCGCCATTGTCCTCGCCCAGCACCTCGTGGCGGCCGATCAGCAGCATCTCCTCGCTATAGAGCTTCATCGACCGCACCAGCGCGGAGGTCACCTTGAGATAGCAAAGCGCGGCATGGATATCGCCCCGCCCCAGCATCTCGACCAGCGTGACGCTGATCGTCTGCTGCACCTGCCAGTCGACCTCGGGATCGAATCCCGCTGCCGTTTCCAGCAGGACGGGCAGAAAAGTGGCACCGACACTCGGCGTGACGCCGATCTGAACGGTCTTCATCGGCGCCCTGGTCGATGTGACCACCGCCTGGCTCGCCCGCTCGAAGGCGGCCTCGATTTCGCGCGCATGGGGCAGCAGCGCCTTGCCCGCCTCGGTCAGGGAAACGCCACGGGCATGCCGCTCGAACAGCGATTGGCCGAGCAGCCGTTCCAGCTCGCCGATGCGGGCACTCAGCGCCGATTGCGCGACATGCAGGCGCTCCGCCGCCCGCGAGAAGCTCAGGCACTCGGCGACACCGAGGAAATAGGCGATCTGGCGGCGCGTCATGCCATATCAATACGCGATAGGACGCGCCCGTGAAACGGTATTTGCCTTCCCGCTCGCGGCGCCGGACAGTCTTACCAACAAGATGGCAGGGAGGTGCCGCATGCCCGAGGTAGCACCCGCGAAATCAGCCCCCACCCTCAGCCGCCGCCATGTCATGGGTGTGGCGACGGCGTTGCTGGCGGGGTCCTGCGGACCGGCCCTGGCCCAGGAAGCTGCGGCCAAAGGCTCCCTCGTCTGGGACAACATGGACCAGAAGGCGCTCGACGACGCCTATGACCAGTCGGTCTATGCGCCCAACTACAAGCTGGTGAATGCGCGCCGCCGGGTCGCCAGCCTGAAGGCGTTGGAGATATTGGGGCAGCCGCGGCGCATCCCCTATGGTCCGACGCCTGCGGAGACGCTCGATATCTATCGAACGAAGGCCGCCAACCCGCCGATCATGATGTTCGTTCATGGCGGTGCCTGGAAGGCTTCGGATGCGAAGAAGGACGCCTTCCTCGCCGAGGTCTTCGTCAAGGGCGGCGCCATGGTGGTGATGCCGAACATGATCGGCGTGGTCGAGGCGAAGGGCGATCTCATGACACTCGCCGACCAGCTGCGCCGGGCCGTGGCCCATGTCATCCGCCATGGCCGGGATCTCGGCGGCGATCCGGGGCGGCTTTATCTCATCGGCCACTCCTCGGGCGGTCATCTGGGCGGCGTGCTGGTCACGACGGACTGGCAGGCACAAGGCCTGCCTGCCCGGCCCTTCAAGGCCGCACTGCTCGGCAGCGGCATGTACGATCTCAAGCCCGTGCGCCTGTCCAAGCGCTCGAAATACGTGGCCTTCACCGACGAGATCGAGCAGCGGCTGAGCCCCCAGCGCCATATCGACCGGCTGATGACGCCCTTGATCCTGACCCATGGCGATCAGGAGACACCGGAATTCCAGCGCCAGACCAATGATTTCCACCGCGCCGTGCAGGCCGCCGGCAAGCCGGCGCAACTTCTCATCGGCGTGGCGCTCAACCACTATGAAACCCAGGAGACGCTGGGCAATCCCTATGGTTTCATGGGTCGTCCCGCACTCGCCATGATGAATTTGACGCCATGATGAATCTGGCCGCGGATCAAATCGAGGTATCGCCATGATGCAGCAAACAGCCGCCCCCGCCGCCTCATTCCGCTGGCCGGACGAGAGCGTGTCGCGCGTGCCCTTCCAGGTCTACACCGATCCCGAGCTCTACGCCCTGGAGCAGGAGCGGATCTTCCAGGGACCGGTGTGGAATTTCCTAGGCCTGGAAGCCGAGATTCCGGAGCCCGGCAACTACAAGATGACCCATACCGGCGAGGCGCCGGTGGTCATGGTACGCAAGCCCGATGGCAGCATCAGCGCGGTGCTGAACCGCTGCGCGCATAAGGGCGCGCTGGTCTGCTACAAGCAGCGCGGCACGATCCGCGAATTCAACTGCGTCTATCACAACTGGACCTACGATCTCGACGGCCAGCTCACCGGCGTCGCCTTCCGCAAGGGCGTCGGCGGCAAGGGCGGCGTCGGTGCCGATTTCGACCAATCGGCCCATGGTTTGGTCAAGCTGCGGGTCGAGCGCTATCGCGGGCTGGTGTTCGGCACCTTCTCCGACCAGACCCCGCCCTTGACCGACTATATCGGCGCCGAGCTCATCGCCAATATCGACCGGGTCCTCATCAAGCCCCTGAAGGTGCTGGGCTATCACAGCCAGATCCTGCCGAATAACTGGAAGCTCTACGCCGAGAACAACAAGGATTCGTATCACGCGAGCCTTTTGCATGTGTTCCACAACACCTTCGGCGTGGTGCGGCCCAATATGGGCGGCGGCATCAAGCTGAGCGCCAATGGCTGGCATCACCTGAGCTATACCGAGCGCAGCGCGCCCAATGACGATGCCACCGGCACCGAGAAGGTCCGCTCCCTGAAGGAGCAGTACAGCCTCGAAGACCCGTCGCTGATGGAGCACAGACTGGAGCTTGGCGACCAGGTCACCAACGCGATCCAGACGATCTTTCCGAGTCTGGTCGTGCAGCAGATCCTGAACGCGCTGGCGGTACGCCAGATCGTGCCGCGCGGCGTCGATCGGACGGAGCTGCTGTGGACCGTGCTGGGCTTCGAGGATGACGACGAGGCGATGGCGACCCTGCGCATGAAGGTCAACAATCTGGTCGGCCCCGCGGGATTCATCTCGATGGAGGATGGCTGCGTCGGCGGCTTCGTCCAGCGCGCGGCCAAGGCCGATCCCGAGGCCCGGACCGTGATGCCGATGGGCGGCGATGCGATCGAGCCCAGCCAGGGCTCGCGCGTCACCGAGGCCGCGGTGCGCGGCTTCTGGAAAGGCTGGCGCGAATGCATGGGGCTTTAGCATGAGGATCGATCAGATGGATGCCGCCCTCCTCGCCCGGCTGCGCGCCGAAGCCTTCCTGGCCGAATATGTCCATGTCCTCGATGGCGGAAGGCTGGAGGAATGGGCCGGGCTCTTCACCGCGGATGGCCGCTACAAGGTCGTGACGCGCGACAATCACGAGCTGGGCCTGCCGCTCGCCGTCATGTCCTGCGACGGCCAGGGCATGATGCGCGACCGCATCTCGGCGCTGCGCACCGCCAATGTCTTCGAGCCGCATGTCTATTGCCATGTGCCGGGCGCGCTGCGGGTGCTGGAGCACGGCAACGGCACGATCCGGACCGAGAGCACCTTCGCGGTCTTCCGCACCATGGGCGACGGCACGATGAGCCTGTTCGCCTGCGGCCGCAGCCAGGACCGGCTGGTTGAACACGCCGGCACGCTCAGGCTCGCCGAGCGGGTCGTGATCCTGGATTCGCGCCAGATCGATACGTTGATGGTCATACCGCTTTAGAACGGAGAATTTCTGATGCCCGCCTTGCTGCCCCTCACCATGGCCTGCGGCCCCTATGACCGCATGGAAGCCCTCGCCCAGGGCGTGATCCGCCCGGAAGGCATCGATCTTCGTTACCTGGCGATCCAGTCTTCGCCGGAGATCTTCGCGCGCATGATCAAGACGCGTTCCTTCGACGTCGCGGAGATGTCGCTGGCGCATTACATGATCATGCGCTCGCGCGGCGAATTTCCCTTCATCGCACTGCCGGTCTTTCCGTCGCGGGTCTTCCGCCACGGCTTCATCTTCATCAACAAGAATGCCGGCATCCGCAATCCCAAGGACCTTGAGGGCAAGCGCATCGGCGTGCAGGAATATCGCCAGACCGCCGGCGTCTGGGTGCGCGGCATCCTGCAGCAGGATCTGGGCGTCGATTTGAGCGGCGTCACCTGGCTCGAAGGCGGTGTCAACGAGCCACGGGGCCCTGATCACGAGATGGATCTGCGCCCCGCCGGCCATCTGGCGCTGCAGCTCATCCCGCCGGGCCAGACGCTCAACGACATGCTGGAGGCAGGCGAGATCGACGCCTATTTCGGCGCACGTCGACCGGCGGCCATGGATCGCGGCCGCAACGTCGCCCAGCTCTTCCCCGATTACCGGGCGCGCGAGAAGGATTATTACCAACGCACCGGCTTCCACCCGATCATGCACACGCTGGTCATCCCCGAGGAGCTCCATCGCGAGCATCCCTGGGTCGCGGAGAGCCTGTTCAAGGCCTGCCAGGCCTCGAAGAAATGGGCGGTCCAGCAGATGAAGCACTCCGGCGCCCAGCGCCTGATGCTGCCCTGGCTGTTCGACGAGATCGCCGAGATGGAGGCACTGATGGGCGCCAATCTCTGGGCCTATGGGCTGGAGGCGAACCGCCGCATCCTGGAGGCATTCAACCAGTATCTGGTCGACCAGAAATTCCTGGCCGCGACGACGCCGATCGACCAGCTCTTCGCCCCCATGGTCGAGTGGAGCGAATAGCCGGCCCGCAAACCACTCGTAACCGTCGTCCGCCGATCAGACCCGTTCGGCGACGACGGTGCCGAAATTGTCGAAGAACTGGTCGGCGAGCTTGACCGCGGTCGAGTTGATCAGGCGGCCGCCGATCTGTGCCAGCTTGCCGCCGACATTGGCGTCGACCGTATAGGTCAGCACCGTGCCCTCGCCGTCATCGGCCAGGCTCACCTTGGCGCCGCCCTTGGCGAAGCCG
>DATJJW010000296.1:0-22443 GCA_035491935.1 Allostellaceae bacterium | reverse complement strand
GCGGATCAGCACCGTGCCGTAATTGAATATCCGTGCCGGGATCGACTGCATGACGTCGACCGTCTCGACCTTGTTCATGTTCATCTCGACCGTGCGGCGGGAAATGAAGCCGGTCTTGTAGATGATGCGCCGGTCGGTGATGACGATCTCCGTCGTCGTGCGCCGGATGAAGGCGCCGAGCATGGCGAAGGCCCAGAGGATGAACAGGGCCAAGGCGACCAGCGGCAGATAGGGGATCGACATGACCTGGGCGACGATCTCGACCGCGATCGCCAGTACCAGCAGCAGACCCGCATGCAGGTAGATGATCCAGTGCAGCCGTCCGATGTGGAGCAGCGTTTCGCCCGGCTGGATGACTTTTTCGTAATAACTGGCCATGAAGGTCTCGGCTGCAGGTGAATAGTCAGATATGGGGCGTGTAGCCCAGATCATGGAAGAGCTGGCCGGCGATGCCCTCGACGATGGCGATCTCCTCCGGCTTCAACTCCTCGATCCAGCTGTCGGTCTGGCCGCGCCGGAAGAAATTGGTCCGGTTTTCCCAGGCGGGATCGGTCTCGACACCGTTCTGGCCGTGTCCGCGCAAGCTGTCGACAGAGAAGCGTTCCCGATCGTAGGGTTGAGGGTCGAGGCCCAGCCAATTCCAGATCCGCGCCAGCGCCACATCCGGATCGGCCGACAGATCCTCGTAGCGCAGCTCGAGGGTCTGCGCGCCATAGGCTGCCATCTCCCGATGGCCGATGCGCGCGCAATCGCGCCAGACCCGGGCGGCGGTGATGAGGTCATTGGGCGCCCACACGCCCCAGCTCTCCTTGCTGGCCGCCAGCATGGACGCCACCACCGCGCGCGGGTCGCGCACCATGTGCAGGAACAGGGCATCGGGGTAGAGGCGGTGGATCAGCCGGTGGTGGTAGATATGGGTCGGCGTCTTCTCCAGCATGATCTGGGCGCCGGGCTTGGCCGCCTCGATGCGGGCGAAGACCTTGTCGGCGAAGCTGCGTGCGACGTCGTCCATGGCGTCGCGATCCATCAGCAGGCGCAAGCCGTCCTTTTCGACGTTCTGCGCCTCGTTCTCCCAGCTCTCGTAGAGCTTGGAGATGTAATTGTCGAAAAGATGCGTCTCGCGCACCGTGGCGATGCCGTCGTGATTGCCCAGGATGATCTGGAGCCAGGAGGTACCGCTGCGCGCGGCGCCGACGACGAAAAGCTTCTTCATGGGGCGGATCATAGCGGTGAAGGCGCTGTTTTCACAGGCGTTTGGCGGTTAGAGGCGTTTCGGCTGCCGGGCCTTGCGGGCGAGGGCCGCGCGCACGGCTTCGACCACCTGGTCCCAATCATGACGGTCGGTCTGGCGGAACAGGCGCATGGTCGGGTACCAGGGGCTGCCGTCGCCCTCGTTCAGCCAGCGCCAGCAGCCATCGACCCGCGACATGACCCAGACCGGCTTGCCCATGGCGCCGGCGAGATGCGCGACCGAGGTGTCGACGGTGATGACGAGGTCGAGGTGGGCGACGAGCCCGGCCGTGTCGGCGAAATCGGCCACATCGTCCATATGGTCCTCGATGCCGAAACCCTCGTGCTCCGCGATCTCGGCCTGGGCGGGGCCGAATTGCAGGCTGACGAAGCGGATGCCGGGGATATCGAAGAGCGGGGCCAATCTCGCCAATGACAGGCTGCGGCGCTTGTCGACGGCCGAGGCGGTTGCATCATCACCATGGACGCCGCCGGCCCAGACCAGCCCGACCTTGAGCCCAGGCCGGTCGCCAAGTTTCTGGTCAAGTTTCTCGCCCCAAACAGCGGCGATCTCGGGATCGGCCGAGAGGTAGGGGATGTCGGCCGGGATGCTGCCGGCATTGGTGCCGAAACGCAGCGGCAGGCTCATCAGCATGGTCTGGCAGTCGAAGGGCGGCAGCGTGGCGCCGTCCGATGTGACATGGTCGAGGAAATCGGCGCGGGACAGCAGACGGACCAGCGACGGCACGCAGGCGAGCAGCACCCTGGCACCACCTGTCTTCAACAGCTTGGCGTAGCGCATGAACTGGATCATGTCGCCCAAGCCCTGTTCCGGCAGCACCAGGATGGTCCGGCCGGTCAAGCTCTCGCCCTGCCATTCCGGGATGCCGGGGATCAGCGGCACCGACACGCCATTGCCGATCCAACGCATCTCGTAGTCGCGCCAGCCCTGCGCGTACTGCCCAAGGCCGAGGCGCAGGAGCGCCATCTCATAGACCAGGCGCTGCTCCTGTGGCCGAAGCGCATAGGCGCGCTCGAAGCTGGCCAGCGCCTCCCGCCACAGCCCCAGCCGCTTGGCTGCCACCGCATGGTTGACGGCGGCCTCGAAAGATTCCGGCCGGTCCTCCGTCAGGGCGGAGAGCAGCGATACCGCTTCCTCGATATGGTCGGTGAGGCTGAGCGCCATGCCGAGATTGGCACGCGCCTCGGCATAGCCCGGCGCGAGCGCCAGCGCTTGGCGGAATGCCTCTATCGCATGGGCGGGGCGGTCGAGCAGCACCCAGCTGTTGCCAAGGCCGAGCCAGGCGCGCGGCTCCATCCGGTCGCGGTCGAGCACATGGCGGAAAAGGGGTTCGGCGGCGGCCGCGTCGCGCATCTCCAGCTTAGCGAAGCCGGCAGCAAGATTGGCTGCGAGCTCGGCTTTCGAGGGTGAGGATGTGTCGTCGGTCGTCATGGCTGGCAGAGCATGGTCGGGAAAACCGACCGGCGCAAGTCTTGGAACCTTCGCCACCCGGAGGTTGTTCATGCGCATAGGGTGCCCCAATCCAAGTCGTGCCTATGACGGCCGTCGAATTGTCCCGTTCTCCCGGACTACGCGAACGCTTACGGGCACGAATCCCATCGATCGCCCATTTCTTCACCCGTGCGCGGCGCGATTGGCGCCTGGCGCTCTACGACCTGCTGCCGCTTGTCTCGACGCCGCAGCGGCGCAACCGCCTGGCCGGCTGGATCGCCCGGTTCAGGCCCAAGACCAGGGATTTCGTGCCGTCGGTGGGGTTGCGCCTCATCGACGCGGAACTGACGCAGACCGGCATGACCCTGGCGCTGCCGCCGATCGATGGCGAGACGGTGATGGCACTGCGCCGCTATTTCGAGCTGATTGAATGCCGTGATCCTGCCAACCCGCATCTTGCCCGCTTCGCCCATGATGATCCGGCGCCCGAAACCGAAGCCGGCCATTTCAGCGCTGCCGAGATCCTGGCGGCGCCGGGGTTGCTCGGCTTGCTCAACGCGCCGGACTTGCTGTCGGTCGCCGAGCTCTATCTCGGTTGCAAGCCGCTGCTCGACCACGTCACCGTATCCTGGAGCTATGGCGGTCGGGACGCGACCGGCGAAGGGCGGCGCTTTCACCGCGACTTCGACGCGCTGCGCGGCCTGAAGCTGTTCATCTATCTCAGCAATGTCGGCGCCGACGCCGATCCGCCGGTCTATGCCCGTGGCAGCCATGCCAGTCCTTTTCTCGGTACGGGCAAGTCGCAGGGCGATCGGACCATCCATGCGCTGTTCGGGCCGGAGAACATCGCGGCCATGACCGGTCATGCCGGCACGCGGATCCTGATCGACAATTTCGGCTTCCATAAAGGCGCGCTGCCGCGCTTTGGCGCGCGGTTGATGGTGACGGCGGAATACAATGTCCACCCGTCGCCCCATGCGCCCAGACCTCCCGTGCTGAAATCGGTGCCGGTTGGCTTGGTGATCGACCGAGACGTCAATCGACTCCATGTCGGTTGTGGGCGGATAGAGAAAGCATCAATTTTATTTTTCAGAATAAATAATAAATAATATTAAGTATCGAAAACTATTGTAGTAGTTTTCTACCTATAAAATATTTGACAATATGAGATATGTTCTTGTATTTATTTCTCATCGCGTTGGCGAGAAATTTATTTGTGTGGATAGTGTCCCATGATGATTGACTCCAGGGTGTATGATGGATTGGCGGATATTCGTTCGGCTTTACGTCGTTTCCTTGCCATCAGCGATGCTGCCACCGGCGCTGCCGAGATCACGCCGCAGCAATATCAGGCATTGTTGGCGCTCAAGGTTCATACGCCCGAGGGGCTGATCATCCGGGACCTCGCCCGGGAGATGGGGCTGCAGCACAACGCCATGGTTCAACTCGTTGTTCGTCTGGTCCAAGCCGGCTTGGTCGATCGGTGCCCCTCGCCGAAGGATGGGCGCAGCGTCGTGGTGCTGCTGACGTCGAAGGGCGAAGAACTGCTTGATCAGATCACCGGTGACCACTTCCAGACCTTGCTCGACAATGGCCAGCTGCTGGCCGAAACGCTGTATCGGTTGAAGCAACTGGAACGCTTCCGGAAAGGGAAGGTCCGGCTGGGCTGACGTCTCAGAACCAGCCGGACCCTTGCCGCCCCACATCGAAAAGCCGAGGAGAAGAAAGGCTCAAGCAGTGGGGCAGCCAAACCCCCGCACGGGTCCGAATCGTACGGGGGCCTGTAGCCTAAGCCTCGATTAGAAGCTCCACTGCGACCGGATGCCGATCTCGTCCCAACGGCCGTTGCCGGCCAGAGCGCTGCCGCTCTGCAGTTTGACTGCGTGAGTGCCGATGATGCCGCCCTGGAAGCCGTGGATCCAGTCGAGCTGGAACTTCACATTGTCGTTGACGTACCAGTTGACCCCGAATTGCAGCTCGTGGGTCCGGCCGCCATTGATCTGGGAAGACGTGCCCATCTGGCTGTTCATGTCGAAGTAGCTGTAGCGAGCGCCGAGTTCCCACGCGCCCATGCCGCCGGTCTTGAGCGAGAAGGGATGCGCCGGGCTGAGGTTGCCCCAGCCGCCATTGGCCGCCAGGTAGGGATGCTGCTCGCCGGTGAGCGAGTACAGCACTTCGCCATAGGCGCCCCAGAAATTCACGTCCGACAGGCCGCGGCGCTGGAAGTCGTAGTGGAAGTACTCGCCGCCGAGGAAGACCGGGCCGAATTCGGCAGCCGTCTCGGCGCTGAGGGTACCGCCGCCCTTGAGCGGGTTGGCTGTCGTGCCGATCGCTTCGGAGGTGATGAAGGTGGAGGTATCGACGCGATCCTCGGCCTCATCGGACAGCGTGATGGTGGCTGGGCTGCCGGTCGGCTGGATGATGCGCTGGAAGTCTCCGCCGACCTGCCATTTGGTCGACTTGTTGTTGATGACGTTGTATGTGGCGCGGCCGGTGGCCACGATCAGCGCGGAGCCCTCGGACTGGTCATGCGTATCGCCGGACTTGGGACCGGTGAAGGCGAACCAGGTGAACCAGCGGTTGGTGTAGTCGCGGAAGCCCAACGTGCCGCGGCCGGGGCCCGCGCCGATGCCGCCGGCGATCTTCTCGACGTTCGGATGCTCGATGAACAGGTTCGCGGCGGCCGGAATGGCCGAATCCAGGAACATCGGCGGCGATTCATAGCCGAATTCCAGGCTGAGATGCGTGCCGAACGGCTTGAAGCCGGTATAGGTCAGCACCGCTTGCTTGAAGCCCGCCTTGACGCCGGCGGTCAGCGCCTCGTTCGAGCCGCCGAAGTCGTACTGCAAGCCAAAGTGGAAATCTTCGTCGAAAGTGCCGCTGACCTTGAGCTGGGCACGGCGGGCGTTGATGCCGCTCTGCAGCTTGCGGAAGGTTGCCGCCGAATTGCCGGGACGATAGCTGGCGATACTCGAATCAACCTGCAGCAAGGCGCCCAGATCGATCTCGTTGCGGCCGTCGGCCGAACGCCAGCCCGGCTTGTGCGAACGCGACATCACGGCCACGGCCGAAGGCTTCGCGGTCTTGACGGCCTGAACCTGGGCAACGGTGGCCTTGGTCTGGTTTTCGCTGGTCATGAGACTGGTCAGCAACTGCTGCTGCTGCTGCAACTGCTGCTGCTGCGCCTTGATCTGCGCCTGCAGCGCCGAGATCTTCGAATCGACGCTGGCGGCCTCGGCATGGCCCGGCATGACCGCGAGGATCGCGGCGGCACTGGCCGATCCGATTAGAAACTGCTTGAGCACTATTCCCCCCAAGATTTTTGTCTACTCCCGGACCGCAAGAAATCGAGCAGTTGCGGGGGTAGGGGTTTCAGAACATCGCCACCCGTGCCGTCTGGCTGTGGTGGCTCGTTCGTGGATACCGGAAAAATATATATCATGCCACGATATAAATTGACGATGATCCCGTATCGAGAATTTCCAATAGATTACATATAACTTATTGAATTTATGCGATTTTTATTTTTATTGTTCTGGACATACCAGGAACAAAAATGTGACAAAAATATCATTGAACGATATAAATAGGAGAACGAAAGCTGTATGCTTGGATGCTCGGTTCCCAGCATTCGCCATTTCGGTGGTTCATTTCACGATGGCGGACGTGCCGAATGGGGTATCGACGGTTACGTCATACCATTCACGGCGAGGGATCTGATTTGATCAAATGGGTGTCGTGTATTTGCAATATTAAATGAAGTCGAACATTTAATATTCGTCAGAATAATCTAAATATATACATATAGTGTATTGATTTTATTCTAATCGAGAACGGTTTTCGATCTCGCCGGGCGATATAACCATGACCGCGGCCGGTCTATGTTGGGTTTTCAGTAAAAATATCTTATAATTATAAGAAAAAATATCGTCGTATTACGAAACTAAATTACATCGTGACAGGATATAATTTTTCGTGTAGCGATTTGCACGTCGGATCCGCTCGGGTAGGGAGCGTAAATGGCCAAGCATAAAGATAGAATTGGCCGACAGTTTCCTGATGATGGTTCTGAAAAACCTAGTCACCTATCGGGGGCCGGAAATAACACGATGATGGACCCGAAGCTGTTGGGGGAGCTGGTTGGCTTCCGTTACGCAATACGGAGGTTTCTGGTCTTCTGCGAACTGGCGACGCGCGACGCCGGCGTCACGCCGCAGCAATATCAAGCCTTGCTGATCATCCATACCCATTCTTTGGATGGCATCGCCGTAAAGGATCTCGCGGACCAGTTGCTGCTCAAGCACCATACCGTGGTGGAGATGGTCGACCGAATGAGCCAGGTCGGGCTGGTTACACGCGCAGCGGCGCCGGATGACGCCAGAAGCGTCCTCGTCCAGCTGACGGATACGGGGATGACCGCGCTGGAGACCTTGACGGAAAAGCACCTGTCCGAGCTGATGGAGCAGGAATACCTGCTGGCTAATTCCCTGAAGCAGCTGAAGAAACTGCATAAGACCGAGATATGACTTCCTCTTGCCGATCTCGCGGCGTCAAGGGGGCACCTCTGCCGACCAAGTCGCAGATTTGATCGGTGCCGACCGCTCCCAGGTCGTGACGACCGCATCCGGCGCCGCGTCGTGCGCGGTCGCCGGCAGCAGCACCACACCCAATTCCTCTGCCGGATTGTCGCCGACAGGATTCGATGCCTGGCTTCTGGAATTAAACGCGTTGCAACAGCTTCCGCTGCCGACGAAGGAGATAGCCAAGGCCAATCAAGCCACCCCCGACGACCGCGAGCGACGATGGCTCGGGAACGGTGATCGGCGTCTGGGTGAGAACGCTGGGCGTCAGAGTCTGGGAGACGAGGTTGTAATTGTTCTTCGTCCCGTCCCAATCGATCTTGAAGTCCGGGCTCCAGTTATAGCTGGCCCAGGACCCGCTTGACAGCGTGAGGTCAAAGACGAAATTCAGCGATGAGTTGGCTGCCAGCACGGAGCTGGCCGGAGTCGTATTTGCCTTAAGACAAAAGAAGTTGCCGCTGCCATTGCATCCGTTCGCATTGAGGCCGCCCGTTTCGTAGGTGAACCCCGACGGTGCCGTCACGCTCAGCAAATTTGACGGCAGGTTGAACGCAAGGGCGTCCACGCCGTAGCGGCCCTTCTCGGTATCGGATGTGGCGTTGATGCCTGTGATGGAGAGGTCGAATTGGGCGGTTGTCGCCGTGAGCGCCGTTTCGGTCAGCGAGTAGGTTAGCCCGTCCACGATCAAACCGGCATGAGCGGGAACTGTCGCTACGCAAAGACCGGCGGCTGCCGCCACCAGCGCAAGAGGCTTGGATCGATGCATGATAAGATTCTTTCTTAAAAAGCGCCGTATTGCCCACCCTGTATTAAGCAAATCTCGGGCCAAATAAGAATGTCATTATATTATAACTAATTGATTGCCTTTGGGTCATATCGGCAGTGGAAATGTGTAAAACTTTCCGACATTTCCCGACGGGAGATGGAGGCGATCCATAGCCCTGAGAGGGCGAGGGATGGTGCCGGATGCAGGGATCGAACCCGCGACCTTCGGTTTACAAAACCGCTGCACTACCGCTGTGCTAATCCGGCTTGGTCCATAAACGGACGGCGGCGCGTCTGGAACGCGCCGCCGCTCTTCTAGTCGAGATTGGGGCGGGATGCCACCCCCTTGCTCGGAAGCCTGATCAGACTTCGCCATAGGCCTTGGCGGCGAGGCGGGCCAGATAGTTGTAATTGACCGTGAACTGGTCGGGTTCGCTGATCTTGCGCTTCAGTTCCTGGATGTCCTCCGGCGGGAATTCCGAGGTGAGCGACCCGGCGGCCATGGCCTTGAGCTGGACCTCCGCCGCATTCTCCAACATGAACAGCAGCACCACGGCCTCGTCCAGCGACCGGCCGGTCATGGCGACGCCATGGTGGCGCATCAGCACCGCCTTGTGGGGCCCGAGCGCCTTGGCGACGCCCTGGCCCTGGTCGGTGCGGCGGATGAGGTCGATGGTGTCGGTATAGACCGGCAGGGCGTCGACGAACATGGCGCCGCCCTGGCACAGCGGCCGAATCTGCGTGGTGATGGCGGAGAGCGCAATGGTGTGCACCGAATGCGTGTGGATCACCGCCTCGACATCGGGACGGGCGCGGAAGATCTCGCTGTGGATAAACACCTCGCTGTGGCGGCGCGCGGTGCCGGCCACGACCTTGCCGTCGAGATCGATGGTCAGGATGTTGTCCATCGTGATCTCGTCGAGCCCCAAGCTGTGCGCCTTCATGAAGAAGAGCTCGGGGTTGCCGGGCACGCGCACGGAAAGGTGGCCGCGCGTCATGTCGCCATGGCCGTGCATCGCCAGGATGCGGCCGGAGACGATCAGCTTCTTCTTGGCTTCCTCGGGCGTCAATTGTGTCGTCATGGAATTATCCTTAGTGGAAGAGAAGGTGTCAGACCGATGCCTCGGTCCCGGCGGAACCCGCGGTCACCGTGGCGCCGACAGGGTGCTCGGCCTCGTCGCGCACGGCATTGGGGCGGAGCTTATGCAGGGTCAGGATGGCGGCGCCGACGAAGATCGGCGGTACGGCGATGATCATGAAGATCTCCGACAGCGGCAGCTTGGCCGCGACCAGGAAGCCGCCGAGCGACGGCCCCAGGATCGCGCCGATGCGGCCGACGCCATAGGCCCAGCCCGAACCCGTCGAGCGCATGGCGGTCGGATAGAGCACACCCGAGAGCGCGTTCAGGCTCGACTGCGTGCCGATGACGCAGAACCCGGCCATCGCGACCAGGACCAGCAGGAACATCGCGTCGCTCATGCCCGCCTGGAAGCCGATAACGACCGAGGCACCGGCAAGGGCGATGATGCCCAGGAACAGGATGCCGTTCTTGCGATCGAGCAGCCAACCGCTGGTCAGCGTGCCGACCGAGCCGGCGGTCTGGAAGATGCCGATGGCGATGACGCTATAGGAATAGGCCAGGCCGCTATCGGTGAAGATGACCGGCATCCAGTTGGCGATGAACTGCAGCGCGATCATGCTGAAGAAGCACGCGACCCACAGCGGGATGGTCTTGGCGGCGCGGCCGTGCTGGAACAGCTGAACGACGCTCGACTTCTCCTTCTTCTCGGTCTTGGCCGTGAAGACGGCATCGGCGGGGATCGCCATCTCCGGCGACAGACGGCGCAGGGTCGCGGCCAGCATCTCGCGGCTGCGGTTGCGCACGACCATGAACCGCGCCGATTCCGGCAGGGCCAGGTAGAGGATGGCGGTGAGCGCGATGGCGAGCCAGCCGCAGAGATAGTAGATCGAGGGCCAGCCTTCCGCCGGCACCAGCTTGGCGGCGATGAAGCCGCCGATCGCCGCGCCCAGCGTGTAGCAGACATACATGATGGCGACGCGGATGGCGCGATGGCGCAGCGGCGCGTATTCGACGGCGAGCGCGATGGCGTTCGGCACGGCGCCGCCCAGGAATACTGCCGAGAGCGCGCGGGTGACGACCAGCTCGGTCAGGTTATGGGTATAGCCGCCGGCGACGGTGAAGACGCCGAACATCAGGCAGCCGATGATGATCATGATGCGGCGGCCGACCTTGTCGCCGAGATGGCCGAGCAGCACGGCGCCGATCATGAAGCCGACCTGGAAGAAGCCGGGCACGGCACCGAAGGCTTGCTTGCTCAGGTGCCATTCCTGGATGATCTTCGGCGCGGTGTAGGCCTGCAGCTGGTTGTCAAACCCCTCAATCAGCATCGTGATCGAGATCCAGAACATCAGCATGATCTGGAATCGGTTCTTTGTTTGACGTTCGATGACGTCGGAGACGTCGATATAAGTGGCCATGCGCTTCTCCTCCCGGCAGATTACGTGATTTCTTGCCGTATTATTGGATGAATACGATAGTAGTGCAGCACTATAGTTGAGGTTAACCTAAACCAGTGCCGCCATATAACCAAGCGAGAGTATCGTACCAATCCTCTGCCGACTTCTCGCGCATCAGCGCGTTGCGCAGCGCCGCATGGGCGCCGGCGGGGTGGTAAATGTGGTCGCCGATGGCGCGTGAGCCCAGTTGCACCCGCGTGGTGCGCAGCACGCGCTGTGCATTGTATGCCGACAGCGCCTTTTGCAGGTCGTCGGTCTGGCCCACGTGGTGGGCGAGGCACACCGCGTCCTCCATCGCCATGCAGGCACCTTGGGCATAATACTGCATCATTGGATGCGCGGCATCGCCCAACAACGCGACATGGCCGTCGATCCAGTTCTCGACCGGCTCGCGGTCGCACAGCACCCATTTCTTCCAATTGGTGCCATGGCGGATGATGCCCTGAGCGGTCGGATGTACATGGGCAAAGCCCATCAGCACCTCTTCTTCCGGGACCGGCTGGCCGGCGACCGGTTCCGGCGCGTCGTTGTGGAAGGTGACGACCAGATTGAACACCTTCCAGTCCGAGAGCGGGTAGTGGACGATATGGCATTTCGGACCCGCCCACAGCGTCGCCGCGTTCCAGCGCAGATCCTCCGGCATCTGGTCGGTCGGGATGACCGAACGGTAGGTCGTGTGGCCGGAGACGCGCGGCGGGCCGTCGCCCACCACCTGCTTGCGGATGTTCGACCACAGCCCATCGGCGCCGATCAGCACCGAGCCCTTGACCGTGTCGCCGGAGCTCAGATGCACGGTGACGCCGCTGCCGTCCTGGCTGTATGACGCCACCTCGTGGCGCGTGCGCAGGTCGATGAGCGGCGAGGCGCGGCAGGCCTTGACCAGCACGCCGTGCAGATCGCCGCGATGGACGACCGCATAGGGATTGCCGAAGCGCTTGCGGAACGGCTCGTCCAGCGGAATGTGGCAGATCTCTTCCGCCGTCAGCGCGTCCATCAGGCGCAGCTTGTCAACATAGACCGCCATGCCGCGCGCCGTGTCGCCGACGCCCAGATAGTCGAAGCAATGGAAGGCGTTGGGGCCGAGCTGGATGCCGGCGCCGATCTCGGCGAACTCCGATGCACGCTCCATGACGACGACGCGCTTGCCCTTCTGCGCCAGGCCCAGCGCTGCCGCCAGCCCGCCGATGCCGCCACCGGCGATGAGGAAGAGGGGATCGCTGCTCATGTGGTTTCTCCGGATACGGTTTGACGATCGGCGTTCGGGCGTTCGCGATCGGATGCCAGCACCTGCGGCGCGCTCGTCACATTGTTGTGGACATGGGAGAGCTTCTTCAGCAGCACGAGGAGGTTGCTGCGCTCCTCGGGGGAGAGCGGTTCCATGATCTGCTCCTGCACCGCCTGCACGGCGGGGCCGACGCGCTCGATCAGCGTTGTGCCCGCAGGCGTGAGGGTGAGGAGCTTGACGCGTTTGTCCAGTGGGCTCGGCCGGCGCAGGATCCAGCCCTTGGTCTCCAGCCGCTCCAGCACGTCGCCGATGGTCGAACGGTCGAAGGCGATGAGCGTCGACAGCCGCGTGGCGTCGACGCCGGGATTGGCGCCGATCGCGGATAGCGAGGCATATTGCACCGATGTCAGGTCATGGCCCGCGCATTCCGCCGCGAAGAACGCGGTCGAAATCTGATGGGCGCGCCGGATGAGATGCCCGGGCATCTCGTAAATATCGTCCATGACGCTTCCTCTCCTGTCGCGCCACCTGCCGTTTGGATACGGCTTCGGAACCGGTGGGCGCAGAAAGGAACGTACACGGTCAATTGGGCGGAGTCGATGGAAATCCGTGTGGGCTCATACGAGATGGCTTACTCGAAGAACGCAATTCCTGGGGAACAGGATGCGGATATCGGCAGCGCCCGCTATTCCTCGGCGACGGTCAGGCTGTCGGCCTTGCGCAAGGTGGGGAAGAGCCAGCTCCATAACCCGACCACCACCACCGTGCCGATGCCGCCGACGACCACGGCGGGCACGGTGCCGATGAAGGCGGCGGTCATGCCGGCGCGGAATTCGCCGAGCTCATTCGACGTGCTGACGAAGACGTAGTTGAGGGCGCTGACCCGGCCGCGCATGTGGTCGGGGGTTCGGATCTGCACCAATGTCGAGCGGATGTTGATGCTGATCATGTCGCTGGCGCCCAGCACCGCCATGGCGGCCAGTGACAGCAGGTAATTGGTCGACAGACCGAAGACGATGGTGGCGCCGCCGAAGATGGCGACCGTGATCAGCATCAGCACGCCGGCGCGGCGTTTGATCGGCAGTGCCATCAGCGTGAAGGCGGTGAGCACCGCGCCCACCGCCATGGCGCTGCGCAGCATGCCCAGGCCCTCGGGGCCGGTGTGCAGGATGTCGCGCGCATAAATCGGCAACAGCGCCGTGGCGCCGCCCAGCAGCACCGCGAACAGATCGAGCGAGATGGCGCCCAACAGGATCGGGTGGGTGCGGACATAGACCAATCCGGCGGCGATGCGGCCCAGCGTATTGAGGCCGGCGGCATCACTCTTGGCATGCATCTCCATGCGGATGGTGGAATAGGCGATGCCCATGCCGATGGCGAGCAGGACGCAGAGCGCATAGACCGAGCCCGGCCCCCAGGCATACATCAATCCGGCGACGGCCGGGCTGACGATGATCGTCGTCTGCATGGCCGAGGCGCCGATGGCGATGGCGCGCGGCATCTGCTGCCTCGTGACCACCAGCGGGATGATCGCCTGGGCCGAGGGTGCATAGAGGGCACGGGCACCGCCGGTGATCGCCATGGATAGGTAGAAGGCCAGCAGATGATGCGAATGCTGGAGCGTCAGTATCATCAGCAGCGCCGCGGCCAGCGCCTGGAAACCGTTGGCGGTGATCATGAGGCGCCGCCGGTCGAAACGGTCGGCGAGATCGCCCGAGGGCAGCGCCATCAGGATATAGGGCAGGAACAGGGACAACCCGGCATAGCCCAGCGCGGCGGGTGTGTGCGCGATCGAATAGATCTGCCAGCCATTGGCGACGCCCAGCATCTGGTTGCTCATGGTGAACAGGATGCGGGCCAGGACGACGACGCCGAAATTATAGTTCCGCCACAAGGGCGGCCCGCTCTCCTCTTGCGAGAATGGCTCCCGTTCCGGTGCGGCCGCTTGTTCGATAGGGCCCGTAGTCGCGGGGGGTATATCGGCCACGGTCTGGCCGTCAGAAGGGGGAGGGGCAGGCACTAACGCAACCGATATTACTGCGATGGGAACAATGATGACCGCATCGGAACGGAGCGTCTACCCCGCCACGGCAGATGGAGGGCATCAGGTTTATTGATGTCGTGCCGTATCGTCATGTCCCCTGCCACAACAACTTTGTCAGCAACCATACTATTATGGCGAAGGGTGCCTGTCGCTGCATGGCGTGCATGGCCGCCCCGCTGTCCTGCCGCCACCCTGGGGCGGCAGAACGCTAGGCAAGCCCCATCGCTTCACGGCATAGTGCCGGCCCCGAGGCCGTTTCATAAGTCAATTCTGGCCGCCGTCTAGTGGCGGTTTCCTGCGCTCTGGCGCTCGAAAAACACCACTATCCGACTCATCAGAACGACTTTTGAAACAGCCTCTGAACGATGGAACCATGGTAGAGCGGTCTAGAGAGATGAGCGACGCGCCGAAGCAATACGACATCGCCGGAACCGAAGCCAAATGGCGCAAGGCCTGGCTGGAGAATGGCGTCTATGCCTGGGACCCCAAGACCCCGCGCGCGGATTCCTATGTCGTCGATACGCCGCCGCCGACCGTATCGGGCATCCTGCATATCGGCCACGTCTACAGCTACACTCAGACGGATCTGATTGCGCGCTTCCAGCGCATGACGGGCAAGAACGTCTTCTATCCCATGGGCTTCGACGACAACGGCCTGCCGACCGAGCGCCTGGTCGAGAAGCGTCGCAACATTCGCGCGGCGGATCTGTCGCGCGAGGAATTCATCCGCATCTGCCACGAGGAAGTGCAGGACGCGGAGCAGGATTTCCGCAACCTGTTCCAGGAGATCGCCGTCTCCGTCGACTGGAAGCTCGAATACCAGACGATCAGCCCGCATAGCCGTAAGATCTCGCAGCTCTCGGTGCTGGATCTTTTCGAGAAGGGTCATCTCTATCGCCGGCCGCAGCCCTCGCTGTGGGACCCGGCCGATCGCACGGCGCTGGCGCAGGCCGAGGTGGTGGAGAAGGAGAGCCCCGGCACGCTGTGGCAGGTGACCTTCGACCTGGCCGATGGTGCCATAGACGGTGTTGGCGGCATCGACATCGCGACGACCCGGCCGGAGCTGATGGGCGCCTGCGGTGCGTTGCTCATCCATCCGGAGCATCCGCGCGCCAAGGAACTGCTCGGCAAGATCGTGCTGACGCCGCTCTTCCGCGTGCCCGTGCCGATCCTGGCCGATGAGAAGGTCGATCCGGAGAAGGGCACCGGCGTCGTCATGTGCTGCACTTTCGGCGATACGACCGACATCGAATGGTGGCGCGAGCATAATCTGCCGACCCGGGTGATCCTGGGCCGCGACGGCCGGATCGCCGAGTTCCAGGGCTTCGGCGGGGCGGATTGGCCGTCCAAGGACGTCGAGGGTGCGCGAGGCGTCATCGCCCAGCTCACCGGCCTCAAGGTCAATGCCGCGCGCACGAAGATGATCGAGCTGCTGACCGCCGATGGTCGCATCACCAACGAGACGCCGGTCACCCGCATGGTGCCCAGTGCTGAGCGTTCGGGCGCGCCGCTCGAGATCCTGGTGACGCCGCAATGGTTCGTGCGCGTGCTCGACAAGAAGCAGGCACTGATCGACAAGGGCAACGAGATCGCCTGGCACCCGGAATACATGAAGGTGCGCCTCGATTCCTGGATCGATGGGCTGAAATGGGATTGGTGTATCAGCCGCCAGCGCTATTTCGGCGTGCCTTTCCCGTTCTGGTATTCCAAGCGCAAGGGCGAGGAGGGCAAGATCATCGCGGCGGATCCGCAGGATCTGCCGGTCAATCCGCTGGTCGATCTGCCGCGCGGCTATACCCGCGACGAGGTCGAGCCGGAAACCGATGTGCTCGACACCTGGGCCACCAGCTCGGTCTCGCCGCAGCTCAATTCCTGGGGCATCTCGGCTGAGCACATGCTCGATGCCGAACGCCACGCCAAGCTGTTCCCGGCCGATCTCAGGCCGCAGGCGCATGAGATCATCCGCACCTGGGCCTTCTACACCATCGTGAAATCCTATCTGCATGAGGATGTCGCGCCCTGGAGCGACATCGCCATCAGCGGCTGGTGTCTGGCCCAGGACAAGACCAAGATGTCGAAGTCCAAGGGCAATGTCGTCGACCCTCGCGACCTGCTGAAGCGCTATGGCGCCGACGTGGTGCGCTATTGGACCGCGACGTCGAAGCTCGGCCTCGACACCGCGCTCTCGGAGGACGTGCTGAAGATCGGCAAGCGTCTGCAGACCAAGCTGTGGAACGCCGCGCGTTTCGTCATGCTGCAGCTCGACGGCTTCGAGGGGGCGCCGACGACTCCTGCCAAGGACGCCGCATCCGGCATCATCACCGAGCCCTTCGACCGCTGGGTGCTGTCGCGCCTGGCGCGTGCCGTGCGCATCGCGACCGAGAAGTTTGCGGCGTATGAATACGCCGACGCCTTCGAGACGGTGGAGCGCTTCTTCTGGGCCGATCTCTGCGACAATTACCTTGAGCTGGTGAAGGGGCGCGCCTATGGCGAGCTCGGCACATCTGCCCAGCGCCTCTCGGCCCAGACCACGCTGTGGCACTGCCTGGAGACGGTGCTGCGCCTGATCGCCCCGGTCATGCCGCATCTGACCGAGGAGCTTTATGCTCAGCATTTCCCGGGCCGATATGCCGCGACCGGCTCGGTCCATGCGCGCGGCCAGTGGCCGAAGCTCGAAGACCAGCTCGTCGACGAGGCCGCGGAGAGGCTGGGGCAGGCCGGCGTGCAGCTGTTGATGGCGGTGCGCAAGGTGAAGTCCGAGCGCAAGGTCTCGATCAAGACGCCGATCTCGACCCTGCATCTGATCGGCCTCACCGGCGACATCGGCATGCTCGACCCGGTGCTGCCGGATCTGCGCCACACGGTGGCGGCCGAAGCGATCTCGATCGGCAGCAACCCCGCCGGCGAGGTCATCGAGACCGAGGATGGCGCCTATCGTCTTGGCGTCGAGCTGGCACCGGCACCGGCGGCCTGAGCGGTAACCGGGTGATGGCGAGGCCGGTGAATGGCCGCCTCGTCATCGGCTCCGCACGCGCCGGGCGAAGAACCGCTGGAATCGGCTGTACCGATCTCGGGCCACGGCGTTAAGGTGTCCGGTCGGCCGCAAGGCCTTTGACAACTTTCACGGGCGTCTGTGATGGGGCAATGACCGTGGAGCAGAGAAGGTCCATGCGCCTCGGGGCCGCCATGCGATGGTTGGATCGCATCGATCCGGGCGTGCATCGCCGGATCAAGGGGCTGCGCCTCGTCACGGCGTTCGGCATCGCGGCGATGCTCGGCACGATGGGCGATATCACGCACGGCCTGCCCGACGGCGTGTCGCTGAGCCTGCTCGCGGGAAATTTCGCGCTCTGGGCCAGCGTCTCGGAAGGCCGCGGCACCCGTGCCGAATCGAGCCGGGATCTGATCCTTCTGTCCGTAGCCGCTGCCGTGGGCGCCGCAAGCTTCGCCATCCTCGCCATGCCGCTCAGCCAGTTGGGACGGACGGGGCCGGAGCTGGTGCTTGTCTCCGGCGCCTTCTGCGTCGGCTATCTGCGGCGCTTCGGCCTTACCGGAACCGGGATTGGTTCGCAGATCTATATCGGCCAGCTCCTGGCCTATGGTGTGGGACTTCGACCCTCCGACCTGCCGACCGTCCTCGTAGCTGGAAGTATCGCCGTCGCCGCCGCCATCGTGCCGCGGGTGCTGAGCGGCCCGGCCGAACTGCCGCCGCCATTCCTGGCGCTATCGCCCGGTCGTCCCGGCGTGTTGCGGCCGGAACTCCTCATGGGCCTGCAGGCGGCAGTCGGCGCCTTGGTGATCGTCTTTTTGAATGCGATGCTCGGGCTGATCGAATCCGCCTGGGCCATCACCGCCTGCGCCTATGTCATCGCCGGTTCCTCGGCTGGAACGATCGATCGCGTGCGGCGCCGGATCGTCGGCACCCTCATCGCCGTGCCGGTCGCCATCGTCTTTCTGCCCTTCGCGGCGACGATGCCCATCGCCGCTTGGGCGGCCGCAGCACTGGCGACGGTCATCTATGCCATGGCACTCCCCGAGCGCTATGACATCGCCTGCGGCGCCTATGCCTTCACGCTGATCGTCACCCTGTCCGTTACGGGGGAACACTCGATACCGGTGCTCGTCGCGCGGGCCTGGGAGACGCTGCTGGGCGGCGCGCTCGGGCTGGCCGCCGCCACCCTGCCGCTCATGCGTGTGCGGAGCGGAGAGTGATGACGCCCATGGGACGCCCTCAGGGCGGGGCGATCTCGCCGGCGACGATCTGGTGCAGCGTCTGATTTAGGCCATCAACTCATAATTGAGAGGATTCCCGGACGGCTGTGTGGCAATGGGTACTTCGTCCTCTGCGGCAGTGTTAGGTTCACGCGCCGCTGGCGGCATCCGCGACTCAAATGGGAAAAAGCCGATGGCGACAACGCTCTACGACCTCAGCGTTCCGACCTTCCTGCAGACCGTAAGGGCCGTCGGAGGCTTTCTCGACCGTGCGGTGCGGCACTGCACTGAAATCGGCGCTGATCCGGACGATTTCGTGCAGGTCCGGCTCTTCGAGGACATGGCGCCCTTCCACTTTCAGATCGAAGCCGCGTGGCACCACGCCGTGTGGGGGCTGGAGGCTGCGAAAACCGGCGTGTTCGCCCCGCCCGCTTTGGTGGGGCCCGTCCCTTTCGCCGATCTGCGGGCCATGATGGACAAGGCGCAAACGGCGCTGGAGGCGCTTAGCGCTGACGAGGTCAACGGCTGGGCGGGCAAGGCGTTGGAGCTTCAGATCGGTCCTCGAAAGCTCCGCTTCACGTCGGAGACCCTCATTCTCTCGTTCTCACTGCCAAACTTCCATTTTCATGCTGTGACCGCGTACGACATCCTGCGCATGCGCGGCGTGCCGCTCGGAAAACGCGATTACGAGGGACGGTTACGCACCAGACCGGCCTAGTGTCCCGATCCCGTCGTGTGCATCGAGCTTCAGCCAAGTCACCATGCGAACATTGATTATAATTATATTGACAGATTTAATTTCTGGTATGCATTTTATGGTAAATAATTAATTAAATACAATGGGGACGGCTATGACAGTCGCGCTTAGAATTTCGTGCGTGGTCGCGATTTCTTTCATTTTCCCGTGTATTTGCGGGTATGCGGCAACGCCTTCCTCATTTAAACTCGAAACAATAATTCAAATTCCCGGTGAACCACTTGGGAATTTTGATATCGGTTTCGTCGATCCGGCGAATCACCGTTATTATTTCGCGGACCGCACCAATAAATCCGTGGAGGTCATCGACCTCACCAACAACAAATTCCTTTATCATCTTTCGGGGTTTACCGGCTCGCAAGGGGACAAGGCCCTCGCGAAGACCGTGACGAGCCAGACAATCGGACCGAATGGGGTTTTGGTGATCCCTGACAAGCATCAGGTTTGGGCGGGCAACGGCGATAGCCACATCAAGGTCTTCGATACTTCCGCCAATCCACCCAAGCTCATCGCGGATATAAATACCGGCGGGAAAAATCGCGTCGACGAAATGGATTACGACCCCAAGGAAAATCTTGTCGTCGCGACAAATGATACGGACTCGCCTCCCTTCGTCAGCTTCATATCCGTTGCATCAGGTTTTCCCGTTCTGGGGAAACTCGAAATTCCCGATGCCACGGATGGGATCGAACAGCCGCGGTACAACACGCGGACAGGCATGATCTACCAATCCGTACCCAGCTACAAAGGGCAGAAGAGCATTGGGGGCTTCGCGGTGATCGATCCGCGGAAGCGGACCATCGACCATATGATACTTGTCGATAACTGCTCGCCCGCGGGCAATGTCCAGGGCCCTGGCGACGCCGAGCTGATGGCCTGCCAGGATCCCAAGCAGACAGTGATCGTCAATGTTGCGACGGGCAAGGTAATCCAGTCGATCCCGCAGGTTGGCGGCATCGACGAGGCCTGGTACGACGAAAAGTCGTCGGCCTATTATCTTTCGGCTCGCGACAACCCGAGCGGTCCGGTCCTCGGCGTCATCGATGCGGCGACCAATAAATGGATTGCAAATGTCCCGACAGCGAAGAACTCGCATTCTGTCGCCGTCGACCCCGATACCGGTCGGGTCTATGTGCCGATGCTGCCAAATCCGGTTTGCACGCGTGGCTGTGTCGCGGTATTTGCGCCGCAATAGTACCCAATCTCGGTGATCGCAGCCTGTAGGGCCGCCCGTGGTGGCCGCGGCTAGGGCAGTGCGATCTCGCCCGCGATGATCCGGCGCAGGGTCTCGACATAGAGGTCGGGCTCGACCGCGCGTACCTTGGCCTCGACATCCTCGGCCGTGTCGGTCGGCAGCACCGATACGCGTGATTGGGCCAGGATCAGCCCGTGATCATAGATTTCGTCGACGAGATGGATGGTGGCGCCGCTCTCGGCCTCGGCGCCTGCCACCACCGCGGCATGGACACGGGCGCCGTACATGCCTTCGCCGCCATGCTTGGGCAATAGCGATGGATGGATGTTGAGGATGCGGTTGCGGAAGCGGCTGAGCAGCGCCGGGCCGATCTTGCGCATGTAGCCCGACAGCACAACCAACTCGACGCCGGCGGCATCCAGCGCCGTGGCGATGGCCTGGTCGGCGGCTTCCACGCTGCCGCTGGTGCGGGCACTGATATGGCAGGTGGCGAGGCCGGCCGCGCGTGCCGATGCCAGCGCCGGCGCCTCGGCATTGTTCGAGATGGCGATCTGCCCCCGCGCATCGAGCCGCCCTTCGGCAATCGCCGTCAGAATGGCGCGCATGCCGGAGCCGGAATGGGAGGCGAGGAAGCCGAGGCGCATGAGGTGATCGTTTCGAGGTGGTCGGGTCAGTAAATCGGTAGCTCGGCCGCTGTCATGGCCCAGCCTCGGCCCCTCGTCAATGCATGCCGCCATCCTGGCCGGGCAGGGCCGCCATCTCAACATGGCGGGGAGATTATGGGAACTGTCCGCGTATCATTCTGCAAAACCGATGGGGATATCGGCAGGAGAGAAGGAAATGGCTGGTCAAATGCGACTGAGGCAACTTGGCGCCCGGGGGCGCACCAAGGGCGAGCAGAATCCGCTGAGACTAGGTGGCGTGTCCTACGCACTCATCGGCGCCGCCATGATGGCGGGGGTTTCGGGCTCCGCCTTGGCCCAGGACCCGCCGCGCGCGGAATCCTCCTTCCGGACCTCGTGCCAGAACCTGGATGCCGAGCGGACGAACCGAGTAACCACTTTCGGTGCGCAATTGCACATCCGCCCCGACCAGAAGGACGTGTGGGAGCGTTTCGAGGCCGATATCAAGGAGTCGACCGACCCGGTCAAGCAAGTCTGCGCCAAGGTGCTGGGCGAGCGTGCGCCGGTGCGTCTGCCGGATCGCATGGCGGTGCTGGTCGATATCCAATCGGCCAGGCTCGAAGCGCTGAAGCGTGAGAGTCACGCGGTCGCCGATCTTTATCCGAAGCTCTCGGCCGAGCAGCAGCACGTAGCCGACCACCTCAGGGGCTTCGGCGGCAACCGCTGATCGTCGCTGGCCGTCGGAATCATCTTCACGAGTCGCACATACGGGCCGTCATCTCATGCGTTTTTTCATTCATTCCTGCTTCGCTTTGGCGGGCCTTTGGGGCTTCGTGGCGGTCGGCAGCGCCATCGATCCGGCCTTGATTCCGCAAACGGCCGGAGTC
Organism: Allostellaceae bacterium; assembly: GCA_035491935.1. Classification (GTDB taxonomy): domain Bacteria; phylum Pseudomonadota; class Alphaproteobacteria; order ATCC43930; family CGMCC-115725; genus DATJJW01. The sequence goes on along the minus strand of DATJJW010000296.1, from coordinate 934 downwards.
GTGCACATCCTTATGAAGGCATCCGTAGGATTGCATTGAGCGGAGGAACCGATCCTCGCGTTACGCGGTTGACCGGGCACGCCAGTTCGGCCATGCATAGAGCCAGGTCGTTTCGGTTTCCCCGCTCACGAGGTTCCGGCAGATGCAGCCTTTCGACCGCCATCCCGTTATCCCGATCCTGATCGTCGAGAATCCCGAAGAGGCGGTGCGCGCCGTCGGCGCGATCGTCGAAGGCGGGCTCGACGTCATCGAGATCACGCTTCGCAAGGCCAATGCGCTGGCTGTGTTGGAGGCCTGCGTCAAGGCCTTCCCCCATGCCGTCATCGGGGCCGGCATGGTCCAGCGTCCCTCGGAAGTCACCGCGGCCAAGAGTGCCGGCGCCAGATTCCTGACCAGCCCGGGGCTGACCGCGGGGCTGGCTGCGGCCGGCATCGCCAGCGGCCTGCCTTTCATGCCGGGCGCGGCCACCGCATCGGAGGTTATGGTGGCACGCGACATGAGTTTCCCGTTCCTGAAATTCTTCCCGGCCTTCGAGGCGGGCGGCGTGCCGTTGCTGCGCTCCTTCGCTGCCGCCTTCGCCGGCATCGAGTTCTGCCCGGCCGGCGGTATCGATGAGGAGATGGCGGCGGAATACCTGGCACAACCCAACGTGCCTGTGGTCGGCGCCACCTGGATCGCCAAGGCCGAGGCGATTGACCAGGGCGATTGGCGCGGCATCACCGACCGCGCACGCCGGGCGGTAGCGTTCAAGCGGGTAGCCTAGGCGGTTTCCTGTCGGAATGGCGAACCGCTCCCGGTGTCTTGAATTCCGAATGTCTTCGGCAGGGATAGGAGCGGAATCATGGATGTGACGATCATCGGCGCCGGCAATGTCGGACGTGCGCTGGGCCGGGGCTGGTCGCGGGCCGGCCATCGCATCATCTACGGCGTGCCG
>DATJJW010000295.1:0-3323 GCA_035491935.1 Allostellaceae bacterium | reverse complement strand
CGCGCCTTGGCCGCCGGTCCCGTCGGCAGCAAACCCGGCTGGGGATGGATCTCGTCCAGATACTCGATGATGGCGAGCGACTGGGTCAGCACGCCTTCGGAGGTCGCGAGCGACGGCACCAGCCCCTGCGGATTGAGCTTGAGGTAGTCCGGCGCGCGCTGCTCGTTACGGCGCAGATGATGGAAGACATGCTCCGTCGGCAGCCCCTTGAGGTTGAGGGCGATGCGTACCCGGAACGAGGCCGAAGAACGATAATAGCCGTGCAGCGTGGTCATCTGGCGACATCCTGCCCAGTAGCATTCTGTTGGGAAACATCCTGCAGGGAAAAACCCGCGACACGCTTGTAGCTGTCGGACAATGCCTGCAGCTCGTCGCGGGTGATGAAGTCGTCAAGATTGTCGAAGGGTTTGTCGCCGGTCAACTCCTCGACTCGAATATTGATGAAGTCGGGCGGGTTGGAACGGTTGGTGCGCACGACCTTGGCCGTCGTCTCCAGCCGCGCCGCCTCATAGGCCTTGAAGGCCTGGCGCGGATCGGCTTCCGACACCATGAAATCGGCGAGCGTGCGCACGTCGATCAGCGCCTGGGCCGAGCCGTTCGAGCCGCGCGGGTACATGGGATGGGCGGCATCGCCCGCGAAGGTCACCCGATCGAAGGTCCAGCGCGCGACCGGGTCCTTGTCGACCATGGGATATTCGAAAATGACGTCGGCCTGGCGGATCATCTCCGGCACGTCGAGCCAGTCGAAATGCCAGTCCTTGAAGATCGGCAGCACGCCTTCCGGCCCCGAGACCTTGTTCCAGTCGACCGAGTCCGTGCCGCCGGTCTGGATTTCCGCCATCCAGTTGATGAGCTGACGGCCCGAACCGTCGCCATCGATGTCGTCGACGATCGGGTAGATGACGATCTTGCCGGTACGGATCGAGCCCACGCGCATATAGGTCCGGCCGTCCCAGATCGGCTTACGCCGGGTCACGCCGCGCCAGGTGTTGATGCCGGTGAACTTGATCGTCTCGTCCGGGTAATACTGCTTGCGGATGGTGGAGTTGATGCCGTCGCACGCCACGACGACCGACGCGCGCACCGAAGGCGCCGTCGTGCCGTCGGTGCGCACGAAATGCAGGGTCACACCCTCATCGTCCTGCTCATGGCCGACGCAGCGCCGGTCGCAGGAGACGGCATCCGCCCCCAAGCGCTCGGCCACCGCCTCGTAGAGGGTCATGTGCAGCTTGCCGCGATGGATGCCGTATTCCGAGAACGGATATCCGCCGAACTTGCCACGCGGCTCGTCGTAGATGCGTTGTCCGAAGCGGTTGAAGAAGGCGCTGGTGGTGTTCTCGATCCCTCGTGCCGCGATGCGGTCGATGAGACCGAGTGCCGTCAGCTCGCGCACGCCATGCGGCAGAAGCGTGATGCCGACGCCCATCTCGCGCAAGGCGGGTGCCGCCTCATAAACATGGCAGGCAATGCCTCGCGCATGCAGGTTGAGCGCCAGGGCCAACCCGCCAATGCCGCCGCCGACGATGGCGACTTCCCCAACCGCGCCGGTCATTTCGCCACCGGAGTGGTGATCTCGCCGATACCTTCGACGAAGCCTTGCATCAGATCACCCTTGACCACCGGACCGACACCTTCGGGCGTGCCGGTGTAGATCAGATCGCCCGGCACCAGCTCCATATAGCCGGAGAGGTAGGAGATCACCTCCGGCACGCTCCAGATCAGCTTGGACAGGTCGCTCGACTGCTTCGTCTCGCCATTGACCTTGAGCCAGATGGCGCCCTTGTCGATCGACTGGCCCGATTTCTTGACCAGCGCGGTACAGGGGGCGGACTGGTCGAAGCCCTTGCCCATGTCCCAGGGCCGACCCATCTTGCGCGCGGCGATCTGCACGTCGCGCCGGGTCATGTCGAGGCCGACGCCATAGCCGAAGACATGGTCCATGGCCTTCTCGACCGGGATGTCCTTGCCACCCTTGCCGATGGCGACCACCAGCTCGATCTCGTAATGCAGGTCCGAGGTCTGCGGCGGATAGGCGATGGCATGACCGTTCTGCACGATCGCATCGGCCGGCTTCATGAAGAAGAAGGGCGGCTCGCGATCCGGATCGAAGCCCATCTCGCGGGCATGTTCGGCATAGTTGCGGCCGACGCAGTAGATGCGGCGGACCGGGAAAGTGTCGCCGCTGCCGACGATGGGAAGTACCACCTGCTCGGGGGCGGGAACGGCATGAACCATGAGATCGATATCCTCAGCTACTCACGAAGGGACAGGCTGGGACGTGCCACGTGACCTCGCTTACGGCGTCCAGGCCGTTCGGCTCAACCATCGCGCATCCTCCCATCAGCCTGATTTCTAAATTGATCAGACGTCTTCTCATATCACTTGACTAAATCCAGGACGCAAGTCAACTCTCCAAGGCAGAAAAGCGATCGGAGGCGGTACCATGGGATGGAACCGCCCGAAGAGCCTGATCGCCGGAAACGATAAGGGCGGCGACAACGATCGTCCAGCCCGGGGGAGACGAACATGACGACCAGCGGAATGCCGGCAAGCGGCACGGCTACCATCGATGAGGTGCTGGAGGCGCGGGGCATCGGCGGCGCGCAGGTATTCATCGCCATTCTATGCGGCTTCGCCGTGCTGTTCGACGGCATCAGCACCCAGGTCATCGGCTATGTGGCGCCGCAGATCGCGCGGTCGCTGCATCTCGGCCATGAACAGCTCGCCCATGCCTTCGGTGCCGGGCTGTTCGGCCTCCTGATCGGCGGCCTGTCCTGCAGCTTCCTGGCCGATTTCGCCGGCCGCCGCACCATGCTGCTGATCTCGACCCTGATCTTCGGCATCTTCACTATTGCCACCGCCTATGCCGGCTCGCTGCAGGAGCTGATCGCCTGGCGTTTCGTGGCCGGGTTGGGCCTGGGCGGCGCCATGCCGACGGCGATCGCGCTCACCGCCGAGGTCTCGCCGCACCGGACGCGCGCCACCATGGTCATGATGATGTTCTGCGGCTTTCCGCTGGGCGGCGCCGTCGCGGGCGTGCTGGCCGTCGCCGTGCTGCCGGCCTTCGGCTGGCAGGGCGTGTTCCTGACCAGCGGCGTCCTGGCGCTGGCCCTGCTGCCGATCCTCTATGTGCTGCTGCCGGAATCGCCGGTCTTCCTGGTCAACCGCCGTGCGGATCCGGCGAAGATCGCCCAGGTCGTCGGCCGCATCGCGCCGGATGCCGCCCATCTCACCATCGTCCCGCCCCATGGCGACGAGGCGCGCGGCGCCCCGATCGCGGCCCTGTTCCGCGAGGGACGCGCGGCCGGCACGGTGCTGCTGTG
>DATJJW010000294.1:0-3968 GCA_035491935.1 Allostellaceae bacterium | reverse complement strand
TCGCCCTGGGCATGATAGGCCATGTAGGTGGTCACGACGTCGGCCGTGTCGCCGTTCTTGGGTTCGACCCAGGCGCTGCCTATGATGTGGCGGATGATCATGCCGGGCTTGCGTCCTTCCAGCGATTTCCGGATCTCCTCGCGCCCGTTGAGCGGCGTACCGCCGCGCAGCCACAGCCCGTCCGGCGTGAAGAAGGTCACGGCCCGGTCGAACACGCCGCTATCGGCGAAATAGGTATATCCGGCGATCGTCGCCATACATGCCTGGCGAATGGCCTCGATTTCATTGGCGTTCATGACATTTCTCCCTTCCGGTCGCCGACCCTATCAGTCGGGAGAGCATGCGCCTGATACGAATTTGCTATTGATTGATACCAAGATCGTCAAATGACTTTCCTAGGGATTTCCAGTAATCAGGAAGAGATGACCGGCGCCGGTTTGTGTGGCGTGGTTAAGTTTTTTCTTTAATTTATTTTGGTCTCGCTCCGATCGCCTTTGCCTTCCACGAGATCACTTCAGAAAATTCGCAGAATAGCTGAAGGGCTCCGCGCCCTTCTTCGGGTCAGATCGTCGCCGTGCCGGTTGCTCCTAAGGGCGGCAGCGACGTCACATATGGAGGAGCCAGTTATGGGCGAGAGCTATCGTCGGGATTTGTATATCGATGGGCGTTGGGTGGCGGCCTCGGATGGGGCGCGGCTGCCGGTGATCTGTCCGGCGACGGAAGCGGTGCTGGCGGAGGTTGCGGCGGCAAGCGTCGCGGATACCGATGCGGCGGTCGCTGCGGCGCGCCGGGCTCTCGACGGCGCCTGGGGCAAGATCGGCGGGGCGCAGCGCGGCCGGCTGTTGAACAAGCTGGCCGATCTGGTCGAGCGCGATGCCTTGAAGCTCGCGCGTATCGAGGCGGCCAATGTCGGCAAGCCGGTGGGCGAGCCCAGCCATATCGACATCCCGACCGGCATCGCGACCTTGCGCACTTTCGCCGGCTGGGCCGACAAACTCGACGGAAGGGTCATTCCGGGCCCGGACCATCTTGGCCGGCCGACCCACAGCTACACGATCCGCGAGCCGGTCGGCGTCATCGGCGCGATCATCCCGTGGAACGCGCCCCTGATGATCGCCTTGTGGAAGCTGGGTCCGGCCTTGGCCGCCGGCTGCACCGTGGTCATGAAGCCGGCGGAGGAGGCACCGTTGTCGGTGCTGCACCTGATGGATCTGATCGAGGAGGCGGGATTTCCGGCCGGCACGGTCAACGTCGTGCCGGGTCTGGGCCAGATCGTCGGCGACCGGCTGGCGCGCCATCCGCATGTCGACAAGATCTCGTTCACCGGCAGCACGCAGATCGGCCGGATCATCGGCGTGGTCGCGGCGGAGAGCTTCAAGCGGGTGACCTTGGAGCTGGGCGGCAAGGCGCCGGTGCTGGTGTTCGAGGATGCGGATCTGGCCAAGGCCATCCCGATGGCGGCCAAGGGCATCTTCTCCAATTCCGGCCAGATCTGTGCCGCCGGCTCGCGCATCCTGGTGCAGCGCGCGCTGAAGGACCAGTTCGTCGAAGGCCTGGCGGCGCAGGCCAAGGGGCTGAACCAGGGTGGTCCGCTGGATGCCGGCACGACCATGGGCACGATGATCAGCGCCAAGCAGATGAACCGGGTGCTGGGCTACATCGAGAAGGGCAAGGCCGAGGGTGCCCGGCTGGTGACCGGCGGGGCGCGGCTCGACCGGCCGGGCTTCTTCGTGCAGCCGACGGTGTTCGACAATGTGACCAACACCATGACCATCGCGCGCGAGGAGATCTTCGGGCCGGTGGCCTCGGTGATCGCCTTCGACAGCGAGGCGGAGGCGTTGGCGCTGGCCAACGACACGGAATACGGGCTGTCGGCCAATGTCTGGACGCGCGACATCTCCCGCGCGCATTCGCTGGCGGCGAAGATCCGCGCCGGTACGGTGTGGGTCAATGGCGGCGGCACGCCCGATCCGCGTTCGGCCTGGGGCGGGCGCGGCCTCTCCGGCGTCGGCCGCGACCTCGGCTGGTCCGCCATCCTCTCCTGCACCGAAGAGAAAATCGTCGACATCATCCTCTAGAGAGTGGTCGGCACGTATAGGTTCGCGAAGGGATAAGAGACATGGCGGTAAAGACGACTGCGGAGGCGCTGGTTGAGTCGTTGCTGTTGCACGGGATCGACACGGTCTACGGCATTCCGGGGATGCACAATGACCCGCTGTTCGACGCGTTCTACCGGGCGGGCGACCAGCTGCGGGTGATCCATCCGCGCCATGAGCAGGCGACGGCCTATATGGCGCTGGGCGCGGCGATGGCGACGGGCAAGCCGCAGGCCTATTCGGTGGTGCCGGGGCCGGGGTTCCTGAACTCGACCGCGGCCTTGCTCAACGCCTATGGCGTGAACGCGCCGGTCTTGTGCCTGACCGGCCAGATCGCCCAGGCCGAGATCGAACGCTATCACGGCGGGCTGCACGAGATCCGCGACCAGCTGGGCATCGCCGGGCACATGACCAAATTCGCCGCGCGCATCAACGCGCCGCACGAGGCGCCCTATCTGGTGCGCGATGCCTTGCGGGTGATGCTGTCGGGCCGGCAGCGCCCGGGCTTCCTCGAATGCCCGCTGGACGTTTGGGGCCAGAAGAGCGAGATCGCCATGCCCTTGATGCCGGCCGCGCTCGACCGCATCCCGGTCGACGCGGATGCGGTCGAGGCGGCGGCCAGGCTGTTGGGCGCGGCCAAGCGCCCGCTGATCGTGGTCGGCGGTGGCGCCATGGAGGCCGGCGCCGAGATCACCGCGCTGGCCGAGATGCTCGAGGCGCCGGTGGTGTCGTGGCGGCGGGGCAAGGGCGTGGTGGCGAGCAGCCACCGGCTGTCGGTGTTCCATCCGGAAGGCCATGCGCTGTGGAAGACGGCGGATGTGGTGCTGGCGATCGGCACGCGCTTCCATCTGCAGCAGAGCAGCTGGGGGGTGGACAAGGACCTCAAGATCATCCGCCTGGATATCGATCCGGAGGAGCCGGCACGGTATTTGAAGCCGGCGGTGGCGCTGGTCGGCGAGGCACGAGACTATGCCGCGGCCCTGCTGGCCCGCGTGCCGGCGCATAATGGCAAACGGGAGTCGCGCACGGACGAGCTGGCCGCCTTGCGCCAATGGTACGCAGGCCAGCTGGCGACGCTGCAGCCGCAGCTGGGCTATCTGAAGGCGATCCGCCGGGCGTTGCCGGTGGACGGCATCTTCGTCGACGAGGTGACGCAGATGGGCTTTGCCGCGCGTCTGGGCTTCCCGGTCGAGCAGCCGCGGACGTTCCTGACGCCCGGCTACCAGGACAATCTCGGCTGGGGCTATGGCACGGCTCTGGGCGTGAAGGCGGCGATGCCGGACCGGGCGGTCCTGTCGATCGCCGGCGATGGCGGCTTCTTCTGGCAGGTGGGCGAGCTGGCGACGGCGGCGCAGCACAAGCTCGGCGTCGTGGTCGTGGTGTTCGACAATGCCAGCTTCGGCAATGTGAAGCTTATCCAGAAGAACGCCTATGGCGGCCGTCACATCGCCTGTGATTTCGTCAATCCGGATTTCGTCAAACTGGCCGAGAGCTTCAACATTGCAGCATATCGCGCCACGACCCCCGACGAGCTGGAACGCACCCTGACCAAGGCCTTCGCCGACAATGTCCCGGCGCTTGTCCATGTCCCCATCGGCGAATGCCCAAGCCCATGGAAACTCATCCAACGACCCAAGGTCAGAGGCTGAGAGCACCCCTGACTGAACGCGAAGCCCGCCCTCGAAAGGGGCGGGTTTTTTATTATGTGGCATTCGCGAGTCTACCGCCTTCGTCGTGGCCGGGCTTGGCACTTGGCCCGGCCATGACGGTAAGGTTGGTGGCGAGGCTTGCCTCAGACGGATTCGATGGACTTGTCCTGTTCGGTGCCGGACCAGAAGACGAAGCGTCGCTGGAGGGCGCGCATGATGGAGA
>DATJJW010000293.1:0-2208 GCA_035491935.1 Allostellaceae bacterium | reverse complement strand
CAGCAGCTCAAGATCGCGGCCTTCCTCGGCATCGTCGCCGCCGGGATGATGATGGTGATCCTGGTCGGCCAGATCGACCTTTCCGTACCCTGGACGATCGCTGCGAGCGCCATGCTCGCGACCGCGATCGGCGGGCCATGGGCCATGCCGATCGGCCTGGGGATCGGCCTTGCCGTGGGCGTCGTGAACGGAATCGGGGTCGCGTTCCTGCGGGTGCCGTCGATGATCTTCACGCTTGGCGTGAATGCGGTGCTGCGCGGGCTGATGGTTATCCTGACCGGCGGCTTCTAGCCGCAGACCTCGGCCACGCCGGTCATGGTCTACCTCTCCAACGGCACGCCTCTCAGTCTGCCGCTCGGCGGCGACGCCAGTATCGGCATCGCCAACTCGGTGCTGGTCTGGGCCGCCGTCTCCTGGGCGCTCGTCTTCATCCTCACCCGCATGCCGATCGGCCGCTACATCTATGCGGTCGGCAATCGGGAGGCGGCAGCCTATCTGTCGGGCGTCAACACGCGGCTTGTCCTGGTCGTCTGTTTCGCGCTGTGCGGCCTGTGCGCCGCGCTGGCGGGGCTGCTGGTGGCAGGCTACTCGTCCAAGGCATTCCAGGCGATGGGAGACGCCTACCTGCTGCCCGCGATCGCCGCCGTCGTGGTCGGCGGCACCAATATCCTTGGCGGCCAGGGCCGCTACGCCGGCACCGTGGTCGGCACCATCCTCATCGTACTGCTGCAGAGCGTGCTGTCGGTGATGCAGATACCGGAGGCCGGCCGGCAGATCATCTACGGCCTGGTAATCATCGCGATGCTGCTGGCCTACGGCCGCACCCCGAAATCCCAAGCCTGATCGAAGATTCCTGATGGAGCACTGAAGTGCCGGCCGCCGGGCTCAGCCAGCATCCGCCGTTTGACCAGCCTTCGAGAGGAGCATCCCCGATGCCCGACTTCCCGATCATCGACAGCCATGTCCATCTCTACGATGTCACGCGCCTCCGCTACGGGTGGCTGGCCAGCGTCCCGCAGATCAACCGCACCCATGTGTTGGTGGATTTCGACGCCGCGCGCGGAGCCGTCGAGGTGGACCGGATTGTCTTCGCAGAAGTCGCCGTCGATCCTGGCCTGCACGTGCAGGAAGCGGCGTTCGTGCAGGAGATGGCGAACCGGGACAAGCGGCTTGCCGGCATGGTGGCGCACGCGCCAGTGGAGAAGGGCGCTGCCGTCGAGGAGGATCTTGCCGCACTGGAGGAATTCGGCGTGCTGCGCGGCATCCGCCGCTTGATGCAGACGGAAATTGATCAGGGTTTCTGTTTGGAACCAGGGTTCCTCGAAGGTGTCCGTCGTGTCGGCAGGCACGGCTTGCCATTCGACATCTGCGTCAAGCACTGGGGCATGGTGTTCGCCATCGAACTCGCCCGTCGCTGCCCAGACACGCAGTTCGTGCTCGACCATATCGGGAAGCCCGGAATCGCGCATGGGCTTCGCGAGCCATGGTGGAGCCAGATGCGTGACCTGGCGGCTCTACCCAATGTCGTCGTGAAAGTCTCCGGCGTCATCACCGAAGCCAACCACGCTGCATGGACCCCGGCTCAGATCAAACCGTATGTCTCACACGCTATCGAATGCTTCGGATTCGCTCGCTGCATGTATGGCAGCGACTGGACCGTGTCGGAACTAACGCACCGCTACCCGACCTGGATCCAGATCGTCGACGAGGTTGTCGCCGGCACATCGCCTGACGAACAACGCATGTTGTATCGGAACACGGCCAAGCGCGTCTACCGGCTGGCTGATTGAGGTATACTGGTGAATTCCGACATCCCCGGCGTCAGCGCCGGGCCGCGGCGAAAAGGGCGCAGCGGCGTCGATCGCAGCAAAAAGGGGCGAGACCCTGGCCCGAACCCCACCGACCGAGGACATCTTCTGGACGGCTACCATTGCGGCTTCCGGCGCGAACGATCCGGCATCATGCACCACCCTGCGGTCCATATCATGGACGAAGCTATGCGCCCCGGCGGAAAACAGTTTCCGTACTGCCCTGGGCATGCGATCTTCCACTGACCATGTCCGAGCGGCCCGAACCCTATTCCCGAGCCACGCGCCAACGCCGCGTGACCATCAAGGATGTCGCCGACGCGGCCGGGGTCAGCGTCGGCACCGTATCCAAGGCCCTCAACGGCAACGGCCAGCTGCGCGACACGACCCGGGCGGCCGT
>DATJJW010000292.1:0-4248 GCA_035491935.1 Allostellaceae bacterium | reverse complement strand
GCACGCGCTTCGACGTGCTGGAGGCAGCGGACGGCAAGATCGCCCTCTACGAGATCTATACCGACGAGGCGGGCTTCAAGGCGCATCTGGAGACGCCACATTTCAAGGTGTTCAACGAGGGGACCAAGGACCTCGTCCAGGACAAGTCGTGGCGCTGCTTCGGCGGCACCGAGCACGCCAAGGCGACGCAACTCAGCGCCGATATCTAGGCCCATTGAAACCGACCGGCCTGCGACCAAACATCAAGGGACCATGATTCCCTTCTCCGTCCTCGACCTTGCGCCCATCCCCGAGGGGCAGACCGCGGCTTTCGCGCTCGCCAACAGCCTCGACCTCGCCCGCCATGCCGAAAAGCTGGGGTATCTCCGCTATTGGCTGGCCGAGCATCACAACATGCCCGGCATCGCCAGCGCCGCGACTGCGGTCGCGATCTGCCATGTCGCCGGCGGCACCAAATCGATCCGCGTCGGATCCGGCGGCATTATGCTGCCCAACCACTCGCCCCTGGTCATCGCCGAGCAGTTCGGTACCCTGGCCTCGCTATTCCCCGGCCGTATCGATCTGGGCCTTGGCCGTGCGCCCGGCACCGATCAGCGTGCGGCCAGGGCGATGCGCCGCGATCTCAATGCCGCGGCCGAGCGCTTCCCGCAGGATGTGCTGGAACTGCAGATGTATTTCGAGCCCGCGGACCCCGGGCAGGGCATCCGCGCCATCCCGGGCGACGGGATGCGCGTGCCGCTGCTCTACATCCTGGGATCGAGCCTCTATGGCGCGCAGCTTGCCGCCATACTGGGCATGCCCTTCGCCTTCGCAGCCCATTTCGCACCCGACGACCTGATGACGGCGCTGGCAATATACCGCGAGCACTACAAGCCGTCGGAGGAATGGCCGGAGCCCTATGCCATGGTCGGCGTCGGCGTCTTCGCCGCCGAGAGCGATGCGGAAGCGAAGCTGCTCTTCTCCTCCCAGCAGCAGCAGACCCTGCGCCTGCGCCGTGGCATGCCCGGCCAACTGCCACCACCGGTCGCCGATCTGGAAGCGGGCTGGGGCCCGACCGAGCATGCCCTGATCGACCGGGCCATGGCCGAGGCGATCGTCGGCAGCCCCGCGACCGTCAAATCCGGCCTGGCCTCCCTGCTCGACCGCACCAAGGCCAACGAACTGATCATCGCAGCGCAGATCTACGACCACGCGGCACGCAAGCGCTCCTACGAGATCGTCGCCGGCGTTCGCCAGGAACTGGCGTGAGCGAGACGGCATGACCGGGACCGCAGCACCGGCATCCCGCGCCGGCACGCTGCCACTGGTCGGCGGGGTGCTGGCGCTCGATTTCTGCAATACCAGCTCGGGCCGTGCCAGCGAAGGGCATCAGGAGCATTTGCGCCGTGCAGCGGACCTGCTGCTTTGGGCAGGCCATGCCGGCATCCTCGATGCGGATGCGGCCGCTCGGCTCAAGAAGGCCTGTGCCGACGATGTCTTCGCCGCCGATCTGCTGCGCCGGGCGCTCGCACTGCGCGAGGCGATCTATCGCCTGAATGCGGATCTCGCCGCGGGCGGCACCCCAATGCAGGCCGATATCGACATCGTGGCCGGGACCCACGCCGCCTGCCTGGCCAAGGGCCGGCTGACCAACCGCGAGGGCGGCTTCGGCTGGAGCTGGGACGTGGATGCCGCGGGGGCGGAGGCGACTCTCGGCCCTATCGCCGCTTCGGCCATGGCCGTGATCACAGCAGCCGACAAGGCGCGGCTCAAGCAATGCCACGGCCATCATTGCGGCTGGCTGTTCCTCGACACCACCAAGAGCAACAACCGGCGCTGGTGCGAGATGGAAGTGTGCGGCAACCGCGCCAAGCAGCAACGCCGGCGCGGTCGCCTCAGCGCCTAAGTCCTTACGCTTTCTGCCAGAAATTCACGTCCAGATCGAAATGCCGCACCAGCGGCTCGTGATCGATCAGGAACTCCTTGTCGCGCGGCAGGTCATGGACCTGGGTGTAGTTGGGACCGGCATAGCCTTTGATCGCCTCGATCGAGTCCCAATAGGAGATGACCATGAACTCGCCCTGCTGGTCGGTCTTGGACATCATCATCTGGACGCCGCGATTGCCGGGAATGGCGGCAATCTTCTTGACGCCTGCCTCATAGAGATATTCGCGATACTCATCCGCCTTGGCGGCCGGCGTGCGACCATGCCAGAGGCGCGCCACCATCGGATGGCTCGCCAGCCTCGGCCCTGGCACCGGCGCCGCCACCGTCTCCGTAACCCAGCCCGCGGCGGCCAGTCCGGCTACCAAACCCATTACTCCACGACGTGTCTCTTCCATGGCACCCTCCATCGGCGAGAGATACCATAGTAACCGTCTAAATGTGTTTTGCAAGTTATCCTTTAACATAGGTTAACGCGCCGCGGAACCAACGCCAATCCAATGGGTTAGGTCGGGCACAACCCCATTTGGAGGGACATGAACATGCCCAAGAACCTCCGTCGCATCGGTACTTTGTGCGCCGGCCTCAGCCTGCTCCTGCTCGTCAGCGCCTGCAGCTCCAGCTTCGGCAGCGGCTCGCCCCCGCCGCATAAGACGGTCATCGTGCAGCCGAGCTCGCCCCCGCCGGATTGATCTGACGGGCCGTACATTGCCGGGCGCGCGCGGCCTGGGCGCGCGCCATCGCCTGGCCGGAGAAGATGACGCCGTGGCTGTCCAGCGGCAGCCCGGACGCTGCCAGCGCGTCGACCGCCCAGCTATTGCAGGTGTGCAGCAGGGTATATCGGCTGTTGGCGGCATAGAACAGGATGCCGACCCGGCTTGAGTCGATCTGCTTCGGCTTGCCCGAAGCATCCTTGGCGAGGTCCTGCCAGATGAAATCCTCGAGCTTCGCCTCACCCTCTTTCGTCAGGTGCAAGGCCACCGTCTCGCCCGGCAGATAGGCCGCATCCGGCAGGGTCGAGAGTCCGAGCAGCTGGATCGCCGCCGGCCCCGGCACCGGCCCCAGCAGATATTCGCTGAGCGAATCCGTGGGTGCCGTGATGAAGGTCCGCTTGCCATAGCCGAACATGATCGCCCTGGCGTTCGGATAGACCTGGCGGAAATAGGCCAACGGCCCGGTCAGCTCGTCCGATGGCAAGCCGATATCCGCATGCCAGCTGTCGACCGCGACATAGACCACCGGTCCCTCAGCCTCGCTGGGCGGCGGACAGGGGGGCGCCACCGGCCATGCGGCACAGGCCGAAAGCAGGGTCGCCAGCAGGATAGCCGCGAAGGTTCTCGCCATAAGCCCTCGGATACCCTACCCCAGCAGATTGGTAGGATTGCCGGCCACGAAGTTCTCGATGTTCCGGATGAGCTGGTCGGCCAGAATCTGCTGCGCCTCGTCGCTGGCCCAGGCGACATGAGGTGTGACGATGGCGTTGGGCAAGGCGGCGATGCGCATGATCGTGGCATCCGCTGCCGGCGGCTCCGGCAAGGTCACGTCGATGCCGGCACCGGCGATCAACCCCTCACGCAACGCCGTCTCCAGATCCTCTTCGGCGATGATGCCGCCGCGCGCCGTGTTGACGACGATGGCGCTCCGCTTCATGCGGCGGAACTCGGGCAATCCGATCAGCCCGCGCGTCTCCGGCGTCAGCGGGCAGTGGATGGTGAAGGCATCCGCGGTCTCGATCAGCTCGTCGAAGGCGACGTAACCGGGTTTGACCGGAACCTCGACATCGCGAGTGGCACCCTTGCGGCCGGCAAAGACCGGCTCCATGCCGAAGCCTTCGGCGATGCGCGCGACCTTGCCGCCGATCGCACCGCCGCCGACGATGCCGAGCCGCGAGCCCGAGAGGTCGCGGATCGGGTGGTTGAAGAAGCAGAATTGATTGGCCCGCTGCCACTCGCCGGCCAGCACATCGGCACGGAACCCGACGATGCCGCGCCGGAGCGCCAGCATCAGCGCAAAGACGTGCTCCGGCACGGTGTTGACCGAATATCCGCGCACATTGCTGACCGCGACCCCGTGCTCGCGACACCAGGCGACGTCGACGCAATCCGTGCCGGTCGCCGCCACCGCGATCAATTTCAGCTTCGGCAATTGCTCCAGAACGGGGGCCCGCACCTGCACCTTGTTGATGATGGCGATGTCCGCATCGGCCAGGCGCTCCAGCACCTGATCGGCACCGCTACGCTCGTATTCGACATAGTCATGGGCGAAATTCGGCCGCTTCAGCGTGATCTGCGGGGCCAGGGTCGCGCGTTCCAGAAAGACGATCTT
>DATJJW010000291.1:0-12861 GCA_035491935.1 Allostellaceae bacterium | reverse complement strand
GCGCCGCCGAGCCGATCGTGGTCAAGCGGCCGCCCAGCCCCAAGGCCAGCGCCCAGAAGCCCCCCAACGCCACGCCGAACAAGGCGCGCGCCGCCAGGAAGGATAGAGACCCCGGCGCCAGCGCCGCGGCGAGATCGGCTACGACCAGCACCACGCCCAACAGCCAGAGCACGGCGCGCCGGTCGGCATGGCCGATGAGACGCGGCAAGGCCTGGGCCATCATCGCCGCCACCGCGACCGGCAGCAGAATGGCCCCGGCCCAGGCGACAGCCGAGGCCATCGCGACCGAGGGGGCTGCCACGGGCAGGGTCAGCGAAGCCGACAGCGCGAGGCCCGCCCCAGCCATCGCCAGTACCGCGCCCCAGGCGCCGGTCCAGCTCCGTGGTGCTTGCAGCCCCTGCTGGCAACGCTTCAGAAAGCGCATGCCGAAGCGGCAGGCGGCATCGCCGACGGAGCGACCCAGCCAGGTGGAGGACGGCCAGCCGCGATCGGCATCGGATTGAAAGCGCGCGTCATCGCGGCCCATGCAGCAATCGACCATCAGACCCTCCTATCGCCCACAACATTTCATACCAACTGGTACTATATCGTTTGGTATAGTTGATGACGCGCCGTGTCAAGCGTGTTATGTACCGAGTGGTAGCGATTTTGAGGGCATGATGGGACGACCTCGCGAATTCTGCGTCGACATGGCGCTGGACAAGGCGCTGAAGGTTTTCTGGAGCAAGGGTTACGAAGGTACCTCGCTCACCGACCTGACCGAGGCCATGGGCATCACCCGCCCCAGCCTCTACAGCGCTTATGGCAGCAAGGAGGAGCTGTTCCGCCGTGCCCTCGACCGCTACGGCGCCAGCCATCTGGGCTTCGTCACTGATGCGCTGGCGGCGGCGACGGTACGCGAGGCGATCGAGCGACTGCTCTACGGCCTCGCGGACGCCCAGACCGAATGCGATAGCCCGGGCGGCTGCATGGCACTCAACGGCGCACTCGTCTGCTCGGAGGAAGGCGATCCGATCCGTCGCGAACTGATCCGCCGACGCGAGCAGAGCCGGATCGCGCTGCGCGAGAGGCTGGAGAAGGCCCGCGCCGAGGGCGACCTGCCGGATAGCACCGATACCGCCAAGCTCGCCCTCTTCATCACCGCCGTCGCCAACGGCATGGCGGTACAGGCGGCCTCGGGCGTCAGCCGCGAAGCGCTCTATGGCGTGGTCGAAGTGGCGCTGACCGCCTGGCCCTCGCGGTGAACGGGCTGCCGGCCCTTACGTCAGCATCCCCACCAGCGCCCCGCTGAGGCAGGTGGCGATAGTGCCGGAGAATAGGGTGCGCAGCCCCAGCGTCGCCACCTCCGCCCGGCGCTCCGGCACCAGCGACGACACGCCGCCGACCAATATCCCGACGCTGCCGACGTTGGCGAAGCCACACAAGGCATAGGTCATGATGCGGACCGAGCGGGCATCCAGCGTGCCCGTCGGCAGATGGGCGAGGTCGAGATAGGCCACGAACTCGTTCAGCACCGTCTTGGTCGCAAGCAGCAGCGACGCCGCCCCCACCTGGTCGGCCGGCACGCCCATCAGCCAGACGACCGGACGCAGCAGGTAGGCGAGCCAGACCTGCAGACTGGGGGTGGGACCGCCAACGGGCGCCGGCAGCAAGGACAGCCCGGCATTGATCAGGCTGACCAATGCCACCATGACGACGAGCAATGCGGCGATATTGACCAGCATGACGATACCGTCACCGGTACCGCGCAACACCGCCTCCATGGCGCTATGGACCGGCGTGCCTGTATCGAGCCGCGGCGGCGGGCCGTCGGATTTGGCTGGCTCAAAGGGCAGCATCAGCGCCGCGACCGCGAGGCCAGCCGGCGTGCTGATGATCGAGGCGGCGATGATCTGCCCCAGCGCCCCAGGCAGCACCGGCCCCAATATCGCGGCATAGATGGCCATCATCGTGCCGGCGATGCCGGCCATGCCGACGGTCATCAGCGCGAAGAGCTCGCCCCGGCCCATGGCCGCCAGATACGGCCGCACCAGCAGCGGTGCCTCGATCATGCCGAGAAAGATATGCGTCGCCGCCCCCAGGCCCAAGGCGCCGCCCAGCCCCATGACGCGGGTCAGGACGAAGGCGATGGCGCCGACGACCCGCTGCAGCACGCCCCAATAGAACAGCAAGGTGGAGAGCGCGCTGATGACCAGCACCAGCGGTAGGGCACGAAAGGCCAGGATGAAGCCATTCTGCGGAAACTTGATGTCGAAAGGCGCCGGCGCGCCGCCCAGATAGCCGAAGACCATCGACGTGCCGGCATCGCTGGCCGCCTGCAGCGCATCGACGCCACGGTTGAGGACGAGGAAGGCCGTTGCCGTGCCTGGCAGCTTCAGCAGGAGCAGGGCCAATGCCAGTTGCAGCACCAGCCCCGACAGCACGACGCGCCAGGGCACACGCACGCCGCGCTCGCCCCAGACCCGACCACAGGCCCAGGACAGCGCCAGCAGCAGCGCCATGCCGATCACCCCCCGCATCATCACCCTCGCCCCCGCAACCAGTCGCCCGCTCGGGGATTGTTCAGGACGGAAGACACGACTGCCAAGGGAAAAGCCGGTGACCTCCGGCGCTGCTCTCGAAAACCCACGCTTCTCGCCCCGTCCCCCCGGAAAACGGCGGATTCTTGCTAGCGGAGGATGTCATGGAAACCATGCAGATCGCCGAAACCGGCATCTTTGCGCCGCGAATCGCGCTCGGCACCTGGGCGATCGGCGGCTCGATGTGGGGCGGCACCGACGAGCGGCAGGCCATTGCCACGGTCCAAAGCGCCGTGGAGCGAGGCGTCACCATGATCGATACTGCCCCGGTCTATGGCTTTGGCCGGAGCGAAGAGGTCATCGGCAAGGCGCTGGCGCAATCATCGTTGCGCGACAAGGTGCTGGTCGCGACCAAGCTGGGGCTGGAATGGCGCGGCGGCAAGATCTGGCGCAACGCCTCCCCCACCCGTATCCGGCAGGAGGTCGAGGACAGCCTGCGCCGGCTCAAGACCGACCGCATCGATCTCTATCAGGTGCATTGGCCGGACGAGGCAATCGCCATCGAGGAGACGGCCGGGGCATTGGTCGATCTCTTGGCAGCCGGCAAGATCCGCATGATCGGCGTCAGCAATTTCACCGTGCCGGAGATGCAGCGCTTCCAGGCCGTGGCCCCGCTGCACACGGTGCAGCCGCCCTTTAATCTGTTCGAACGCGGCATCGAGAAGGACGTGCTGCCCTATGCCAAAGCCAAGGGGCTGGCGGTGCTGGCCTATGGTCCGCTGTGCCGCGGCCTGCTGTCCGGGCGCATGAGCGCCGACACGACCTTCGACGGCGATGATCTGCGCAACAGCGATCCCAAATTCCAGATGCCGCGCCGGAACCAATATCTGGAGGCGGTGGCCCAGCTCGCGGCCTTCGCGCGCGAGCGGCATGACAGGTCGGTCCTGGCGCTGGCGGTGCGCTGGGTGCTCGATCGCGGCCGTACCGTCGCGTTGTGGGGCGCACGCCGCCCGGAGCAACTGGACGCCATCGACGAGGCGCGGGGCTGGGTGTTGAGCGCCGAAGATATGGCCACGATCGACTCCATCCTGGCCCGGACGATCAAGGATCCGGTCGGACCCGAATTCATGGCACCCCCACGCGGCAAGGCCGCTTGACGAACTCTCGAAGCCGGAAAAGCACGGAACCGCCGCGTACGGCCCCGTGTTCGTAGAACCACGCTCTCTTCGCAGGTACACGGACTTGTCCATCTCCCCAAAAACTCGGCATCCGACAGTTCGACGCTGGGCATTCCCGACAGCCTTGGCCTTCATCCTGCTGACCCAGGCGCCGCAGCTGGCGCTGGCCGATCAGCGCGAGCGTTTCACCGTGCTCGAAGAAAATGATTCGCTGCCCTTCTATAGCGACAAGCACTTCACCCAAGGCCTGCGGCTCGACTATCTCGGGCCCGACATCAAGCCTGGCAGCAAATGGGACGAGCCTTTCGACTGGCTGTCCTTCGGGCCATTCTTCGGCAATGGCGGCGGCCAGCACATCTCGCGCAAATATTCGCTGGAGTTCGGCCAGAACATCTATACGCCGAAAAGCCACGCCAATCCGCCGCCCGCCGATGACGAGCCCTATGCCGGCTGGCTCTATGTCGGGGCCAACCTGCTGCAGGACACGGGCGGCCAGCATCTCGACCATGTCGGCATCCAGTTGGGCGCCGTCGGCCCGGTGGCGCTGGGCGGTCCGGTGCAGAACGACTACCACTCCCTGATCGGCGCCGCGCACTTCAACGGCTGGAACCGCCAGATCCAGAACGAGCCCGGGCTGGTGCTGATCTATGACCGGCATTGGCGGGTACCGGTGATCGGCAACGGTGCCGACGGCGTCGACATCGTGCCCGAGACTGGCGCCACGATCGGCAATATCTATGATTATGGCGAGGCTTCGGCAGTCGTCCGCATTGGCCACAACCTCAAGGTCGATTACGGCCCCAACTTCATCAGCCCCGGCATCTCCGGCACCGATTATTTCGACACGCAATACGCCAACGACACATGGGGCTACTATTTCTTCGCCGGTGTCGGCGGCCGCGTCGTCGGCAAGAACATCTTCCTCGACGGCAACAATTTCCGCCACAGCTCCAGCATCGGCCACAAGACCTTGGTCGGCAGCGTACTGGTCGGGTTGTCGGTCTATCAGACCGCCGGCTGGCGCCTGGATTTGAGCGCCTCGCGCCAAAGCCAGAGCTTTCCCGGCCAGCATGGCCAAGACGTGCTCGGCGCGATCGCGGTCACCTATTCATGGTAGGCGGAAAGATTGCCGGACTGAGCAATCCGGCCCGTCACCGATTGACTACAGGCCGGTGAACATCGCCGTCTGACCGGCAAGCATGGCGGGCTGCTGCGGCATGCCAGCCGCTTCCATCAGACCGCGCAGATCGGCGGTGACGCCCAGCACCTGGCCGGTGATCAGTTGGCCGTCATCCGAAGCCAATAGGCTCGCGATGCCGACCAGGTCGCGCGGGAAGCGGCGGCGCTCGATGAAGATAGGGCGTTGATTGACGTCGATGCCGGTCAAGCCCAGCGCCTGGGCGCGATTGGCGGCCGCGCGGTCTTCCTGGCGAGCGGCCAGGCCATTGACGGTGATGCCGCGCCAGCCGACCTCGCGGGCCAGCACCCGCACCATCTGGTCGATGCCGCCCTTGGCCGCGGCGAAAGCTGCGGTACCGGTCGGCGAATTGTCGGTGTCGTGCGAAACCGCCAGGATGCGGCCGCCATCATTCACCCGCCGCGCCGCCTCGCGCATGACATAGAAGGCGCCGAACAAATTGTCGCACAGGATCTGCTCGAAATCCTGATCGCTCATGTCGACCAGGGGGCGAAACATGAAGCTTTCGGAAGCGGCGACCGCGATGTCGATGCCGGCGCCCAGACGCTGTTCGGCCTGGGCGAACAGCTTGGCGATCGCCTCCGGGTGCCGAAGATCGGCATTTATCGCGATGGCCCAGCCGCCCTCGGCGCTGATGGCCCGGACCGCTGCGTCGGCAGATTTGGTCTCGTCATCATGGGCCAGCACGATATAGGCGCCGTCGCGCGCCAGGCGCTGGGCGATGACCCGTCCCAAGCCATTGGCGGCACCGGTGATGATGGCTGTCTTACCGAAGAGCGACGTCATGTCAGACCCCTAACTGACAGGCCTGCCGGTTCTGCCGGCACGCGTGTTCCGATACCGACTATCGGTACCGGTCCTCTATGAAAAAAAGGTAAGTCAATGGACGAACATCTTTCCTATCGCACCACCGTGACACGATTGGTGAGCCAGGTCGGATCCTCGTCGAAGGCGACGCCCCCATCGCCTTCTTCCCCACATCCCTCTTTTCCACACCCCTCTTTTCCACTGCCCTCGTTCATCAAGGCCAGCGCCTCCGCGGTCGCCGGCAAGGCGACCACCACCACATGGGCGTCGATAGCCTCCGACGACAGCACCAGCGAGGTGGCCCCGCCATGTGTGCCGACGGCCAAGGCCCGCCCCGCATCCAACCGCCGCGTCTTGCCCAGCGCCGAAACGATCAGCGGGCCGCCGCCAATCAGATAGACCACCGCATTCCAATCGGCCGGCATCGGATGCGCGAAACGCACTTGGGCACCCATGCGGCAATCCAGCATGGTGAATGGCTGCGGCAGGACCGCACTGGCGCTGACATTCTTGCTTTGCCCGGCAATGACCCGCACATGCAACCCCTCGCGCTGGATCACCGGCATGGCGGCGGATGGCACATGATAACCGGCCGGCGCGTCGAGCTTGTGCGCCGTCGGCAGGTCGACGAAGACGCGCAAGCCACGCACCACGCCATCGCCTTGCGGATATTCGCCATGCAGCGTGCCCATGCCGGCCAGCAACCAGTAGAGGTCGCCCGCACCAATCAGCCCACAGGTCTGGGACTCGCCGCCCTCGACATAGCGCGCCGGGCTCGAATCCTCGAACAGGTAGGTCAGCGCCGACAGGCCAGCGTAGGGATAGGGCTCCTGTGTTGCCGACAAGGCAAAGTAATCGATCAGGATGATCGGGTCGATTAGACCATCGAATCGGTTGTTGCGGAGCTGTGCGGCTTGGAAACCGTTGCCCACACGCAACGTATCGGGAATAACGATCTCGGAGAAGACCGACGAACTCATCAGCGGCTCACGACCAAAAAGGATCGGGCATTCGAGAAAAGTTTTGCTGTTTCGCAAGATTCTACGGTGTCGGCGGGCGCAATCTTCCATGTATTGTCATGCGAAGAAAGGCTTCGTTTCGCAACAATCCGTTCTATAATTGCAACGATGATGTCCCCGCCACCAGCCGGACCACGATGGACTTCCTCAACGACCTCTATCTCCTGACCCGGGTGGTCGAGGCGCGCGGCTTCTCGGCGGCCGAGCGCGAAACCGGCATCCCGAAATCGCGGCTGAGCCGCCGGCTATCGGCCCTGGAGGAACGGCTAGGCACGAGGCTGCTGCACCGCTCGGCCCAGGGCTTCGCCATGACACCGACCGGCGAGACCGTCTACCGCCATGCCAAGAGCATGCTGATCGAGGCGGAGGCGGCGGAAGCGGCCGCGCAGGAGGCGATCTCGGAACCAAGCGGCATGGTGCGCCTGCATGCGCCGGTGCTAATGGGTGAATTCGTGCTGAGCCGCCTACTGTCGGAATTCGCCGGGCTGCATCCCAAGGTGCGTTTCACCGTCCTGCTGGGGCACCGGCCGCCCGAGCTGATCCAGGATCGCATCGACCTGGCGCTGCGCATCGCCGTCTCGGGCGAGCTGGAGGCGACCGATGCCGTCGCGCGCCGGCTGGGCCAGGTGCCGCTCTGCCTGGTGGCCAGCCCGGCATTGGTCCGGCGCTATGGCATCTTGCGCCATCCAGGCGACCTCGACGGCTTCCAGTGCCTGGGCCTCACCGGGATGGAAGGCGGTTTCCGCTGGTCGCTGCGCAGCCCCGGCGGCGAACCGGTCGAGTTCGACTTCAACCCCCGTTTCGCCACCGACAACGCCGCGCTGCTGAAGACGACCGCGCTCGCCGGCGGCGGCATCGCCCAATTGCCGCGCTATGCCTGCGGCGAGGACATCGCCGCCGGCCGCCTGGTCGAGATCCTGAGCGATTGGGCGCCGGCCCCCGCCACCATCTACGGTCTCTATCCGTCACGCCGCGGCGCCACCTCGGCCGTACGCCAGCTGCTAAGCTACCTGGCCAGCGCCCTGCCGGCCGCACTGGCGGGCTAAGGAAGAACGATGCGCCTCCTCATTACCGGCGCCAACGGCCTGATCGGCAGCCATGTGGTTGCCGCCTTGTCTGCCGCCGGCCATGACATCGTCGCCACCGGCCGCGGCATCCGACGCGCCAGGACGAGCCGGCCGGACATCAGTTGGGTCCACGCCGATTTCACCCATATGACGGCCGCGCTCTGGGCTCCCCTGCTCGCCGGCATCGATGGCGTGGTCAACTGCGCGGGCGCTCTGCAGGACAGTCCGCGCGACAACCTTGCCGCCGTCCACGTCGACGGCCTGCGGCATCTATGCGAGGCCTGCCGAATCGCCGGCATCACCCGCTTCGTCCATATCTCGGCCGCGGGCTTGGCCGAGGCGCGCACCACTGCCTTCAATCACACCAAGCTTGCCGCAGAAGCCGCGCTGCGCGAGTCGCCGCTCGATTGGATCATCCTGCGGCCGGGGCTGGTGCTGGCGCCGGCTGCCTATGGCGGCAGCGCCTTGCTGCGTGGACTGGCCGGCCTGCCCGGCATCACGCCGATCGTCCATGGCGAGAGCCTGATCCAGCCTGTCGCGATCGAGGATCTGACCGAAGCGGTCCGGCATGCGCTGGCGCCCGAGGTACCGAAGCGGGTGACCATCGATCTCATGCACGACCAGCCGATCCCGCTCGCGGCACTGGTGCCGCGGCTGCGGCGCTGGCTTGGCCTGACACCCGCGCCAATCATCCACCTGCCGCCGGCTCTGATCCGCAGCACTGCCCGGATCTGCGATGGGCTGGCCTATCTCGGCTGGCGCAGCCCGATGCGTACGACGACGCTCGAACAGCTGCGCCAGGGCATCACCGGCAACAGCGCCGACGCCGCCCGCCTCGGTCTTACCCTCCGGTCGCTCGACCAGATGCTCAATCTCTGGGTTCCCGGCGTGCAGGAACGCTGGTTTGCGCGGCTCTATTTCGTCAAGCCGGCGAACCTCATTGTCCTCAGCCTGTTCTGGCTGATCTCCGGTATCATCGGATTGCTGCGCGAACCGCAGGCGGCCGCGCTGTTGACCCAGGCCGGGATGGGCCAATCACTTGCCGACCTTCAGGTCGTCGGGGGCTCGCTGGCCGACATCGCCCTGGGATTCGCCGTCGCCTGGCGTCGGGCGGCACCGGCCGCCCTTATCGGCATGGTTGCAGTTTCAGCTGCCTATATGCTGGGCGGCGTGATATGCCGACCCGATCTCTGGCTCGATCCGTTGGGTCCATTCGTCAAGACAATCCCTGCGGCCATGTTGGCGCTGGCCACGCTCGCGATCATGGATGAACGTTGATGGATCTGCTCTATCCGCTGCTGGTTACGGCGCACATCATTGGGGCGACGGTCCTGTTCGGCACCGGCTCCGGCATCGCCTTCTTCATGGTCATGGCCCACCGCACGCGCGATCCCGCAATCGTCGCCCATACCGCCGGCACCGTGGTGATCGCCGACACGGTCTTCACCGCCACGGCCGTCATCCTGCAGCCGATCACCGGCATCGGCCTCGCGCAGTTGACGGGGGTGCCGATCCTGTCCGGCTGGATCGGCCTCTGCCTCATCCTCTTTGCCGTCACCGGCGCCTTCTGGCTGCCGGTCGTGTGGATGCAGATCCGCATGCGCGACCTGGCCCGCCTGGCGATGCGGCGCGGCGAGATGCTGCCGCCGGCCTATTTCACCCTCTATCGCTGGTGGTTCGCCTTCGGCTTCCCGGCCTTCGCCGCGGTCCTGGGCATCATCTGGCTAATGGTAACGAAACCCAGCCTGTAGGCAGCGAGGGGCAAGAACGCTATGGTCGGCGCCATGCGTGAGATGATCATCGATGGCCGGAAGATCGGCCCGGCACACCCGCCCTATGTGATCGCCGAGATGTCCGGCAACCACAAGGGCGAGCTTGCCCGTGCGCTGGCGCTGATCGATGCGGCGAAGGCGGCAGGCGCCGATGCCGTGAAGATCCAGAGCTACACCGCCGACACCATCACCATCGACCATGATGGACCGGAATTCCGCATCGGCGGCGGCTTGTGGGAAGGCCGCACCCTTTACGACCTCTATCAGGAGGCTTCGACGCCCTGGGATTGGCACGAGGCACTGTTCGCCCATGCCCGCGAGATCGGCATCACCCTGTTCTCCTCGCCCTTCGACCCGACGGCGATCGATATGCTGGAGCGGCTGGGTACGCCCGCCTTCAAGATCGCCTCCTTCGAGCTGATCGACCTGCCGCTCATCCAATACGCCGCACGCACCGGCAAGCCCCTGATCATGTCGACGGGGCTGGCAACCCAGACCGAGATCGAGGAGGCGGTGGCCGCGGTGCGCGAGATCGGCGACAACCCGATCCTGCTGCTCCACTGCACCAGCGGCTATCCGACACCGGTGGCCGAGAGCGACCTCGTCACCATCCCCTATCTCAAAACCCGCCATGGCTGCGAGATCGGCTTGTCCGACCACACCATGGGCACGCTGGTGCCCATCGCCGCCGTGGCGTTGGGTGCCGTCGCGATCGAGAAGCATTTCACGCTCGCCCGCGCCGATGGCGGTGTCGACAGCGCCTTCTCGCTCGAAGCCCATGAACTGGCGGAGCTGGTGCGCAGCTGCCGCGAGGCCTGGTCGGCGTTGGGCAAGGTCGACGACGCGCCCAAGCCCAGCGAGGGCGGCGGCCGCGACTTCCGCCGCTCGCTCTATGTCGTAGCCGATGTCGCAACCGGCGCGGTGCTGGGGCCGGAGCATGTTCGCTCGATCCGGCCGGGCCTGGGCCTCGCACCCAAGCATCTGCCCGAGGTGCTGGGTCGGCGCGCCGCCCGCGACCTCAAGCGTGGCACGCCGCTCGCCTGGGACATGCTAACGCCTTAGGCGCCCCACCATCAAACCGCTAGCCGTTATCCTTGAACGCAGGATAGAGGCACATGCCGCCATCGACGAAGAGCGTCGTGCCGACCACGTAATCGGCCAGGTCCGAAACCAGGAACAAGGCGGCACGCGCCACATCCTCCGCCGCGCCGATGCGGCCATAGGGGATGAGCTTCAACAGCTTCTCGGCCGCCTCGCCATGGGTCGCTTCCTTGTTGATGTTGGTGGCGATGGCGCCGGGCGCCACGGCGTTGACGCGGATACGCTCGGCTGCCACCTCCTGCGCCAAGGTCTTCATCATCAGCGAGATCCCGCCCTTCGATGCGGCGTAGTTGACATGGCCGGCCCAGGGGATGACCTCATGGACCGAACTCATGCACAGGATCTTGCCGATGGCACGCGAGACCCCGCGGTCGCCCTGGGCGCGGAAACGGCGGATTGCCGCGCGGGCGCACAGGAACTGTCCGGTGAGATTGACGTCGAGCACGCCCCGCCACTGTTCCAGCGTCATCTCGGCGATCGACGCATCCTTCTGCAACCCCGAATTGGCAATGACGATATCGATCGCCCCAAAAACATCGGCGGTCTGGACGAAGAGTCTTTCGACATCTTCCTCCTTCGAGACATCGGCCTGGAAGGCCCGCGCCCTGCCGCCGGACCGCTCGATCTCGGCGGCAAGACGTTCGGCAGGCTCGGCATGGCTGTGATAGTTGACCGTGACGGCGGCCCCCGCCGCGGCCAATTCTCGCGCGACGGCCAAGCCGATGCCGGAGCTGGCGCCGGTGACGATGGCGACTTGATGCTGCAGCGATAATTCCATGCTGCCCACTCCCGGGGAAGGACATCCATGAGGGACAACCGCCAAGTGCCCCGTCCGTTGCCCGGACAGGATGAATCATGCGCATCTTTAAGTTGAACAACTTGTCAGGCGTATTGTCGAAGTGTTAACTTTTGCTGCCTATGCTGCTCAACTATTAATTAAATAACTTGCTTCATACACGTATATCGTGTAGTGAACCAAATAGAAGCGAGACGATTGATGCCTCAGGCCCAAGGTGCACCGATCCAGCTTGCCCCCTGCTTCCCCCCCAGGATGGCATTGTCGACAGGGCCTAATTTCATGACGCAAGACGATATGCCGCATGATGGCGTCCCCTCAGCCTTCAGACGCCAGGCGGATTGGGACGCCCGCATCGGACAATTCTACGATTACTGGCGATCGCTGCACCTGCGGGTCGAAAGCGGCACCGGTCCCTTGCCCGGCCGCCAGCACCTCGACCCGATCGAGATTCCGCATCTCCTGCCGTGGCTGAAGCTCATCGATGTCGTGCGCGAGCCGCTGCGCCTGCGCTATCGCCTCATCGGTACGGCGGGATCGGCGGTCTATGGCGACCACACCGGACGCTGGCTGGACGAGATTTTCCCGCACCTGCCGGGCTCGGCCGTGTGGGATGATTATCTCGGCCTGGTGAACCACGCCCGCCCGTCCTACTACCGGGGCAAGCCCCGGCTTGGCAATTCGCCGGATATCGAAGCGGTCGAACGCCTGACGGTGCCGCTTGCCCGCGACGGCCGCCAGGTCGATATGCTCTTGTCGGTGATCATCCATCAGACGAAAATGCCCGCGCGCCGCTGACGGCGCATCAAGCGCGAGGGCAAGGCATGAGCTTCGAGACGGTCCTGACCGAAAAGCGCGGCGCCGTGGGCATCGTGACCCTGAACCGCCCCAAGGCGTTGAACGCGCTGTGCGAGCAGCTGGTGCGCGAACTGGGCCTGGCCCTCGACGCCATGGAGGCGGACGATACGCTTGGCGCCATTGTGCTCACCGGCAGCGAGAAGGCTTTCGCCGCCGGCGCCGACATCAAGGAGATGGCGCCCAAGAGCTTCGTCTCGGCCTATCTGGAAGACTTCATCACCAGCGGCTGGGAACGCATTACGCAGTGCCGCAAGCCAGTGATCGCGGCGGTCGCGGGCTATGCGCTGGGCGGCGGCTGCGAGGTCGCAATGATGTGTGACTTCATCATTGCCGCCGACACCGCCAAATTCGGCCAGCCGGAGATCACGCTGGGCATCATCCCTGGCTGCGGCGGCACGCAGCGCCTGACCCGCGCCATCGGCAAGGCCAAGGCCATGGATCTGGTGCTGACCGGCCGGATGATGGATGCGGCCGAGGCCGAACGTTCGGGCCTCGTCGCGCGCATCGTGCCGGCGGCCGAGCTGCTCGATGAAGCGGTGAAGGCGG
>DATJJW010000290.1:0-5784 GCA_035491935.1 Allostellaceae bacterium | reverse complement strand
CAGGACGCCGATTGCCCGGGCTGCGGTCGCCCATCGAAACGCTCGGTCGTGGCGCCACGGCTGCGTTGTCTCAGCAATAATGCCCGCATCGCGCACGAGCGGAACGAACGCAGTGCCGAAGAGCCCAAGGTGATGCAGCGGCACGAGCTTGACGCCGCGCACGGTGCGATAGGTCACGGGCATCAGCACGGCCGCAATATGTACCGCAGTTCGGTGCTCGGCCACGTCCACTGATTGGCCAGAGTCCACTGGCCAGAGTCCAATGGGCAGACCGGCCTTTCGGCCGTTCTCAATGGGGTGGCGGCATCGCGCCATTGGTCAGCAGACGGACGAGATCGACCTGCCGATGCGTCTCGGTCTTGACGTAGATCCGTTTCATGTGCGTGCGCGCCGTGTTCTTCGTGATGGAGAGATGCGCCGCGGCCCCGTAGAGTGAATAGCCGCCGATGATGAGCGCGGTCAGCCGCGCCTCGGCTGGAGTCATCTGATAGAACTCATAGAGATTCCGCGCAGTCTCTTTCACTTCGATCGAGCGGATCAGGACGGCCGCGACCTGCTTGTGCCTGCCGGTCCCGTCAATCGCCGGATGCCGGATCGGCACGATCCGCACGGCAAGGGGCGGGGCGCCCGAGGGGCGGCTGATTGCCAGTTCGCTCTGCAATTGGCTTGTTCCCATCGTGCCACACGCAATGGCATTGGCGACGAACTGCCTCAGCTTGCGGGTCTGCTCATCCGACGCCGCCGTAAGCACGCCATGAAGAAGGCGGAGACCGTCGCACTGTATCAGGAGCAGCTCGGCCGCCCGGTTCTGGAAGGCTATGTGGCCGTCGCCATCCACCAGGAGGACGGCTTCCGACAGTCCGTGAATGAGATCTGCAAGGATTTCGCTCTTCTGGCGGATTGCCATGAATTCGGCGTCGAGTTCCCATGCACATCGCAGATGCGGCAGAATGGCGGCCAGCCGATCCTTGTCGTCCGCATTGAAAACCGGATCGTCGACGGATCGCCATGCGATGAGGCATCGAATCTCTTCAGCGCATCGGTAGGTAGTACCGATAAGGCAGTGGAAGGCGCGCAGCGGTCGTAGCCAATTTCGATAGAAGTTGGTCCGGACCAATTCCCAATTCGGAACCAGTTCCGCACCAGTAGAGACCCGGTCGAGTTCAGGGCGATGCCGTGTATCGAACCAGACGTTCTGCTGGGCAAAGCGCATCCGGTAGGATGCGCGGAAACTCTGATCAATACCAACGGCATGGCAGATCTCGCCTCCGTTGGCGACCAAGTCGTGCCTTACGAGAGCGGCCGACCGGGCGTGCAGGAGGTCGCACAATCGGGCAATGACTTCGCTCCACCGGCCCGGTTCCCCAGCGGCGTGATGTGCAAGATGAATGATCTCATCTACCATCCTCTGGGCGTCCGGCATTGTCCACTCCGGTCACCCTTAAAACAATTGCACATTTCGAAGCGATTTACATCGGATACTTTGATTTCAACTAATCCATCGAGCGGGTGGACTCGCCGGGATGCGCGCTGATCGACATGGAATTTTCGCGCCGAGCGGAGTAGATTGACGTCAGTGGGGATCGAGTTCCCCGAAACCTCCCGAAAGGGGTGATGACTCGTACCGCGAAACCATGGCGGTAGGGATGCACCCGCTTCACCCGCCGCGAGGCGGGTTTTTCGTGCCCGCCCATCGAAGGAGGAGCGAGCATGTCATTTACCACCTGCCTCATGGTCATGATTGGAGGCGCTATCGGGTCGCTGGCCCGCTATGCGATCTCGGTCCTGGCGCTTCCCATCAGTCAGCAGCTGCCTTGGGGCACCATCATCATCAATATCTCGGGATCTTTCGTCATCGGCCTGTTCGGCACGCTCACGCTAGCCCATGGCCGCTTCCCGGTATCGGAAACCACGCGGCTCTTCGTCATGATCGGCCTCTGCGGCGGGTACACGACCTTTTCGTCCTTCAGCCTGCAGACGTTGGACCTGATGCGCAATGGCGCGATGGTTCGCGCCGCATTGAATATCGGTCTATCGGTCGCCCTATGCATCGGCGCGGTCGCTGCCGGGCACATCATCGCGGCGCATTTCAACGGCGGGGCGCACAAAATCGCCCAGGCCACGATCGAGGAGGAGGGGTGACCCCCGGCTCTGGCGCCCTCGGCTCTTGCACGCCGCGTCGCACGCTGGAGGCGGCCCGCCAGTCCCCAACGCGACCTGGCCCGATATCTTCCACCTATGGTGGCTTTGTCCTCGCCGGCTTTTGTTCTAAGCTCAATCCCCTATGGACCGGCTAGAGTCTGAAAACGGGGGGTAATGTCATGAGACTTATCACGAAATTTCGGAGTTTCTGCAAACCGGCGGTGGTGGCATTGGCGGCATTCGCCTTTGCCGCATCGGCACAGGCGCAGGGGCCGCTGACCCTGTCGAAATTCGGCTTCTTCTTTGTTGGCGGGAAGATGACCGAGATCGACGGCAAGGCGATGATGATCGACCACATGTATGTCGAATACATGATCCCGGCGCGCAAGCTGCACCCCTATCCGATCATCATGATCCATGGCGGGTTGCGGACGGGTGTCAACTTCCTGGGCACGCTCGACGGCAAGGAAGGCTGGGCGCAATATTTCGTCCGCCAGGGTTATGCCGTCTATGTCGTCGATCAAGTCGGCCGCGGCCGCTCGCCGATCATCACGCAGGCCTATGGCAAGGCCGAGATGGCCGACGCGCGCGGCGCCATCCCGCGTTATGCCGATGAGGAGAAATACAATCTCTGGCCGCAGGCGAAACTGCATACGCAATGGCCGGGCGGGAAGGACCTCAACAGTCCGACCGTGATGGCATTGACCGCCACGCAGGCCGTCGAGATCGCCGACTTCCACGAACAGCAGGTGCTCAACCGCGACGCGTTGATCGCCTTGATCGACAAGATTGGGCCCTCGATCATCATGGGGCACTCGCAGGCCGGCGCGTTCCTGTGGCCGGTGGCGGATGCGCGTCCGCAGAAGGTGAAGGGGATCCTTGCCATCGAGCCGAACGGGCCGCCGGCGCATGAGGTCAAGTTCATCGGGGCACCCAACTGGTTCCAATATGGCAAGCTGGACCTGGCCTACGGCATCGCCGACGTGCCGCTGACATATTCGCCGCCGGTCAAGGATGCCTCGGAGCTCAAATTCGTGCAGGAGGACAAGCCGGAAGGCCCCGGCCTCGTGCGCTGCTATGCCCAGGCCGCACCGGCCCGGCAATTGCCGAATTTGAAGAACATCCCGACGCTGGTGCTGATGTCCGAGGCGTCGTATCACGCCTCATACGACCATTGCACGGTAAACTATCTCAGGCAGGCCGGCGTGAAGCCGACCTTCATTCGCCTGGCCGATATCGGCATCCATGGCAATTCGCACATGATGATGCTGGAGAAGAACAGCGACCAGATCGCGGCCGTGATCGCGAAATGGTTGTCACGTAATGTCCGGCAGAAAACAGCGCATTGAAATATAAGTATGATCGGGGGACGCAGTTCTGGCGTCCCCCATCATCATCGCCTTTCTACATGGCGGGTGATCGGGGAACCAAGGACGGGCATTCTCGCTTGAGTCGTCGCATGGGCTGGAGGACGACGAGATGCATCCCCACACTGCCAGACGTGCACTTTCCGCTTCGGGATTTCTGATCTGCCTGACGGGGTCGGCGGGAATTCTTGCCTATGTTACGAACGTGATGGACGCGCAGAATGCCCGACGGGAAGTACAGAGCCAGCCCGCGATCAGCCGCATCGGAACGGTGGCTGCGGTGGTGGCTCCGGCGGCCGAAGGTGCGACACCGGGTGCACTGAAGCCGGATGCTATGAAGCTGGGCGGGGCGCAGCCCGACGCCAGCACCGCATCCGCCACGTCCCCTGGTCAGGCGAAACCTATGACGACCCTGGACCGCATCGCGTCGATCCAGCGCGTCCGCAATGGCTGGCGTGCCGCGGATGGCGAAACCGCCGATGAGATCATCGCGGACGCCCAAAAGGCCGGCGTCGTGACCCCGGTGGGCTGGGATGCCGCCTATAGCCCGGAGACGGGCTGGCGCGTGACGCTCACCTGGTTGACGGGCCGCAAGACCGAGGCTTGGACCAGGCAATCGATCCATTGGAGCCTGGACAAGACTGCGTCCGGCAATCCGAAGCTGATGGATGTGACGGCAATGAATTGGGGGGCGCCGGCCTTCATCCTGTCCGTGCTGAAGGATGAAGACGGCGATCGCATCGAGCGCCATTTCCTGCTCAGCGACGTGGCTACGCTTAATTTCGTGCGTCTGCCCTCGGTTCGTCTCGGCGACGTGCTGGCCAAGGCCGATTGCCGCGTGGGCGATGATTTCGCGATGCGCCAATATCCGGCGGGTGCGAATGGAGCGGGGTTCAGCGTGTCCTTCACACCCAAATGCCCGACCGGCCCGGCGCGCTGGCGGATCGGTCGTGGCGTGGCGACGTTCCGCTCGAATGCCGAAGGCCTATGGCAGCCGATGAACCGCACGGCCCTGCACCTGGTCCAGGCCGATGATGCCGCCGGATCCGGCAATGTCCCGGCCTGGGGCGCCCATGTCGCCAGGGCAGCGCACCCGCCCCGGGCGAAGGTGCGCCATGTGCGCCGATGGCGACGACATGCGCCGCCCAGCGTTGAAAGAGAGGCCAGTGCCGAGAGATCGTGGATCTATCCAAGCCCCGAGCCGCCGCCGGAACACCTGCGACGATGACCACATGATGGGCGGGCGGTTGGCCTAGCCGTACCGTTTGCGCAAATACCGGTAGAGCGCTCTGAGGCACAGCCCCTCGCCACCTTCGGGACGGCCGGGTTTGGCGCGGCCGGTCCAGGCCCAGGTGTCGATATGCACCCATTTGGTCTTGGGCTCGATGAATGCTTCCAGGAACAGGGCCGCCGTGATGGCGCCCGCCATACCGCCTTCAGGTGCGTTGTTGAGGTCGGCGAGGCGGCTCTTCAAAAGCTTCTTGTAATTGGGCCAGAGCGGCAGGCGCCACATCGGGTCGGCCTCGTCCATGCCGGTCTTGACCAATTCCTCGGCGATCGTGTCGTCGTTGCAGAAGAGCGCCGGCAGCTCGCCACCCAGCGCTACGCGTGCGGCGCCGGTGAGCGTTGCCATGTCGATCAGCAACTCCGGTTCCTCGCCTTGCGCCTCGGCCAGCGCATCGCACAGGATGAGGCGGCCTTCCGCATCGGTGTTGCCGATCTCGACGGTCAGGCCTTTGCGCGTCTTGAAGATGTCCATCGGCCGGAAGGCGTCGCCCGCCACCGCATTGTCGACCGCCGGCACCAGTACGCGCAGGCAGATCGGCGCCTTGGCCGCCATCAGCGCATGTGCCAGCCCCAGCACGGTCGCGGCCCCGCCCATATCCTTCTTCATCAGCTTCATGGCGCCCGACGGCTTGAGGTCGAGTCCCCCGGTGTCGAAGCACACGCCCTTGCCGACCAGCGTCACCTTGGGCCGGCTGACCTCACCCCAGCGGATGTCGATGAGGCAGGGCGGCCGGTGGGAGGCACGGCCGACGGCATGGATCATCGGATAGTTCTGCGCCAGGAGTTCGGCGCCGGAAGTCAGCGAGACCACGGCACCGTGGCGCTGGGCGATATCCTTGGCGATGTCGGCCAATTCTGCCGGCCCCAGATCCTCGGCCGGGGTATCGATAAGGTCGCGCGCCATGGCCAGCGCATCGGCAAGTGCCTGGGCTTCCGCGATGTCGATGCCGGCGGGAGCCTCCAGCGTCGCGGGCTCGGCTTTGCGCTG
>DATJJW010000289.1:0-13566 GCA_035491935.1 Allostellaceae bacterium | reverse complement strand
CCCAAGCCGGCGAAAGCACCATGCTCATCGGTCATGATCGTGGCGCCGGGGTTCACTTCCTCGCGGACGATCCCTGCACGGTGCGCTTGGTCACATTCGGCGTGATGCCGGTGCGCAGCTCGCCGTCACGCTCCAGAATACCGAGGACGGCGACCTTGCCAACGCCACCTTGCTTGCCGCCAGTGCGCTTGTGGGCGTGCTTGTTCTTCTCTTTGCCGCCCACGTACGTTTCATCGATTTCAACGGTGCCGTCGAGCGGGCGATTGAACGACTTGGTTTGTGCAGCATGGCGAAGGCGCTGGGTCATGAACCACGCCGTCTTCTGCGTTACGCCGATATCCTTGGCAAGCTGGGTGCTGGCGATGCCCTTCTTGTGAGAGGTGAGCAGCCAAACAGCCATGTACCACTTGCGAAGCTCGATCTTGCTGTCCTCGAAGATCGTCCCGACCTTGATTGAGAACCGCTTGCGGCAGTCGCCGCACTTGTGGGTGCGATTGTCGGAGAAGTGATAGACCTTGGTGCCGCCGCAATGAGGGCAGAACGCGCCATGCTTCCAACGGATCGCGGTCAGATGATCAATCGCCGACTGCTCATCGGGGAAAGCGGCCATCATCTGCATCAGGGTATCGAAGTGTTTGATCATGGCCCGCACGCTCCGTTGTCGCGCAGACACATTAGGTGATTTAGAGACCCAATGTCAATGGGTCACTCACGTATATATGCACCTATTTTTTCCCTGCTACGGCAGCAGATTAATATGGAAATTCGTACCCCCCGGGCTATGTAAATTAATATGTGGTGATTGACCATTAAGGTACTGTCCCGGCTGCAGGTCAAAGCGCAAGATCATCCTATTCGGGAGTATAAATTGCGGCGCCCCTTTAGGCGTTGTTACTGAACGAGGCGTGCCGCCGCCCAGCGCCATTAAATCATCCGAAATATCAGCCAAACGAGCCAATGGCCTGGTCGCGATATCGGCCGCCGCCTCACCGCCATTTGTCCATCGGCCACGCCAATCCCTCGACTCTTCTGGATTGTAATTCTTCGTCAGCAACTGGTCGGCACGGACGATATGGATGGCGCC
Source organism: Allostellaceae bacterium (assembly GCA_035491935.1). Lineage (GTDB taxonomy): Bacteria > Pseudomonadota > Alphaproteobacteria > ATCC43930 > CGMCC-115725 > DATJJW01. Next base: position 12,482 of record DATJJW010000289.1, on the reverse strand, counting down.
GACCCAATCGAGCGCCGGCAGCTTGAGCAGTACGGCGCCGACCTGCGCTCGCGCCATGTCCCCGTCATTCAGCGCCTGGACAACGCCCGCGAGGCCGCCTCGTACGGATACCGCTGGCGACGGCGCCTCGGCCGGTAAGTCATAAGCATGCCGCAGCAGGCAATCGATCTCGTCATCAGATCGTGGAGAAAATCTGTCTACCCGCCGTTTCAGCAAAGGGACGCCAGCCAGCATCAAACCGACACTTCCACAACTCAGAGTAAAATCGCTGATCCGCTCGCTCAGGAAGAACCGAGGCATGGCCATTGCGTGACGGTTCATGATCCACCTTTCCGCCAGGCCAACAAAAAGCCCACCGCGATCCGATGGGACCGGGCGGGCGTAAAGATTGATTGTTCACTATTTGTTCCACTTAATTCCGACACCGTCAAGCCCTATTTTTGAGGGCCCGCGATTTTTTTGATCGGATCGAATGTCCTCTGCCCTCCCCTCCGCGCCCTTGCTGGCGCCGCCTGCCGATCCTGAGCGGGTACGGCGGCTGCGCCGGGCCAAGCTGGTGGCGACGGGCCTCCTGGCGGTCACCGCCGGATTGTTCCTGCTCGCCCATCGCCTGCCACTGTCGCCATTCTGGCGTGACCTGATCGGCAGCGCCGGCGAGGCGGGCACGGTCGGCGGCCTGGCCGACTGGTTCGCCGTCACCGCACTGTTCCGCCGACCGTTGGGCCTGCCGATTCCGCACACGGCGTTGATCGCGACGCGCAAGGACGAGATCGCCCGCTCGATCGCGACATTCATCGAAGGGCATTTCCTGGCGCCGGAGCCGCTGCTGGCGCGGCTGCGCGACGCCGATCGCGGCCAACAGCTGGGCGCCTGGCTCGCCCAGCCAGAGACGGCATCGAAATTGGCGACGGCGCTTGCGCGCACGGTTCGCGCCCTAGTCCGGCGCGGCCGGCATCTCGACGTCGTCGATTCGATCCTGCTGCCGGCCTTGCGCTGGGTGGCGCCGGAGCTGCGCCGCTTCCTGCCCGACGCCATTGGCAAGCATACCGGCTGGCTGATGCCGCGGCTGATCGACCGCTCGCTCGCCCGCAAGCTGGCCGACGAGGCCGACCGGCTGATCGAGGCGCTGGGCCGACCGGGTTCATCGGAACGGCTGAGCTTCGATACCTGGCTGCGCACCCGCATGGAGGAGATCCCGGCGGATCTGCGCGCGGTCGGTACCAAGCTGCTCGACGAGATCGATGCCGGCACCGATTCCGATGACCTCACCCGCACCATCGCCGAGGCGCTGACGCGGCTCGGCCATTTCATCGAGGGCTCGCCCGAGGCACGCGGCTGGATCAATGCCAGCCTGGAGAATTTCCTGCTCGATTACCTGGCCGATTGGCGCAGCTCCATCGGCCGCTATATCGAGGGCATCATCCAGGGCTGGGATGCCGCCCAGGTCACCCGCATCATCGAGCTGCAGGTCGGCCGCGACCTGCAATTCGTCCGGCTGAACGGCACGCTCATCGGCGCCCTGATCGGCATCGGCCTGTTCCTGATCGCCCATTGGAGCAGATTGGCGATCTAGCCAATCCACTCCAACCAGCCCTCAAGCGGCGAGCTTGGTCTCCTTGATATCGATCACCGGGATGCCGGCCGCGCTCATCAGGCGATGCAGCATGTCGATCTCGGCCTGGCGCGGCTTCGGCATGGGCGCGCGCATGAAGGGGTTGGGGATGAGCCCGGCCAGCCAGGTCGCCGTCTTGTAGCGGATGTGCAGCCGGCCCATGTCGGCGACATATTCGTGCAGCGCGCACAGCCCACCATCCCACACCTTGCGCGCGGCAACGACGTCGTTGCGGTCCCAGGCGTCCAGATGGTCGAGCATCGGGTTGATGGCGAAGTTCCAGAAGCCGCTGAGCGTGCCGTCGAACAGGTCGTTCGCCTTGTATTCATGGAAGCGCGAGGCGAGCGCGCCCATGATCGAGACATGCCGGTCGAGGCCGCGCAGGCCTTTGGCGATCAGCTTGTAGCCCTCATAGGTATAGGTCATCTTCCAGCCGACGACGTTCGGCACGGTGCGGCAGATATCGAGCGTCGCAGCCAGCGGCAAGCCCGGGAAAAAGGGCGGCTTGGCGCCACCGACCGGGTGGGTGACGATCGGCAGGTCGACCGCGCGGTCCTGGGCCACGATCGTATCCAGCCAGATCTCCGGATAATTGTCGGCGTCCCAGCAGGAGGTCACATCCTGCGCGCCGCCGGGCGGCGTGACGAAGATGCCGTTGGCGCCCAGCGCCTTGCAGTCCTTGGCCGTCTCGACCATCTCGTCGGTGGTCATGGCCCAGGTACCGGCGATCACCGGCACGCGGCCATTCACCTCCTCCATGGCGATCTCCAGCACCCGGCGCTTTTCCGCCCGGGTCAGGTAGAAGATCTCACCCGCTTCCGGATTGATGCAGAGGCCGCCGCCCTTGGCGACGAAGCGCTCATTGCCGAGGAAATGGCGCAGGAAGCGGCGATAGGCCTGCTCGTCGACCTTCATATCCTTGTCGAAGGGCAGCAGGACCGCCGCGAAGAGATGATCGCCTAGATGTTTCATGGTGGACCGTCCGTCTGGAGGTGAAACCCGTTCAGATATTCCACTTTGGACAATGAATTGTCAAATCATGTGGAGATGGGCTCACTCCAGCCCAGGCCGCGTGCGGTTTCCCGCGCCGTGCGCAGCAGATCGTCGAGCATCGGGTTTGGAAAACGCACCAGAGATTCCGAGGCGCTGACAAGCGCGATGCAGGCGCGCAGATCACCCTGCAGGTCCAGGATCGGCACCGCGATCGAGCGCAAGCCCGGGATGACGCTGCCATCGATCCAGGCGAAGCCGTTTTGCAGCACCTCCTGTTTGATGCGTTCGGCGGCAAAGCGCGCCTCGATGATGTCCGGCTGCTGCGCCAGCTCCGCCTGCAACAGCGAGCGCGTCATCTCCTCAGGCAAGTAGCTCATGAAGATCCGGCCGGTGGCCGAGGCGAAGAGCGGCAGCGTTCTCCCTAAGCGCAGATTGGTCAGAATCGGCGAATTGGCATGGCGGATACGCACGATGGTCGGCCCATGGTCGCCCCAGATGCTGAGATGCCCGTCGATGCGCAGCCGTCGCGTCAGCCCGCGCAATTCCTCATCCGCGCGCTCGATATAGTCGAAGCGGCTCAGGGCCGCGAGGCCGAGCCCGGTCGCCAGCGGCCCCAGATCGTAGAAGCCGGTGACCGGCTCCTGCCGCACCAGATCGACCCGGGCGAGGCTGGTGAGATAGCGATGCGCCGTACTCGCCGACATGCCGGAGGCCGCCGCCACGGTCTTCAGTGGCACCGCCTCGCCCACCGCGATCAACGCCCGCAGCAGTCGCGCCGCATGTTCGACCGATTGCACGCCTTTGCGGGTGTCGCCGCCTTCGGCATCAAGCTCCGCATCGTTATTTTTCATTGGACAATACCTTTACCATCATACAACGTTCTCGCAAAAAGCTTACACCGTGAACCAACAAGCGGGAAGCAGGGAGGCGGGGATGAGAGTGGGAGCGCGAGGCACGGGCAGGATCTTAGGGCATGGCGTGGGCGGCTGTCTTTGTCACCCCACGCGCCGCAGCCTGCTGACCCTGGCCAGCGCCGCGGCGGCGAGCGCCACCCTGCCGAGAAGCCTCGCCATCGCGGCGGCACCAGCACCCCGGCGCATCGACGTGCACCACCACATTCTGCCGCCCAAATACACCGCCTTGGCGCGCGACAAGATCCTCGCCTTCGCGCCCAGCTTCGCCCAGGTGCTGAAATGGACGCCGGCGCAATCACTGGAGCAGATGGACAAGTTCGGCATCGCCACGGCCATGACCTCGCTGTCCAATCCCGGCACCTGGTTCGGCGACGTCAAGCTCGCCCGGCAGCTCGCGCGCATGTCCAACGAATTCGCCGCCGAGATGGTGCGCGACCACCCCGGCCGCTTCGGCATGCTGGCCTCGCTGACCCTGCCGGATGTCGAGGGCAGCCTGGCCGAGATATCCTACGCCTTCGACACGCTGAAGGCCGACGGCATCGGGCTCCTCACCAGCTACGATACCAAATGGCCGGGCGATGCCAGCTTCGCCCCGGTCTTCGAGGAGCTGAACCGGCGTCACGCCACCGTCTTCTTCCATCCGACCTCGGCCAGTTGCTGCTCGGCCCTGCTGCCGGACGTGCCGCCGCCGGTCGTCGAATACATGTTCGACACGACCCGCGCCATCACCAGCCTGCTGTTCAGCGGCAGCTTCGCCAAATACCGCAACATCAACTTCATCTTCACCCATGCCGGCGGCGCCACGGCGCCGGTAGTGCAACGCCTGGTCCGGCTCTCGACCATCGACAAGAAGGTCGCCGCAAGATTGCCCGACGGCCCGCTGGCGGAGCTGAAGCGGCTCTATTTCGACACCGCGACCTCGACCGGACCGGAGAATCTTGGCGCGATTCTCGATCTGGTCGGCACCGACAAGATCCTGTTCGGCACCGACTATCCGTTCCTGCCGATCCAGGCGACCCTGCCGGGGCTGCTGAAATACGGCTTCAAGGCCGACGACCTCGAACGCATCGAGCGTGGCAACGCGCTGCAGCTGTTCCCCCGGCTCCAGGCATGAGCGATCCGGCCGTGCTGCCCCAGGGCGCCATCGATTTCCACGCCCATGTGCTGCACGCCGAGGCCTATGCCCGCACGGTCAACCACAATGTGATCAGCGGCTTTGGCATGCGGGCCATGGAGCCACGACCGACGCCGGATTCGCCACGCTGGCCGATCTTCGCCAAGATGACCGACCCCATGGTGCAGCTGGCCGATATGGATCACCGCGGCATTGCGCACGCAGTGATCTCGACCAGCACCGTCTCGCAAAGCAGCTTCTTCGCCGATGGCGCGGAGGCGGCCGAGCTCGACCGCATGGCCAATGAGGCCATAGCCGATTGGGTCCGGGCATATCCCACACGCTTCACCGGCACCTTCACCCTGCCCTTGCAGGACATGCCCCGCGCACTCGCCGAGCTGGAGCATGCGGTCCGGCACCTCAAGCTGCGCATCGCCAATTTGCCGGCGGCGGTCGGCCCGCATTATCTGGGCCACGATTATTTCCGCCCGATCTGGGAAGCGATCGCCGATCTCGGCGCCATCCCCTTTGTCCATCCCGACGGCATCAAGGACCCCGCCTTCCAGGAATATTCGCTGTGGAACGGCATCGGCCAGGGCATCGAGGAGACGCGAGCGATGGCCTCGCTGATCTATGAGGGCACGTTCGAGCGCCATCCCGGGCTCGAGATCGTCATCTCCCATGCCGGCGGTTTCCTGCCGACCTACATCGCGCGCCTCGACCGCAATGCCACCGCCCATCCGCCGAGTATGAGGAATCTGCGCCGCAAACCCAGCGAGTATCTGCGGCATTTCCATTTCGACACCGTGACCTACGACCCGCTGGTCTGCGACATCGTCGCGGCCCGGGTCGGCGTCGACCGGCTGGTCTTCGGCAGCGACTATCCCTTCGGCGATGTCGAGCCCTTGAAGCTGTTCGACGCCTGCGCATTCGATGCCGAAAGCCGCCGCCTGGTCGAGGGCGGCAATGCCCGCCAACTCCTGGCCAGAGCTACCCGTGCCTAGCCCGCTTCCTATCGGCAATGTGGAAATGCCGTCAACGACACCGGCCGACATCGTCGCCCGGCTGGAGCGGCTGCCGCTTTCCTCCTGGCATGTGCGCATGCGGGTCGTGGTCGGCACCGCCACCTTCTTCGATGCCTTCGACGCGCTCGCCATCGCCTATATCCTGCCCGCGATCATCCCGCTCTGGCATCTGCATCCGGGTGAGATCGGCTGGCTGATTTCGACCGGCTATATCGGTCAGCTGGTCGGCGCGCTCGCCGGCGGCTGGCTGGCCGAGCGTTTCGGCCGCCGCCCGGTCATCGTCGCTGCGATTCTGTGGTTCGGCCTGCTCAGCATCGCCTGCGCCCATGCCTGGAGCTATCAGTCGCTGGTCTGGCTGCGCGTGTTGCAGGGGCTGGGGCTCGGCGCCGAGGTGCCGGTGGCCGCCACTTATGTCAGCGAGCTGACCAGGGCACGCGGGCGCGGCCGTTTCGTCCTGCTGTTCGAGCTGATCTTCCCGACCGGCATCCTGATGGCCGCGCTACTCGGCCGCTGGATCGTGCCGCATCTGGGCTGGCAGTACATGTTTTATGTCGGCGGGCTGCCGGCCCTCCTGGCGCTCTTCATGCTGCGCGTCCTGCCGGAAAGCCCGCGCTGGCTCGCCAATGCGGGCAGGATGGATGCCGCCACGCAAAGCCTGGAAGGCATCGAGCAGGCGGTGCAACGCACGACCCGATCGCCCCTGCCACCGCCTGCCCCCTCGGCACCGGCCACGCCCCAGGCCAAGGCGCGCTGGGCCGATTTGTTCGGCGGCATATATCTCGGCCGCACCCTCGTGCTCTGGGTCTGCTGGTTCGCGACGTATCTCGCGAATTACGGCCTCACCACGTGGCTGCCCAGCGTCTATCAGCAGGTGTTCAAGCTGCCGCTGGAACAGGCGCTCAGCTATGGGCTTGTCTCCTCGCTGCTGGGGCTGGTCACCAGCCTCGCCTGCGCCTTGTTCATCGATCGGGTCGGCCGACGGCGCTGGTTCGCCGGCGCCTTCCTGGGCTCGGCCTTCTCGCTGCTGACCCTCTGGTGGATCGGCCCCAGCAGCGCCGAGCGCGTGCTGGTGCTCTCGACCATCAGCTTCATGTGCGTCAGCACGCTGTCGCTATCGATGTATCTCTACACTTCGGAAATGTACCCGACCCGCATGCGCGCGCTAGGCAGCGGAGCCGCCACGGCCTGGCTGCGCATCGCCTCGATCGTCGGCCCGATCCTGGTCGGTAACCTCGTCGGCTCCGGCGGCCTCGCCACGGTATTCCTGGTCTTCGGCCTGACCGTGCTGGCCGCCGCCATCATCGTCATGCTGTTCGCGACCGAAACCAATGGCCGGATACTGGAAGAAGTATCGCCCTGAAGTGCCACAGATCGGGCTTGCGACCGACATGTAATCATGCTTCCTTACCAACAAGCAGAAGAACCGTTCATCCATATGGACGAACGATATTTAAAGGGAGAGGCTTCACGCCATGACGCAGAAGATCGCGCTCGAAGAGCATTTCCTCGCCCCCGGCTTCGACGATTACTGGAACCCGACCGTCGCCGATGTGCCGGCTGCCGTACGGCAGCGCCTGCATGGCGCGCTGACCGATTTCGGCGGCCAGCGGCTGGAAATCATGGACCAGGCCGGCATCCGCTGGTCGGTGCTGTCGCTCTCCGGTCCGGGCGTACAGGTCGAGCCCGACACCGCGACCGCGATCCGCAGGGCGCGGCAGGCTAACGACTTCCTGGCCAGGGAGGTGTCGAAGCAGCCGACCCGTTTTGCCGGCTTCGCCCATCTGCCGATGCAGGACGGCAAGGCGGCAGCCGACGAGTTGGAGCGCTGCGTGCGCGATCTGGGCTTCAAGGGTGCCTTGATCAACGGCCAGACCAATGGCCGCCATCTCGACCATCCTGATCTCTTTCCCTTCTGGGAACGGGTCGAGGCGCTGGGCAGCCTCGTCTATTTGCATCCAGGCGACCCGGTCCAGCCCTTCGCCACGTTGGAGGGCGTCTACGGCCTCAAGCGCGCGACCTGGGAATGGACCGTCGAGACCGGCAGCCACGCGCTGCGCATCGTGTTCAGCGGCCTCTTCGACCGCTATCCAGGTGCCAAGCTGGTGCTGGGCCATCTGGGCGAGACGTTGCCCTATTTGCTCTGGCGCCTGGACAGCCGCGCCAAGCTCTACAACGTGCCGCTCAAGCGACCGCCTTCGGCATATATCCGCGAAAATCTGCTGGTCACCTGCTCGGGCATGTATTCGCGCGAGCCGCTCGTCTGCGCATTGGAGGCGCTCGGCGACAGCCGCGTCATGTTCTCGGCCGATTACCCCTTCGAATCTGCGATCGAAGCCGCCCGCTTCATGGATGATGTGGCGATGGATGAGGGTTTGCGCACCAAGGTCGCTTACGGCAACGCTGCAACTTTGCTCGGTCTTTGATCTGGCGCTCTCGCCGGCCTGCTCTCAACCCGTCGTGGCCGGGACAAGCCCGGTCATGACGCGTGAGGTAGTATTCCTCAGTCCGGGAAAGCGCGGCTGATCGCCGTCACATCGTCGAGATTGGCGAACAGCAGTTCGACGATCTCCGGGTCGAAATGGCTGCCGGCATTGTCGGCGATGTGCTGGGTGACATCCGCCAGCGGCCAAGCCTCCTTGTAGCAACGGCGGCTGCCCAGCGCGTCGAACACATCGACCACGGCGGTGATGCGGCCATGGATGCTGATCTCCGCGCCGCTCTTGCCGTAGGGATAGCCGGAACCGTCCCATTTCTCATGATGGTCGAGCGAGATCTGCGCGCCGACGCGCAGAATCTCCATCGCCGAATCCTTCAGCAGATTGTAGCCGATGATCGGATGGGTCTTCATGACCTCCCATTCCTCGGGCGTGAGCTTGCCGGGCTTGTTCAGGATGTGATCGGGGATGCCGATCTTGCCGAGATCGTGCAGGGGCGAAGCCAGATAGAAGACCTCCGCCTCCTTCTCGCTCATGCCGTGGCGCAGGCCCAGCAGACGCGAGATCTGCGCCACGCGTCGCACATGGTTGGCCGTCTCCTTCGAGCGTGTCTCGACAGCACCCCCCAGGCGATAGACGATCTCGCGCTGCGTCTCCTCGATGACCGTGCGCAGTTCGATATTGTCGAAGGCGATGCCGACATTGCGCGAGAACAGCTCGATCATGTGGTCGTTGATCGCGGTCGAAGCGCAGCCCGAGATGTAGACCACCTTGGCCGCACCGAAATCGCTGGCGAACACGCCGATATAATCATCGGCGCCGATGGCGCTGCGCTTTTCGGTCAGGCAACGCATGATCCGCTCATGGACCTCCGGCGTCACCGCCGAGACCAGATGCTGGCCGACCGCCCCCTCGTACGGCCCGGTGCCGGCGATGATGCGGAAATCGCCCTGGCTGTTGGTCGCGGCCACGCCCGAGACACGGGCATAGAGACCGCTGGACATGCAGTCGCCCTCATAGGGGGTCGCCAGCACGCTCAACTGCTCCAGCACGCCCTCGGTGAAGCGTTCGAAGCTGGAGATCTGGAAGATCGTCGCCGTGGCGTCGATGACCCGCTCCAATCCACGCCGGTTGGCATTGATGACGCGCAGCTGGCATTCGATCGTCTGAATGTCGCGGAAGGACCGCAAGCAGGAATAAAGGATGGTCTGCAGCTTGCGCTTGGTCAGCTCCGTCTTGTCGGCGTAGCCGTTGATGTCGTACTGCGAGATGACATCCGCCTCGGGCGCCGCTCCCGGCTGGCCGGTGCGCAGCACGATGCGCACCCGCTGGTTGCCCAGCTCGCCGCGGATGCTCTTGACCGCCTCCAGCCCAGCATGCTCGCTCTCCATCACGACATCGAGCAGCAGGAGCGCCACATCGGGCATATTGCGCAACAGCTCGACCGTCTCCCGTCCCGAATGCGCGTGCATCAGGCGCAGCGGCCGCCCCTCGAACTGGAAGCCGTCAAGCGCGAATTGCGTCACCGTGTGCACATCCGGTTCGTCATCGGCGATGACGACGATCCACGGTTGCTTGCCGACAGGCTGGGACGCGGCCTCGGCAGCTGGGGCCGCAGGCTTCAGGAAACTCGGATAGCCTGTCTCGCTGGTCATGGAACGAAAACCTCGCGCTGTCGGGGCGAGGCCGCGTTGCGCGGCTTCGGCGGCGTTATGGGAAAGACGATATCGAAACGCGTGCCCTGCCCCGCTTCGCTCTCGCAGTTGATACGGCCGCCCAGGCTCTGGGTGACCAGATTGTAGGTGATGAACAGGCCCAGCCCGGTGCCGCCCTGGCCGCGGCGGGTGGTGAAGAACGGCTCGAAGATATGCTCGCGGACCGCCGGTGCCATACCCTTGCCATCGTCGCGATATGACAGGCGCAGATGGTTGCGCCGCTCCGCTCCGGCGGTAAGGGTGATCGTGCCGCTGGCGCCGGGATCGAAGGCATGCACCGCGCCGTTCAGCACCAGGTTGCTGACGATCTGCCACAAGGCGCCCGCCAGCACTGTCGCCTCCAGCCCCTCATCGGCCTCGACCACGACCTCGACGCGGGTGCGCTTCAATTCGGGTTGCAGCGAAGCCACCACCTCGCGCAAATATTGGCCGAGATCGAGCCGGCGCGGCATCTCGCTCGCCTGGTCGGTGGCGATGCCCTTGAAGCTGCGCACCAGGGTCGCCGCGCGCTCCAGATTGGCCAGCACCAGCGAATCCGAAAGCCGCATCTTGGCGAAGAAGTCGATGAGGTCGGCCTCGGTCAGCTCGCGCGCAGCCAGGCTGCGCTCCGCCTCCTTCAATAAATCATCCGCCGTGGCGACCGCGGTGACGCAAATGCCGATCGGCGTATTCACCTCATGGGCCACGCCGGCGACCATGGAGCCCAGGAAGGCCAGCTTCGCGGATTCGATCAGCTCGTCCTGGGCTTCGCGCAGCTCGGCGGAAATCCGGTCGGCCTCAATCTTGGTGTGGCGGAACACGGTGAGCGCCCGCGCCATCTCGCCGATCTCGTCATGTCGATCGGCCTCAGGGATGGTGAAGAGGGTCGAGCCACCGCTCAATTGCTGCATGGCGCCGGTCAGCCGCTGGATCGGCCCGGCCACCTGCCGCCGCAGCACGACAGCCAGGACCAGACCCAACGCCAGCAAGGTCGTGGCGATGACCAGCATGCCGGGCGCGGCCAAGGCCAGTAATGGGGATCCGAGAAAACTTTCCTGCAGCCGCAGGTTCAGCATCGCGATCTCCCGCCCCTCGGCCATGATCGGCGTAGAGATCAGACGCCCCGGCCGGCCATCGGCGGTACAGTCGATCGACGGCCAGCCATAACGCAATGGCAGGCCGTTGGCGGTGAGCGAGGCGCAGACGACCGGCCCATTTGACGCCGCGACCTTCAGGATCGGCGCCAATTGCGGCGTGTCCATGTCGACGACATAGTCGCGCAGCAACGCCGCATAGGAGTGGCCGAGCAGCCGGGCCTGCTCGAGGCGGCCTTTCTGTGCCGCATGGATCTGTATACCGCCGGCAACGCCGGCAGCGAGGAAGCCCGCCAGCAGCACGAGCGGCACGACGATACGAATCAGGCGCGTCGACAGGCTAGCCCTGCCGCCACGCGACATGCTGAGCCGGTCCCAGGCGTCATCGCTCTTCTCAGCAACGACCGAATGGCTGCCCGATCGCCTCATCATGACAAGTCAAATGAACCTACCTGCTTCAAAACGTGGCGGACATTGTCCTTTTGCCGGTGCTGACAAACTGTTAAAATCGCAAAAATAATTCTCCCATTATGACAAAAATGGCTAACGGTACCGGGACGATGACTTACCGAGCTCTTACTTTGCTTGTGCTGATATCCAGCAGTATATTTTGCGCTTTTTCGCCCTCGCCGTGCATCGCCGGGACAGGAAAACCGCACATTGCCCTGATCATGAAGTCGCTGGACAATGAATTTTTCCAGAACATGGTCAAAAGTGCGCAGTATTATCACTCATTGAACGCAACCCAGTTCGATTTGGATATTGCAGGTATTCCCAACGAGACCGACATTGCCGGCCAGATCGCCCTGGTCGACCGGGCGATATCCGAACATGTCGATGCGATCATCCTGGCCCCCGCCGATTCCACGGCCCTCGTCCCCGTGGTCAGGAAGGCGATCGATGCCGGCATCGACGTGGTCAACATCGACAACCGCCTGGACCAGGCGGCCTTGCGCAAGGCGCATCTCAAGGTGGTCTATGTCGGCCCGGACAATCGCGAGGCCGCGCGTCAGGTCGGCGAGATGGTCGCCGGCCGGCTGGCCAAGGGCGATGCTGTCGCCATCATCGAGGGCGTGCCTACCGCCTTCAATGGCGCGGAACGCACCGCCGGCCTACGCCAGGCGATGACGCAGGTGGGCATAAGGGTGGTCGACAGCCGGCCCGGCTTGTGGGAGACCGCCCCCGCCGAGGCGGCGGCCACCGCCATCCTGAAGGCGCATCCGGAGGTAAAGGCGCTCCTATGCGACAATGACGACATGGCACTGGGGGCGCTGACCGCGATCCACAAGGCCGGGCTCGATGGTAAGGTTCTGGTCAGCGGCTTCGATAATATCCCATCGATTCAACCCTATATGCGCAATCACGCCGTGATCGCCACGGTCGACCAGTTCGGCGATCAGGTCGCCGTCTATGGCATCAAGCGCGCTTTGTCGGACGTCACAGGCTTCCAACAGACGCCGGTCAATATCGTTCAGGGAAATTGATGTAATTGCTCGTCACATGAAGATTTCGTGACATAGGCAAAAATAAAGAGAGTCCTAACGCTCGCGCCTCTAGACCGTTGGGCGCCGGTCGAAGAGGCCGGGATGCGAGGTTGGACC
>DATJJW010000288.1:0-12946 GCA_035491935.1 Allostellaceae bacterium | reverse complement strand
GAGGCAGAGGGAGGCAAGCAGCAGTACCGCCCAGCGCAGGATGAATTGGGGTGAAATCTTCGAGAGGGTCGGCATGGATACTCCGGCACGCGCCCGTTCGCGTACCGGGCAAGAACCGGCAATGGACGGCAGTTCAACCGTTATGTCAACACTATGGCAAAATATCGCGCCATTTTTTGGATAAAACGGAATTTATTGCGCAAAAGTGTCAACATTTTCTTCGGTATCGAGGCGGAATTGGTACCCACCCTCCTGGTTGATGCCGGCTTGCCGGGCGAGGTTCTCGGCCCCATCTGCAGCAGATCACCATCATCAAGGACCTGCCATGCCCAGCGCCTCGGCCGAATTCCGCACCCGTCATATCTTCGTGCAGTTCAAATGCCAGCTGGGCCGGGCCTATGACGTGGCGGCGGCGATCATGGACAATGTCGAGGAATGCGGTGAGCTGTTCTCGACCTCGGGCGAATACGACCTGATCGCGCGCTTCAATCTGGAAGCGCATCAGGATCCGGGTCTGTTCGTGACTGAGCGGTTGCAACGCCTGGATGGGGTAGCGGCGACTTATACCATCCTTGCCTTCAACGCTTTCACGCCGAACCAGGACCCCAGCTGATCCTCAAATCTCGTTGCTTTCGATCACGTCGAGACAGAAATCGATAAAGGCACGTACCTTCGCCGGCACATGGTGGCGTGAGGGGTAGAGCGCGTAGAAGGGGAAGTGCTCCTCCGCCCAATCGGGCAGAAGCTCGACCAGCGCGCCGCTCTCGATCAGGTGCCGCGTGCCCAGAGCCAGGATCTGTGCGATGCCGGCACCCGCCTCGCAGGCGCCCAGCATGGCGCCGCTATCCGAGAGCAGGAGCCGCGTCCTGGGCTTGACCGGGATCACCTCCTGGCCGCGATGGAATTCCCACTCATAAGGCCGGCCATGGGCTGCGTCCCAGAAATCGATGCAGGCATGATCCTCCACATCCTTGGGATGGGCTGGCCGGCCGTGGGCCGCGATATAGGCGGGGGCGGCTACGGTCAGGATGCGCGTCTCGACCAGCTTGCGCGCGATGAAGGAGCCGGCCGACGGCTCGCCGAAACGCAGCGCCAGGTCGAAGCCGTCCGCGACCAGGTCGCCGACATCGTCGCGCATGATCAGTTCCAGCGATACCTCCGGATATCGGCCAAGGAACGTGGCCACCTGGCGGGCGAGCAGGATGCGCGAGAAGAACGGATCGACATTGACGCGCAGGCGCCCGCGCACGATGCCGGCGGCACCCGCGGCTTCGACCGCCGCCTCTTCGATGCCGGCCAGAAGCGGACCCACCCGCTCGTAGAAGCGGCGGCCCTCGTTGGTCAGGCTCATCGAGCGGGTGGTGCGCTCCAGCAGGCGCACGCCGACCCGCGCCTCCAGCCGTGACACCGCGCGGCTGACGCCCGATGGCGACAGGCCCAACGCCTCGGCGGCGCGCACGATGGATCCTGCCTCGATGACGGCGGCCAACACCGTCACGCCGGCCAGCAGGCGACCATCATAGGGCATGCGTTCATTCCTGACTAAGAATCACGATTTATTTGACATAAGCGCACTAAGAGCAAAAGTCATCCGGCGCCATACTCCGCCCAACCTGTCCTGACGAGAAGGAGGAGCGGCATGTATGCGATCATGGGTGTGACCGGAAAGGTCGGCGGCGCGTTGGCCCGCCAGTTGCTGGATGACGGCATCAAGATCCGCGCCATCCTGCGCGATGCGGCCAAGGGTGGGACCTGGTGGGATCGCGGCGCGGAGGTGGCTCTGGCTGATCTCGAGGATCCCAAAACCCTGGGGGAGGCCCTGGCCGGTGCGGCAGGCGTGTTCGTCATGCTGCCGCCGGACTTCGATCCGGCGCCGGGTTTCCCCGAAGCACGTCAACGGATATCCCATCTCAGACAGGCGATCCTGCTGGCCATGCCGCCCAAGGTTGTCGTGCTCTCGACCATTGGTGCGGAAGCCAAGCAGCCAAATCTACTGAATCAGTTGGGATTGCTGGAGCAGGCCTTGGGCGACCTGCCCATGCCGGTGACATTCCTGCGTGCCGCGTGGTTCATGGAGAATGCGGCGCTGGACGTGCCCTCGGCACGTGACGAGGGCGTGATCCACAGCTACCTCCAGCCGCTCGACCGGCGGGTGCCGATGATCTCTGCCGTCGACGTCGGGCACATGGCGGCGGCTTTGCTTCAGGAGGATTGGACGGGTGCTCGTGTCGTCGCACTGGAGGCGGAACGCCGTGTGAGCCCGCTCGACATCGCCCAGGCCTTCTCCAGGACGCTTGGCCGCCCGGTCGAGGCCGAGGCGGTGCCGCGCGAGAATTGGGAGGCGATATTCCGTGATGCCGGGATGCAAAACCCCAGCCCGCGCATGCAAATGATCGACGGCTTCAACGAAGGCTGGATCGATTTCGCCGATCGCGGCGCCCATGCCCGAAAAGGCGCGACCGGCCTGGACGAGGCGATCGCGGCGCTGGTGAAGTAAGCGCAAAGACGTGGATTGCCGGGACAAGCCCGGCAATGACGAAGGTCTTGAGATAACTCAGTAATATCGTCATGGCCGGGCGTGACCCGGCCATCTATCGCAAGCGTATCAGGCGCCCGGTGCGTTGCTGCCCTTCAAAGCCTCGCACATGGCGCGGGTGACGTCGGCGGTGGTCGCCTTGCCGCCGATATCCGGCGTCAGGATGCCGGCGGCGCAGACCTGTTCGACCGCGGTCATGAGGCGTGCGGCCGCCGCGCGCTCGTTCAGATGTTCCAGCATCAGCGAGGCGGTCCAGTATGTCGCCACCGGATTGGCGATGCCCTTGCCGGTGATGTCGAAGGCGGAGCCGTGGATCGGCTCGAACATGCTGGGATAGCGGCGCTGCGGATCGACATTGCCGGTGGGCGCCACGCCGAGAGATCCCGCCAGCGCCGCCGCCAGATCCGACAGGATGTCGGCATGCAGATTGGTGGCGACGATGGTGTCCAGGCTCTCCGGCTTCTTCACCATGCGCACGGTCATGGCGTCGACCAGTTCCTTGTCCCATTTGACGTCCGGATAGTCCTGCGCAACCATCGCGGCGATTTCGTCCCAGAACACCATGCCGAAACGCTGGGCGTTGCTCTTGGTGACGACGGTCAGATGCTTTGCCGGCCGGGCGCGGGCGCAGTCGAAGGCATAGCGCATGATGCGCTCGACTCCGACGCGGGTGAAGATCGCGACCTCCGTCGCGACCTCTTCCGGCAGGCCCTTATGGGCGCGGCCGCCATGGCCGGCGTATTCGCCCTCGCTGTTCTCGCGGATGATCAGCCAGTCGAGGCTGCCCGGCCCCGCATGGCGCAGCGGGCTCTCGACGCCCGGCAGGATGCGGGTCGGACGCACATTGGCGTATTGGTCGAAGCCCTGGCAGATCGGCAGGCGCAGGCCCCACAGCGTGATATGGTCGGGGACGTCGGGGGCACCGACTGCGCCGAACAGGATGGCGTCGTGCTTCTTCAGCACGTCCAGCCCATCCTTCGGCATGAATTCGCCGGTCTTCTTGTAGCGGTCGCTGCCCCAATCAAAGTGGGTGACGTCGAAGCGGAAATTGCCGTCGACGCCGGCCAGAACCTCCAGCACTTCCAGCGCGGAATCGACGACTTCCGGCCCGATGCCGTCGGCGGGGATGGAGGCGATCTTGTGGATACGGGTCATGGGGACTGTTCCTCGAATTTCGTTATTTATCCGTTAGACCGCGAGTGCCTCGGTGAGGCGGCGGATATCCTTGATCGCGGGCAGATCGGCGACCAATGCCACCACCTCGCGGGCCTTGGGGCGCTCCAGGCCGCCATAGGAGGCGCAGTCCATGAATTTCTCGGCCACCTCCTCCCAGCTCATCGGGTTGGTCGGGCTGCCCTTGCCGAAATCGGCCTTGGCCTTCACGACGCTGCCGTCCATGAGCACGATGTCGACCAGGCTGGTCATCTTGTGGAAGCCGGCGGCATCGGCCTCGGGGCTGACGTAGAAATCGACCTTGGCCATCATGTCGCGCACCTCGGGCGAGCATACGACATCGTCGGTGTATTCGAGCAGGCCCGCCCGGCGATGCAGCGCCAGGATCGCCATGGAGAACTGCATGCTGAACTTCGCCTGCAGTTCGTTCTTCGGGTCGTGGTGCAGCAGCGTCGTCGGCATATAGCGATTGGTGCCGACGCGGATCTGCAGGATCTGTTCCGGCTTGATGTCATGCTTCTCCAGCAACCCGATCATTGCCGACATCGCCGGATGGGTGAGCGAGCCCGAGGGATGCGGCTTGATCGAGATGCCGGGATTGGCGAAGACCCAGGGCGCGCCCAGCTTGCCGCGGATGGCATGGTCGTCATAGCCGCCGCAGGCGGCGTGGTAAAAGCCGCGCTTGGCCTCGAGGATGTTGCGCGCCGCCGAGAAGCCGCGGCCGACCAGATCGGTGGCCAGCACCGCGCTCTCGGCCGAGCGGCCGGGATGGAACGGCTTGGTCATGGTGCCGAAATTCTCGCGCAATCCTGCCGACTGGCTGGCGGCGAGGCCCAGCACGGATGCGGTGCGCTGCGGGTCGAGATGCATCATGTTGGCCACACCGGCGGCCGCACCAAAGGTGCCGCAGGTGCCGGTGGTGTGGAAGCCGTCTTCGTAATGGCGCGGATTGGCGGCCTCGGCCACCTTGCAGCACACCTCGATGCCGACATGGTAGCCCGCGGTCAGCGCCGCGCCCGACAACCCGTCGCGCTCGGCCACCGCCAGCACGGCGGCCAGCACCGGGGCGGTCGGATGCATCAGCAGGCCATAGACGCGGTTGGTCGCCATGGCAAGCTGGGTGTCGTCGAAGTCGTGGGCGTGGATGGCGATGCCATTGGCGAAGGCCGCGTGACGCGCCGGTGCCTTGAGACGGGTACCGAGCACGCTGCAGACGGCGTGATTGCCACCCAGATCCTGCAGATACTCGGTGACGATGTGGCCGGATTCGGAAGCCGCGCCGGCGATGGCGAGGCCCAGCCCGTCGAGGATCGACTTGCGGCCGAGCTCGATGACATCGGCCGGCAAGGTCTTCTGGTGGTTGGTCGCGACGAATTCGGCGACATGGGCAGTGAGGGACGGGGGTGCCGCCGGCTTATCTGTGTTTTCGCTCATGAGACGTTCCGAAGGTGAGAGAACCGGCCGCCATGGTCATCATGCTCATCCGTATGAATACGGATGCGCGAGACGACGAGGGGGCCGATCAGGAGGACAATGATCGAGAGGGCGAAGACGTCGTTCCAGCTCTTGGTAACGTCGAGCAGCCAGCCGACGATGATCGGCGAGACGGCGCCGGCGATGGCGAAGCCGGTATTGACCGTGGCGGTCGACGTCGCCGAATGCGTGGGCAGCACGTCCATGCCGAGCATCCAGATCGAGGAATCCGCAAGCTCGATGAAGAAATAGCCCAGCGCCAAGGCCAATGTGTCGACGAGGAGGTTGGAGGTCACCAAGAGCGGCACGATGCAGAGGAGCGCCGCCAGGAAGGCCACGATGATGATGTCGCGGCGGGCGCGACGCAGGGACCCCGTATATTTCAGCCAGAAATCGGTGGCGAGGCCGCCGCCGACCATGCCGGCGACGCCGAAGATCAGCACGAGGGTGGAGAACATCGCCACCTTCTTGATCTGCAGCCCGTGGTCATGGGCGAAGTAGAGCGGGACCCAGCTAAGCAGGAACCAGGAGAACCAGCCGTAGCAGAAGGAGACCAGGGTGACCGGCCAGACCTTGGCGATGAATTCGCCCCAGTTCATCGGCGGCGACCGGCCAAGCGACCCGTCGTCGCTCTTCCGCGCCTCATGGCCGAGCTCCTCCAGCTCCGCTGCCGTCACGGCCGGATGCTGTCGCGGATCGTCGCGCAGGTAGAGGAACATGGCCAGCGTCACCACCAGGCTGACGCAGCCGAGGATGATGAAGGCGTAGCGCCAGGAGGAATAGAGCACGAGGGCGGTGACGGCCGCCGGCGTCAATGCGGCGCCCAAGCGGCCGCAGCCATGCATGATGCCCTGCGCCGAGCCGCGCCGGTCGGTACGGATCCAGCGCGCGATGACGGCGGAGGAGACCGGATAGACTGCGGCCTCGCCGAGGCCGACGACGAGGCGGGCGGCAACCAATGTCACGAGCCCGCCGATCAGCCCGGTGCAGACCGTGCCGATCGCCCAGAGGATGCCGCAGATGAGGAGGCCCCGGCGCGAGCCGATGATGTCGCCGATGCGGCCGCCGACGACCATGAAGCAGGCATAGGCCACGGAAAAGGCCGAGAAGGCGGCGCCGAGCGAGACGTTGGACAGCCCCATTTCCTTCTGGATGATGGGGGCGGCGATCGAGATGTTGGTGCGGTCGATATACATGATGACCGCGTTCGCACAGAGCAGCGCGAAGATCTTCGTACTGGTCGACAGGGTCCTCGACGAGGTGGTCACAGGCGGAGCACTCCCTATTCTTGGCGCTTATGGGCGATCAGGGCAAATGTCCGGTCCACGGGTTCGATCCAAAGGTGCTGGCAGGTCGAGGGGATAGAGATTGCCGGGAAACGGGACCGGCAATGGTGCCGGTCCCCGGATCTGCCGGTTTAGCGGAAGAAGTTCTGCATCGCCTCCAGCGTCTCCTTCGGCGCTTCTTCCTGCACGTAGTGGCCGGAGGGCGCGGCCAGCGTGCCGACGATGTTGGTGGCGTATTCCGACCACACCTTCTTGGCGTCGTGGTTGCGGCCGACGCCGCCGGTGGCACCCCAGAGCAGGAATGTCGGGCAGGTCACCTTCTTGCCGGCCTTGTAGTCGGCCGTGTCCATCTCGAGGTCGCAGGAGACGGTGGCGCGGTAATCCTCGCACATGGCGTAGACGGTGCGCGGGTTCTTGATGCAGCGGATGTACTCGTCCAGCGCCTCCGGCACGAAGAAGCTGGTGCCCTGGCCGGTCTTGGACAGCTTCTTGCGGATGTAGAATTCCGCATCGTTGCTGATCATGGTCTCGGGATACGGGGTCGGCTGGATCATGAAGAACCAGTGCCAGGAGAACTTGCCCCAGTTGAAGGTGACGTTGTTCAGCAGGTGGTGCTGCGGCAGCATGTCGACGAAGCAGGCCTTGGTCACCGTCTCGGGATAATCCAGGCACATGCGGTGCAGCACGCGGGCGCCGCGATCGTGGCCGGCGGCATGGAACTTGTCGAAGCCCAGCTTGGCCATCAGCTCGACCAGGTCCTTGCCCATCTCGCGGAACGAATAGGCGTAGTGGTCGTCGCCGCCATCGGGCTTGGAGCTGTCGCCATAGCCGCGGATGTCAGGCGTCACCACCGTGAACTCCTTGGCGAGTTCCGGTGCGACGCGATTCCAGGACAGATGGGTGAAAGGGTTGCCGTGGATCAGCAGCAGCGGCGGACCCTTGCCGCCGTGGCGAACGACGATATCCACGCCGTTCACGTGGATCGTCTCTTTCTTGAAGCCTTCCATCAGCATGTCGCGTTTCCTCACTATTGGCCTGGGACGATTTATTGGTCGCCACGCTCTGCCCGTGCGCCTCTTCTGTCAACAAAAAATCGTCGACGATTTTCGATTATTATCGGGACCGTTTGTGGTATTCATGGCGCTCCGGAACAGCTTGGAACCTGTCGCTTGACCAGTTTCGCCACCACCGCGGAAAGCCTGCGCTTCCGCAAGGAGACATCGCTCACCGTCATCATCCGCGAGGAGGTCGCTCGCATGATCGAGGCGGGGGAGTTGCTGCCGGGCGCGTGGGTCAACGAGGCGGAGCTGGCGCAACGCTTCGGCGTCAGCCGTGGACCCGTGCGCGAGGCATGCCGTGGGCTGGAGCAGGCAGGGCTGTTGCATTTCGTCGTCAATCGCGGCGCCTTCGTACGGCAGATCGATGCTACGGAGGCGGCGGAGCTCTACGATCTGCGCTCGGCCCTGTTCGCGCTTGCTGGCCGCACCTTGGCGCCGATCATCACCAAGGATGGCCTGGCCCAGCTCGACGGGCTGACCCGAGCGATGGAGGAGGCGGCCCGCCTCGGCGACCTCGAGGCCTATTACCCGCTGAACCTGCAATTCCATCGTGCGATACTGGAGCTCGGCGGCAACAAGCGGCTGCTCAACGCCTATCAGAACTGCGTGCGTGAGCTGCATCTGTTCCGGCGCGGCGGGCTGGTCACGGCTGAGCGCATGACCAAGTCGAATGCCGAACACCAGGCGATCGTCGATGTGCTCAGATCCCGGGACGGCGACAAGGCGTCCCGGCTGATGGAGGCGCATGTCCTGCGCGCCAAGAAGCGTATCCTGAAGGATGCGGCGTCCTGAGAAGGATCTGATCGGCCGAGCCGCTATCGATCCGGAATGGATATTCAGGCGGCGGGGATAGTCGTACTCTTGCGACGGCGAATGGAAGGTATAGCTTCCTTCTGGTCTTCGCACGCCAGGAAGATCCTGCCCCCGCCGCTACGCATTTCTGGCGTCCACCAGCACAGAAGAGGCGATGATGCAGTTTACACGCGAGCCGAGACTCAATCCGGTGGCGGTGGCGGCATTGCGGCCAACGCAGATAACCGTGGGCATGCGGGAAGTGGAGGAGAAGCGCCGGCGCTGGCGGGCACAAAAAGCGTCGGATCGGGCGGCGTTTCTGGGGCGGCATTTGCTGCCGGTGGTGTTGGGGCCGGAGCGGCATTTCTATTTGATCGACCATCATCATCTCGCCCGTGCATTGCATGACGAGGGGGTGAAGGAGGTTGCCGTGACAGTGGTGTCCGATCTGTCGACACTCACTCGCGGCGCGTTCTGGGTCTATCTGGACAATCGTGCCTGGATGCACGCCTACGACGCGGAAGGGAAGCGGCGCAGTCACAAGCAATTACCCAAAAGCGTGGCCGATCTGGCGGATGATCCGTATCGCAGCCTGGCCGGTGGCCTGCGCCGGGCTGGCGGCTTCGCCAAGGACACGACGCCGTTCAGCGAATTCCTGTGGGCCGATTTCCTGCGTCGCCGAATCAAGCACAAGGAGGTGGATGCCCATCCACAGGGTGCCTTGGAGGAAGCGCTTCGCCTGGCGAAGTCCGAGGCTGCCGCGTATCTGCCTGGCTGGTGCGGGCCGGTCACCGAAGAATGATCAGAGACGTTATGGCCGGCATTTCGGTAGCCGGCCTGCTGCTGCCGTCGGCCATTGCCTATGCCGGCATCGCCGGCCTGTCCCCGGCCTATGCCATCATCGCCACCATCGCCGGGCTTGCCGCCTACGCGGCGTTGGGGCGCAGCCGTTTCGCCATGGTGGCGCCCACCTCTTCCTCGGCCGCTATCCTGGCGGCGCTGTTGCTCTCCAAGCAGGCGCAGGGCGTCGACGCGGCCGCGGTGACGGAGGCCGCGGTGCTGATGACGGGGCTGTGTTTCGTCGCGGCGGCGGTGGCGCGGCTGGGGACGCTTGCCGGCTTCATCTCCCGTCCGGTGCTGCGCGGCTTCACGCTGGGCATTGCCGTTACCATCACGGTGAAACAGCTTCCCGCGATCACGGGCGTGCAGGAAAATGGGGCCAACACGCTGCCGCTGCTCTGGCATCTCATCCTCGCCCTGCCGCTCTGGCATTTCGGCGCGGTGCTGCTGGGCGCCGCCGCACTTGTCGCTCTCACGCTGTTGCGGCGTTTCGGCAATCTGCCGGCTCCCGCACTCGTCCTGTGTGCCGGGGTGGCGCTGAGTGCCGTGACCAACCTGCCGGCCCACGGCATCGCGTTGGTTGGCACTTTGCCCATGCAGTGGCCACGCCTCGCCTGGCCGGACCTTTCCCTCTCCGGCTGGAGCGACGTGGCGGAATTGGCGCCGCTGCTCTTCCTCATCCTCTTCGCGGAATCCTGGAGCTCCATTCGCGGTCTTGCGCTGCTGCATGGCGACAGGATCACCGTGGACCACGAACTGATGGCGCTGGGCGGTGCCAATTTGCTGGCCGGCCTGGTTCAAGGGATGCCGGTGGGGGCTGGATTTTCCGCCTCCGCGGCGGCCGAGGCGGCGGGCGCTCGATCCCGGGCGGCGGGCCTGGCCGCCATGGGAACGATCCTGGTGCTCGCCGTCTGGGGGCGGGAGCTCATCGCGCTGCTCCCTCTGCCGGTGCTCGCCGCCATCGTCATTGCTTCGCTCACCCATGCCCTCAATCCCGCGCCGCTCGTCCGGCTATGGATGTTGCGCCGGGACGCCTCCGTGGCCACCGCCGCCGTGCTGGCGGTGCTCGTGCTCGGCGTTCTGGACGGCATGCTTTTCGCCGTCGTCTTTTCCGTGCTTGCCCTGCTGCAAAGTCTTGCCGGCGCGCGCCTCACAGAGCTGGGCCGGCTTCCGGGCACCACCAATTTCGTCAGCCGTGTCCGCCATCCCGAAGCCGAAGCATATGACGGATTGCTCATCCTGCGCCCGGCGGAGCCGATCTTCTTCGCCAATGCCGAGCGGATCCTCACCGGCACCGTCAACCTGGCTGCGCAGGGTAAAGCCATCACCCAGGTCATTCTTTCGCTGGAGGAAAGTCCCGACCTCGATTCCACCTCGCTCGATGCCTTGGCGGAATGCAATGCGGAATTACGGAAATCCGGCCGCCACCTGTTGCTGGCTCGGGTGAAGGATCATATCCGCGACGCCATCGCGCAAACCTCGCCGGAATTGACCACGGAAGCGCGCTGTTTCCGCAGCGTCATCGATGCCTATACGGCCGCCACCAAGACCTGACGCGGCTTTCATTGCCGGGCGATGTCCGAAATGTGACATGAAACGCGGCTAAGCTCGGGCTCCGCGAAGCAAAGGAGTCCGCATGAATCTCGTGACACCGGATCTGGGCACCCAGGCGGCGATCGCCGCAGTGATCGATGCGGGCAGGCTCGCATCGACGCGCGGTTGGGTCCCGGCGACCAGCGGCAATTTCTCGGCCCGTGCCAGTGCCCATCGCGTCATGATCACCGCGTCCGGCGTCGACAAAGGCGCGCTGGAGTCGCGGCATGTGCTGGACATCGCCCAGGATGAAGCGCCACCGGCCGGCAGCTCGGCCGAAACGGGCCTGCATCTGGCCCTCTATCGGCGTTTTCCCGGGGTGGGCGCGGTCGTCCACATCCATTCAATGGCCGCGACCATGGTCTCGCGCCGGCAACGGGCCTCTGGCGCGGTCGTGCTCGAAGGCTACGAGCTGCTGAAGGCCTTCGCCGGTACCAAGACCCATGAGACGAGCCTCGCCGTGCCGGTCTTCGCCAACAGCCAGGATATCGAGGCGCTGGCCGAGGTCATTGACCGCCGCTTGGGCTCGGCGCCGGCGGCGCCGGGGTATCTGCTGGCCGGCCATGGGCTCTATGCCTGGGGTGCCACCATGGCCGAGGCGTTGCGCCATGCCGAGGCCTTCGATTTCCTGTTTGCTTGCGAGCTGATGCCATGACCCGGCTCACCCACTACGCGCTCGAGCAGCCGCGCCGCCTGGTCGAGGATACCGAGGATGCGAAGCGCATCGAGCAGGTGCTGGCCGGCATCGGCATCCGCTACGAACGCTGGCCGGCGGAGGTGGCGCTGGCGGATGACGCGGGGCAGGAGGAGGTGTTGCGAGCCTATGCCAAGGAGACCGACCGTTTGATGACGGAATGCGGCTACCGGACCGCCGATGTCATCCGCCTGGCCAAAGGCGCGGCGAATGCGGCCGAGCTGCGCGCCAGATTTCTGGATGAACATATCCATGACGAGGATGAGGTGCGCTTCTTCGTCGAGGGGCGCGGCGCCTTCTATCTGCGCGGCGAGATCGGCGTGCACCGGGTGATCTGTGAACGCGGCGATCTCCTGGGCGTGCCGGCCGGCACGCGCCATTGGTTCGACATGGGCGCGGCGCCGCATTTCTGCGCCATCCGCCTGTTCACCGACCCGGCTGGCTGGGTCGCGCGCTTCACCAGTGACAAGGTGGCCGGCACCATTCCCAGGATTGATGGATGATCGGCGGGGGGCTGATCGGCAGGGGGATGATCGGTAAGGGGATGATCAAGGCCGTCGTCACCGATATCGAGGGCACCACCACGCCGATCGATTTCGTCGCTCGCACGCTCTTTCCCTATGCCCGCGCGCATCTGGCGGATTTCCTGCGCGCTCATGCCGATGACCCGGAGGTGGCGCGCCAGTTGGCGGCGACGCGCGATCTCGCCGGCGATCCGACGCTCGACCGGGCCGGCGTCATCACCACCCTCATCGGCTGGATCGACGAGGATCGCAAGGCGACGCCGCTCAAGGCCCTGCAGGGCATGATCTGGGCGCGCGGCTATGAAACCGGTGCCTTCCAGGCGGAGGTCTATGACGACGTGCCCGGGGCCTTGAAGGCATGGGCCGATCAGGGCCTGCGGCTGTTCTGCTATTCCTCCGGCTCGGTCGCGGCGCAGAAGCTGCTCTTCGCCCATACCGGCCATGGCGATCTCACGCCGTTGTTCGAGGGTTATTTCGACACGGTGCTCGGGCCCAAACTGGAAGCTGCCTCCTATGCCAAGCTCGCCGCCGAGATTGGCCTCATGCCGGACGAGATCCTATTTCTGTCCGACCTCCCGGGCGAATTGGCGGCGGCCGCGGCCTCGGGTCTCCACACCGCGCGGCTCGACCGCGAATGCTGCGGGCAGGGCTGTGCCGATTTCCATGAAATATCGCAGGGTTATTTCCGTTGATGGTGTTCCGCTACGGCTGCGTCAGGATGTACCAGCCATGATCCCTTGTGAAAATATCATGAGGCGATAGAATTCATATCGTCTTTCCTGGGTTAGGAGACGGATATGAGAAGAAGAAATACGGTATTATGTGCTGCCGCTACGCTGCTGATGCTTGCGAGCGGCTCGGCAATGGCGGCCGGATCGCGGTCTGGTGCGCATGAGATGACTATTTCTCTACCCAATGGCGGCACGGCACACATCGAATACTGGGGTAGTCAGCCGCCGAAGGTGGCCATCGGACCG
>DATJJW010000287.1:0-3664 GCA_035491935.1 Allostellaceae bacterium | reverse complement strand
ATGCACCAGGCGTGGTGGCAGCGGCCGCATTTTGCGCGCGCATTGCCGAAGTTTGGTCGGCCCGCGTGCGCCGGCGGATCATCGTCAACACCGGCAATACGGCAGAGACATCCATCGACCCGAAGGGGCGCCCTGGCGTGCGGGTGATGCTTGATGCGATGTGGGTGCAGGCTATGGAGCATGCCGGATGGGCTCTGCGCCATAGACGGATATGGGTGAAAGGCGGCCCCAACCCACACACCGCGCCCCACATGGATTCGGTGGATCAAAGCTGCGAAGCCCTGCTGACGTTTTGGCGTGTCGGGAAGAATGAGGGCGGCCAGGAACGCACCTCCGAGCCATGGAGCATCAGCGGCTATTTTGATGACATCAAAGGGGTCGGCAAGGACGTAGTCGGCGACGATCACCCATGCCCATATCCGGCAGAAATGCCTCGTCGGTTCATCCTGCTCTATTCCAAGCCGGGGGATATTGTGGCGGAGCCATTCTCCGGAGCTGGCACGACTATTATTGCAGCAGAGATGGTTGGACGGCGCTGCTATGCAATGGAGATGACATCTAACTACGTGGACACTGCTGTTCGCCGTTGGCAGAAGTTCACCGGCGAGCGCGCGATGTTGGCGACGACGGGCGCCACCTTCGAGGAGACCGCCGCCACCCGGTGGGCAGCGGCGGAGGACGCGTCGATGGCAGAGCCTGCCGCCTGATGTCAGATGTTGCGCTCCATGTAGAAGGTAATGCCCCTACCGGCAGCCTTGGGCTTCTCGGTCAGGATGTAGCCGAATCGGTCGGCGATCTTGGTCATGGTGATGCGTGCGCTGATGCCAGACCAACCGGCGGCGTCGGCCAGTTCCTTCGCAGTAGCGCCCTGCGGCCGGGTGCATATATTTATCAGGTTCGCCTGGGTGTCCGTCGGCTTGGCCGGCCGGCGCTCGGCCTTGGGATCTTTGGCGAGGAAGTCGGCCAGCGCTTCCATGGCGTCGTTCACGCTCATGCCGGGCGTGCCGGCTGCCGCGGACCATGCGGCGACCGCGTGCTGGGCGAGGCTGCGGAGGGTAGCGCGTGGCGCCGCCGGCGCGGCACGGGCGGCCTTGGGCTCCGGTGCCGGGGCAACCACCGCCGGCTTCGCCTTGGGCGCCTTGGCGGGCTTGTGTGCGGCGCGCGGCGGCAGCGCCTTGCCGATCGGCTTGCGGGCGCTGGCGGCCTTCAGGGGCTTCTTGGTGATCGGCTTCATGGTGGTGTTCCTTCGGTGTGGGGTGAAGGGGCGGCCTGCGCCGCCCCGGTTGCGTCAGGTGGTGATCTTATTGCCGTAGCGGTCGATACCCATCTCATCCATCCGGCGGCGGATCGCCATGCGCCACTCGCTGACGCGATCCATGGCGGCATTCTTGGTCACGAAAGGGGATGGGAAGCCGAAGCCGCGGAAGTCGATGAACCACTTGCGCCCCATCTTCCGCACGACCGATCCGTTGCCGAAGTGATCGGTGTGGTTCAGCAAATCTCGCATGTCGATGACGGTCATCTCGCGCTGTGCCATCTGGGTCTTCCCCTTCGATCCCGCCTGGGCCATTCCCTCGGCGTGGCCAATGAATGCACTAAAACCCGGACACGATCAACTCCGAAATGCGGACATGATGAATTTTCTTGAGGAGGAAAGCGGTGGCGCGCAGGAAGTTTGAACCGACCGACGAGCAGCGGAAGACCGCCCGGGCGATGGCTGCCTATGGCATCCCGCACCCGGATATCGCGACGGTGTTCGAAATCGACGCAAAGACCCTCCGCAAGCATTTCCGGCGGGAGCTCACAGTGGGGAGCATCGAAGCGAATGCCAAGGTCGGCGAATCCCTTTTTAACCAGGCGATTGGCCGCTTCCAGACCATCGACGGCAAGGTCACCGTCATCACCGAGCCCAGCGTCGCCGCGGCCATCTTCTGGATGAAAACCCGCGTCCCCGGCTGGAGCGAAAAGACGTCCGTCATCCATCAGCACAAGCACCAGGGTAATGTCGACCTCAATATCCGAAACGCCACCTCGGCGGAGCTCGAGGCCGAGCTTGCTGAGATCGAGCGGCGCGAGCGCGCTGCAAATCAGGCAGGAACTGTGGCGGCGGCGGTGCCAGAAGGATCTGCCGGCCTGGTGCATTGAGGCGCAGCGTTTCGAGGGCTTCACGCCGGCGCGGCATCACGCGTTCCTGCTAGGCATCCTCGAGCAGGTGCTGAGCGGCAGCAGGAAGCGCGTCATCATCAACATGCCTCCGGGATCGGCCAAGACCCGGTACACCTCGATGTTGCTGCCGCCGATGGCATTCATGCGCCATCCGCGATGGCATATCATTGGCGCGAGCCACACTCAGCATTATGCCGATTTCGTCTCAGGTCAGGTGCAAAAGTTCATTCGAGAAAACCCCGACGTCCTCGAATTCGGGCTGCGCACCGAATCGGTCGGCGAGTGGTGGACGACGCGCGACGGGTTCTATTTCGCGACCGGCATCGGCGGTGCACTTCCTGGCCGGCGTGCTGACTTGGCCATCATTGATGACCCAATGAAGGGCCGCGAAGATGCCGATAGCGACGGGGCGCGCGAGAAGGTGTGGCGCTGGTTCTGGGGTGACCTGCGCCACCGGCTGAAGCCGAGCGGCCGTATCATTGTCATGGCCACCCGCTGGCACATGGACGACCTGGTGGGCCGGCTGCTGAAATTCCAGCCGGGAGTGTGGGACCTGATCAACCTGCCGGCAATCGCGGAGGAAGGCGACCTTATGGGACGCGCAGTTGGCGAGCTGCTCTGGAATGATCCTGGTGATCCATATGGATGGGGAGCCGAACTGCTAACCAAAAAAGCCGAGCTTGAAGCCGTAGGATCCAGCCGCGAGTGGACGTCGCAGTATCAAGGCTCGCCGATGCCCGCCGAAGGCGTGCTGTTCAAGGTCGCGAAGATGCCGATCCTCTCCGAACTCCCGCCGGGCGCCAAGGTGGTCCGCGCGTGGGATCTCGCGGCCACCGCGCAGGTTGGCACCTCCGACCCGGACTGGACGGCGGGCGTGAAGCTCGGCCGGCTGCCGGATGGCCGCTTTGTCGTCATCGACGTGGTGCGCTTCCGCGGCGGCCCGCTCGACGTGGCCGAGGCCATCTTCAACACCGCCCGCCAGGACGGCACCGCGGTGCAGATCGGTCTGCCGCAGGATCCCGGCCAGGCCGGCAAGCAGCAAATCACCTTCCTGACGACACAGCTTGCGGGCTATAGGGTGATGAGCAGCCCCGAGACCGGCAGCAAGGAGACAAGAGCCATGCCCGTCGCCGCCCAGGTCGAGGCCGGTCTGATCGCCATGCTGGACCGACCGCAATGGACGGGGCCCTTTCGCGATGAGCTTGCTTCGTTTCCAGCCGGCGCGAAGGACGACCAGGTAGATGCGCTCAGCCGGGCGTTCTCGATGCTGGTCGAGGCCAAGGCATTCCGCGTGACCGATGGCGTTCTCAACCGGTTCGGAGCCGCGCACCGATGATCCTGGACCCGCATTGCCGGATCGGCCGCATCACGCCCAAGGTGCCGATGAGCCGAGCCCGCGCGCAGATCCGCATCCCGGCACAGCTGCTCGCCCGCATGCGCGCGCCAGCGGCGCCAGCGATCACCGCCGAGGACGTCTTCAAGCCGGCCAAGCCGCCGC
>DATJJW010000286.1:0-12459 GCA_035491935.1 Allostellaceae bacterium | reverse complement strand
CCGTTGGGCGCCTGACCTCATCCGCCGCCTGGTCAAGGCGTCCTGGCCCAAGGGCACGTTGATCAACGTCAACTTCCCCGACCGGGAGGCGGACGACGTGGCCGCTCCGCGCATCTGCGCGCTTGGCCAACGCAAGGTCGGCAACGGGTTCGTGCGCAACGTCGATCCGCGCGGCCGCGCCTATTATTGGCTCGGCAACATGCGCGAGGATGAGAGTGCCGCAGCCGACAGCGATATCGGCATCATTCGCCGCGGCGGCATCTCGGTGACGCCGATCCATCTGGACCTTACCCATCACAACGCCATGGCCCGGTTGGGCAAGGCGCTGGAATGAGCATTTGGGAGCGCAATATCGGCATTCCCGAAGCGACGGGTCTGGTGGCCGAATTGCGTGCAAACGGCATCACCGACGAGAAGGTGCTGGCCTCGATCGAACGGGTGCCGCGGCCGATCTTCGTGCCGTCGACATTCCAGGCTCATGCCTGGGACAATCTGGCCCTGCCGATCGGCCATGGCCAGACCATCAGCCAGCCTCAAGTCGTCGCCATCATGACCCAGGCGCTGGAGCTGCACGACCGCTGTACCGTGCTGGAGATCGGTACGGGCTCGGGCTATCAGACGGCGGTGCTGGCGCCCCTGTGCCGGCGTGTCTTCACCATCGAGCGGCATCGCGAGCTGCTGCGCCAGGCGCGCCAGCGATTCGAGTACCTGCGGCTGTATAATGTCACCACACGCTTCGGCGACGGCACGCGCGGCTGGGTCGAAAGCGCGCCTTTCGATCGCATCCTGGTGACGGCGGCAGCGGCCGAAATGCCAGTGCAACTCATGGATTTGCTGGCGATCGGCGGCCTGATGGTGGCACCGGTCGGGCGAGAGCGGCGCGATCAGGAATTGCTCCGCGTGCGTCGAACCGGTACTGAATTCGTGACCGAGAAGCTGGGTATGGTACGCTTCGTACCCCTGGTTCCTGGCCTGCCTCGTGCCACCCCGCCGCAATACGATCTGCCGCTGCAATGATGACCCAGCCGAACACTCGACTTCGCATCAGTACCTCTTGCATGCCCATGGGCCTGCTATTGGGCTTGGCTTTGACGCTGGCGGCGTGCAGCAACCGCGAGGGTGGTCCGGCACCGCTCGTCAACGGCAATAACCAGTCCGACCTCGGCAATGGTGGCTTCGGCTATGGCGGGGCTGGCGGCCCGGCGCTGCGCGAGACCGGCGGCGGCACCGTCACTGTCGCCCGCGGCCAGACGCTCTATGCCGTGGCCCGCGCCCAGAACGTGCCGGTGCGTTCGCTGATCGACGCCAACCATTTGCAGCCGCCCTATCATATCCAGGTCGGCGACAGGCTGGTCGTGCCGCATATCCGCGAGCACATCGTGCAGCCGGGCGAAACGCTCTACGCCGTCTCGCGCCGCTATGGCGTCGAGGCCTCGACGCTGGCGCAGACCAATCACCTGGAGCCGCCCTACAATATCCGCGTCGGCACGCCGCTGATTCTGCCGCCCGCGGTGGAGGCACCCGCGACCAGCATCGCCTCGGCCGCGCCGATCTCTGGCGGCCCGATCTCTGGTGGCCCGATCTCCGCCCGGCCACTTTCCGGCTCGCCCTTCTCCGGCTCGCCATTGCCGCCGCCGACGCCGCTCGTGCCCCCTGGATCGGCGGCCCGACAGCAGGCGCTGACGGCGAAGCCCGGTACGTTGGCCGCGCCCAAGCCGCTGCCCGGTGGCCCGGCCGCCACCTCGACGGGGGCGCCGATCCCGCTGACGCCGCCGGGAGAGACTGCCGGCACGCCCGCCAGCACCGAAGCGCCTGCCGCCACGCCGCCCGCGGCCGCGTCTCCGGCCACGTCTCCGGCCACTGGCCAGGCGACGCCGGGCCAGCTGACGCCGCCTGCCGGCGCCAAGCCGGCGCCGCAAACGCCGGCCGAGCCGGAGGAGCAGGCGACAGGTGCCGCAGCGGCCCCGGCGCCCACCGCCTCGGCCACCGTCGCCTCGATCGTCGCCAACCATCCCCAGCCGACGAGCCCGATCTTCTATTGGCCGGTGCGCGGCAAGATCATCTCGGTCTTCGGGCCGGCCGCCGGTGGCATGCATAATGACGGCATCAACATCGTGGCGCCCGAGGGCACGACCGTCAGCGCGGCCGAGAACGGCGTCGTGGCCTATGCCGGCAACGAGCTCAAGGGCTTCGGCAATCTGCTGCTGATCAAGCATAGCGGCGGCTGGATCACCGCCTACGCCCATAACAAGATGCTGCTGGTGAAGAAGGGCGACCACGTTCGCCGCGGCCAGCCGATCGCCCAGGTCGGCGAAACCGGCGGCGTCAGCCAGCCGCAGCTCCATTTCGAGATACGCCAGGGTACCAAGGCGATCGACCCGCTCGACCACCTGCCGGCGCTGTCGGGGAATGGCTGAGGCCGGTTGAAGCCGGATGCGCATGTAGCATGGTCATGACCGGGGCGCCCCGGTCACCACGTCTTCATCGACATGTGTGGCTGGCCGGGTCGAGCCCGGCCATGACGTCGGGGTTCGGGGTGTCGCCTATTCCAGCGTCTTGCCCAAGCGCCCGGCCAAATCCTGGATGTACTGCCAGGCGACGCGGCCGGAGCGGCCACCGCGGGTACGCGACCACTCATTGGCGCCGCGCAGCAATTCCTCCTCCTCGACGCCCAGGCGATAGCGCTCGGCATAGGCCCTGATCATGGCGAAGAAAGTGGCCTGGTCGCAGGCGTGGAAGCCCAGCCACAGGCCGAAGCGATCGGAGAGCGAGATCTTCTCCTCGACCGCCTCGCCGGGATTGACGGCGGAGGAGCGCTCATTGTCGATCATGTCGCGCGGCATCAGGTGCCGGCGGTTCGAGGTCGCGTAGAGCAGCACATTGGGCGGGCGGCCGGCGATGCCGCCATAGAGCACGGCCTTCAGCGACTTATAGGCCGCATCGTCATGGTCGAAGCTGAGGTCGTCGCAGAACAGCACGAAGCGATGGGGCTCGGGCCGCAACTGGTCGAGCAGCACCGAGAGGGTCGGGATGTCCTCGCGCGAGATCTCGACGAGGATCAGGCGGGGCTTGCGGGATTTCACCTGCTCGGCATTGACCGAGGCGTGCACCGCCTTGACGAGCGAGCTCTTGCCCATGCCGCGCGAACCCCAGAGCAGCGCGTTGTTGGCCGGGTAGCCCTGGGCGAATTGCCGGGTATTGGCGAGCAGGATGTCGGAGACGTGGTCGATGCCCTGGAGCAGCCCCAGCTCGACGCGCGAGACCTGGACCACCGGGGTCAACCGCGAGATGCCGGCATGCCAGATGAAGGCATCGGCCGCCGCAAGGTCGGTCGGCGGCAGGGGCGGCGGCGCCAGGCGCTCCAGCGCCTCGGCGATGCGTTTGAGGATGGCGTCGTCGGACAAGCTGGTGATCGACCCTTGGCTCATGACCTGGCTCTGGCTTTAAGAAATCCAGGCCAGACCATAGCCAAGCGGCCGGCATCATGCCAGCGATGGGCCATGCCGAGTTGGCGGGGCTTCGTTGCGCCGAGGCCCCACCGGTTCGGTCAGCCGAACAGTTTGGCCGCGATCTTCGCGACATGTTCGCCCTGGAAGCGGGCGATCTCCAGCTCGTTGACCGAGGGTTGGCGCGAGCCGTCGGTGCCGGCGAGCGTGGTGGCGCCATAGGGCGTGCCGCCGCTGACCTCGTCCATCTTGGTCAGGCCCTGGGCCGAATAGGGCACGCCGACGATGACCATGCCCTGATGCAGCAGCGTGGTGTGGAAGGACAGGATGGTCGATTCCTGGCCGCCATGCTGCGTGCCGGTGGAGGCGAAGACGCTGCCGATCTTGCCGATCAGCTTGCCCTGCGCCCAGAGCCCGCCGGTCTGGTCGAGGAAATTGCGCATCTGCGAGGCCATCATGCCGAAGCGGGTCGGTGTGCCGAAGATGATGGCGTCGTAGTCGACCAGATCGTTGACCGTGGCGATGGGGGCCACCTGGTCGAGCTTCATATGTGCCTTCTCGGCGATCTCCTGCGACACCAGCTCGGGCACGCGCTTGATGTCGACCATGGTGCCGGGGATTGAGCGGGCACCCTCGGCCACGGCATGCGCCATGGACTCGATGTGGCCATAGGAGCTGTAATAAAGGACCAGAACCTTAGACATAATGGAGCCCTCTGCTCAATAATGATGGTTTGTAGTTTATCTGATCGGGCATTGCGGATAATCTGGCTTGTACCGCATAGACTGTTCTGAAAAGCAGTAAAATGGCGCGCCTCGAAGAGATGGAAGCCTTCCTCCGCACCGCGGAAGCCTCAAGCTTCACCGCCGCGGCCGAACGGCTGGGGCTGTCGAAATCGGTGATCAGCCACCGGGTCTCCGAATTGGAGGCGCGGCTGGGCGTGCGTCTTCTGAACCGCACGACGCGGCGCCTGAGCCTGACCGAGGCGGGCACCGTCTTCCTCGAGCGGTGCCAGCGCATCCTGAGCGACCTCGACGAGGCCGAGGATCTGGTGATCAACCAGGGCAAGGCGCTGCGCGGCGTCATCCATCTCGCCGCCCCCCTGTCCTTCTCGTTCCAGCATCTGCAGCCGGCCGTTCTCGACTTCATGGCCGACAATCCCGAAGTCGAGATCTCCCTCGACCTCGACGACCGGATCGTCGACCTGATCGGCGGCGGCTTCGACATGGCGATCCGCATCGGCAATCTGGCGGATTCTTCATTGACGGCGAAGCGCCTGGCGCCATCCCGTCTCGCCGTCTGCTGCAGCCCGGACTACGCTGCACACCATCCCTTGCCCCAGCACCCGGACGAGCTGGTCGAGCATGAATGCCTGCTCTATTCGGGCCGGGTGAACGGGCGCACCGATGTCTGGGATTTCCGCGACGGCGCCAAGGATCTGTCCGTACGGGTCGGCGGCAATCTGAGCGCCAATAATGGCGAGATGCTGATGGCGGCAGCGATCAGGGGCTATGGCCTCACGCTCTTGCCGACCTTCATCGTGGGGCCCGCGCTGGAGGATGGCAGGCTGATCCGCGTGCTGCCGGAATGGCCGCTGGTCGAAGGCGCGATCTATGCCGTCTATCCATCGAACCGCCACGTCACCGGGCGCGTGCGCGCCTTCACCGACTTCCTGGCATCCCGCATCGGCCGCGAACCCTATTGGGACAAGGCGCTGATGGAAAAATGCAAGGAAGCGGAGGGCCGGCCCTAGACCGCTTCGGCCTCGCCCCACACGCCGGGCGGCGTAGTCGCCCCCGGTCCCAGAGACCGCTGGACGATGACGCTGTCGACCCAATGCCCGAATTTGAAGCCGATTGCCGGCAGCAGTGCCACGCGGGCGAAGCCGCAATTTTCGTGCAGCTTCAATGACGCCTCATTGGCCGGGTCGATATAGCCGATGAGCTGGCGATACCCGGCTGCGGCACAGGCATCGACCAGTGCCGGCAGCAAGGTGCGGCCGACGCCGCAATTCACGAACTGGTGATGGATGTAGATCGAGTGCTTCAGGCTGTAGCGATAGGCCGGGCGCTTGCGGAACGGTACGGCATAGGCATATCCGGCCAGGATGCCCTCGGCCTCCGCCACCAGATGCGGCAGGCGATGCTTGCGCATGTTCTTGTAGCGCCGCCTGAGATCGTCGGCCTCCAGCACGCCGGCGTCATGCTCGTCATCTTCGTCGATCAGGCCGGTCGAGATGTGGTGGTGATATATCGCCAGCATCGCCGGGACATCGGCATCGGTCGAATTACGCACCACGATCTTGAACGGCATGGATGACATGAACGACCCGAACCCTATTCCCGTGCAACATAGGTGTAGAAGCGGATCGAGCCATCCTTGGCCACCTCGCGGTACACGCCCTGGATCTCGGCCTCGAACCCCGGGAACAGATTGGCGCTCCGTTCGAACATCTTCAAGTAGTCGAGCATCGGTTTGGCGCGGGTATCCAGGCGCTCGCCCGGCATGATCGTCGGGATGCCCGGCGGGTAGACCAGGAACAGGGTGGTGGCGATGCGGCCTTCGATCTCGTGGATCGGCAGGTAGTCGACCTTGTTGCGGGTGAGCTGGCGCATGGCCTCATAGGGCGGCATGACCATATGCGGCAGGTGCTCCGGCGCGAATTGCGCCCGTTGCAGCCGGCTGACATCGGCGGCGCGGTAGAATTCATGCATCTCGCTGCACAGGTCGCGCAGGCGCACGCCGCTGTAGCGCTGCGGCCGGCGGCGGGTGAATTCCGGGATCACGTCCTCCAGCAGCGCATTCTCGTCATAGCGGCGCTTGAAGGCCACCAGCGTGCTGAGCAGCGTGCCGGCCTTGCTGGATTCGACGCCGGGCGTCAGCAGGAACAGGAGCGAGTTGAGGTCGTTCTTCTCCGGCACCACGCGGTTCTCGCGCAGGAATTGCGCCACCACCGGCGCCGGGATGCCGAAGCGATCATATTCACCGGTCGTCCGGTCGAAACCCGGTGTCAGCAAGGTCAGCTTGTTCGGGTCGGTCATGGCGAAGCGCGGGCCGACATGGGTGAAGCCATGCCATTTGGCCCCGGGTGCCAGCGCCCAATAGCGTGGGTTGCTGACGAGGCCGTCGGTCGGCACCAGCTCCCAGGGGAGCTCGCGCCGCTCGCTCTCGCCATTGCCTTCGGCGACCTGCACCGTGTCCGGCACGAAGGGATCGAAGAACCAGCGCCGGTCGGGATCGCGTTCCTTTTCCTCGAACTCGCGGCGGATCGCCCGGATCTTCTTGCGCAGCTCGATGCCCAGCCGGATCGTGTCGTCCCACAGCACCTCGCCCTGGCGGCCGCGCATCATCTGCGCGCCGACATCGAGCGAGGCGAAGAGCGGGTAGAAGGGCGAGGTCGAGGCGTGGATCAGGAAGCTCTCGTTGAAGCGGCGATGCTCGACGCGGCGCTCCTGGTCCTTGATGTGCCGATCCTTCACATGGATCTGGGAAGCCTGCGAGAAGCTGGCGAGCTGCTTGTGGGTCGATTGCGTCGCAATGATGCCGGGGGCGTCGGGGCCGAGATTCTTCAGCCCCATGGCGAAGCAGCCGGCGAAGAGCGGGTGGAATTTGAGGAAGCCCGCCCAGGCCTCATCGAAGAGGATGTAGTCGCAGAGATGGCCGATCTTGGCGAGGATCGTCTCGGCATTGTAGATCGTGCCGTCATAGGTGCATTGCTCGATGACGGCGACGCGGAAGGGGCGGGGCTTCTGCCACGCCTCCTTGTCCTTGACCAGCGGGTTGGCGCGAATCTTCTCGCGGATCGCCTGCTCGTCGAAAGCCTCGTAGCGGATCGGGCCGATCAGGCCATGGGCGTTGCGGTTGGTCTCCAGGAAGATCGGGATGCCGCCGCCCAGGAGCAGGCCGCCATGGGCCGCCGCCTTGTGGTTGTTGCGGTCGAACAGCACCAGATCGTCCTCGGCGACCAGCGCGTTCAGCACGACCTTGTTCGAGGCCGAGGTGCCGTTCAGCACGAAATAGGTCTTCTCGGCGCCGAAGATATGCGCCGCCTCCTTCTGGGCCTTCAGCGCCGGCCCTTCATGGGTGAGCAGGTCGCCCAGCTCCAGCACGGAATTGTCCAGGTCGTCGCGGAACACCGCCTCGCCCAGATGCTCGACGAAAATACGGCCGATGGGGCTGCGGCTGTAGAAGATGCCGCCATTGTGGCCCGGGCAGGTCCACATCTGGTTGCCTTCCTCGGCATAGTCGACCAGTTCGCCGAAGAACGGCGTCTTCAGCGTTTCGGCATATTGCTTGATGCGGCTGACCAGGTTCTTGGCGATGAATTCCGGCGTCTCCTCGGCCAGGAAGACATAGCCGTCGATGAAATCCATGATCTCGACTGGAATGTCCTCGAAGCGCTTGCGCCGGACCAGGATGACGATCGGCATCTCCAGGCCGCGGCGGCGCATCAGATTGACCAGCGCCGTGGTCTTGCCGGCGATGCCGTCCTTCTTGCCCCAATCGATCAGCACGCAGCCGATGGCGGAATCGGTCTGCACGGCGATCTCGGCATCTTCCATGCGCGGCGCGCGCACGACCTGAAAGCCCATCTCCTCGACGCTGCTGGTGATCTGTTGCAGCCGCAGCCCTTCGAGATCGTCCTTATCGAAAGACGGCGCACAGACCAGAAGGTTGAAGCGGCGGAAAAAGTCCATCGTGGCGGTTTCCCTGGTTCGTGAACCTGATGTGAGGGACGGGCACGGTTGTAACCGGCCAGGCCGGCAATCGGATGCGGGCGTGGTGGCGTCAAGCCGTGGAATTGGGACTAGCCCTTAGCTGAATTCCTGCGCCTTGTGAATGTCGTGGGTGATGATGCCCTCGCCATGCGGGGGCATCCGCAGCCATTCCTTCTGGAGCAGGGTGTTCCGCGTGTCATGATAGCCCGTACGCCAATGCTCGCGCATCGACAGGCGGCTGAACTCGTAATCCTTGGCGTCGCCCTCATAGGCCTTCTGCCGGTAGATCAGCTGCAGGATGTTGGCGGCGGGCAAGAGCTTGAGCTCTTCCTTCAGCTTCTTCTGCTCATCGGAAAGCTGGGCCTCCGGCACCTTCGCCAGGGCGTCGCGCAGTTGGGTCTTGAGCTTGATTTCGGCTGCGAAGGCCGAGGTGATCATGCGCGTGCGTGAAGAATAGCGGATGTCCTTCTCGCGCGACAGCACCTCGCCCATGTCGCGGGGCAGGGGGCCGGACGCGCTGAACAGATCGACCTGGAACACCAGCATGTCGGCCGAGCCGCAATTCTCCAGCAGGTGCTGCAGCGGGGTGTTGGAGACGAGGCCGCCATCCCAGAAGAAATTCGGGCCGATCCGAACCATCGGGAAGGCCGGCGGCAAGGCCCCCGACGCCATGATGTGCTCCGGTCCAATCGGCACTTGGGCATTGTCGAAATAGACGAAATTGGCCGTCTCGACATTGACCGCGCCGACGGCGAAGCGCATGGCGCGGGCATTGATCAGGTCGAAATCGACCAGCCGCTCCAGCGTCTCCTTCAGGGGCTGGGTGTCGTACATGGCGGTCGCCGTCTTGGCGCCGCGCGGGCTCAGCCACGCATTCATCAGGTTGGGCTTGAAGAAGCCCGGCTGGCCGAAGAAGACCGACGACATGGCCGAAAACATGTTGCGCCATTTGCGCGGGTCGTCGCCGTCGAGCCAGGCGGCGGCCACGTCGCGCGACGTCACCAGGTGCCAGAACTCCTCCAGCTTCTCCAGCCGCCTTTCCGGTGGGTTGCCGGCGATGATGGCGGAGTTGATGCCGCCGATCGAGACGCCGGCGATCCAGTCCGGCTCCAGCCCCGCCTCATGCAATGCCTGATAGACGCCGGCTTGGTAGGCGCCAAGCGCGCCGCCGCCCTGCAGGATCAAGCCGATGCCGTCGCAACCCTCGGGGCGCCAGGTCTTTTCCGGCGGAAAGGTGGTTTTCGGTTTGGAGGCGTTGGCGCTCGTTGCAAAGCCAGAATCCATGTCCATTCCTCAACAGGCCGCAGATTGTGCCGTCGGCGACGACACGAATGTCATATGTCGCCGCCAAAAAAGGAATTTAGCCGGCGATTGTTGCAAAGGAGGTTACACGTGAACCGCGATCAGATTTTGGCCGCTTCATCGATGCCCCTGGCCAGCCCCAGTTATCCCCGGGGGCCCTACCATTTCAAGAATCGTGAATATCTCATCGTCGAATACGAGACGGATCCGGAGATCATTCGCGAACTGCTGCCCGAGCCGCTGGTGCCGGACGGCAACAAGGTGTTCTACGAATGGATGAAGATGCCGGACAGCTCCGGCTTCGGCGACTACGAGGAGAGCGGCTGCGGCATCCACGCCCTCTATAACGGTGTGCCCTGCAACTTCTCGGTCATGATGTACCTGGACGACGAGCCGCCGACGACCGGCGGGCGCGAGATCTGGGGCTTCCCGAAGAAGCTGGGCACGCCCCGGCTCAAGACCGTGCACGACACCCTCACCGGTCTTCTGACCTATGATGAGGAACGGGTGGCCATGGGTACGATGGTCTACAAGCACCGTCCTCTCGACCTGGAGCAGACGAAGGCGGGGCTGGGCA
Source organism: Allostellaceae bacterium (assembly GCA_035491935.1). GTDB lineage: Bacteria > Pseudomonadota > Alphaproteobacteria > ATCC43930 > CGMCC-115725 > DATJJW01. The sequence goes on along the minus strand of DATJJW010000286.1, from coordinate 2,416 downwards.
AGCTCAACATCAATCTGAAATGGATTCCCGACGTCGATGGCAGCCCCAAGATCGTCCAGCTGGTGGGCTACCACCTGCAGGATATCCAGGTGCAATTCGCTTTCGATGGCCCGGCGCGGCTGCATCTGGTGCCGCATGTCAATTGCCGGGTCGCGGATCTGCCGGTGCGCAAGATCCTGAAGGGCGTCCATATGAAGGTCGATTTCACCCTGCCATTCGGCCAGGTGCTGCACGACTTCCTCGCTTGATATCTGATGGAAGGAGAGTTTCAGATGTTCCTGAAAGGCAAAGTGGCCTTGGTGACCGGCTCGACCTCGGGCATCGGCCTCGGTATCGCCCGCGCGCTGGCCGGTGCCGGCGCCGATATCATGCTGAACGGCTTCGGCGATGCCGGCGAAATCGAGCAGATACGCCGCGACCTGTCGGCCGAGTTCTCGGTCAATGTCGGATATGACGGTGCCGACCTGTCCAAACCGGACCAGGTGGCGGCGCTCGTCGCCCGGACCCATGAGCAGCTCGGCGGGCTCGACATCCTGGTCAACAATGCCGGCATCCAGTTCGTGGCACCGGTCGAGGAATTCCCCGACGCGCGCTGGGACGCGATCATCGCCATCAATCTCTCGGCCGTGTTTCACGGCATGAAGGCGGCGATTCCCGGCATGAAGGCCAGGAAGTGGGGCCGCATCATCAACATCGCTTCCGCTCATGGCCTGGTCGCGAGCCCGCACAAGGTCGCCTATGTCGCGGCCAAGCACGGCGTGGTCGGTGCGACGAAGGTGGCGGCGATCGAGCTGGCCAATGACGGCATCACGGTCAATGCCATCTGCCCCGGCTGGGTCTTGACCCCGCTGGTCGAGCACCAGCTCGAGGACCGGGCCAAGGAAGCCGGCACGGATGTGCCGACGGAAGAAAAGAAGATGCTGCAGGAGACGCAGCCGATGCTGAAATTCTCCACGCCCGAGGAGATCGGCGCGCTGACGGTGTTCCTGTGTTCGGACGGCGCCGCCACCATCACCGGCGTGCCGCTGCCGATCGATGGCGGCTGGGTCGCCCACTAAAACCGGTACGCAACCGGCCGGATCGCCAATGCTTCGGCCGGTTGCGTCACCTTGGCCCAAGTGCCGTCATTATAACATCACACTCCCGTATTAGAGGTTAACGCGAGGCGTTACGCCCGTATTTCCGCGCGTCTTCTTGCCGAAGCACGACAATTTTATTTCGAAAACTGCATTCATTGGGGGAGTCGTAGCATGGCCGACATCGTTACGCCGGGCCAACCTATCAGGACGGTACAGGACTATATCGACGAGTCGCCGATATGGCCTGACGGCACCGCATTGAAAACAACGTCCATGACGGGCATGCAATGGCTCATCTGGACGCTTGCCGCCTTCGGCAAATTCTTTGAAGGCTTTGTCGTCTTCATGGGCGGCGTCACCATGCCGCTGATTACCCGGGAATTCCAACTCGGTGATGCCCAAAAGGGCTTCGTCACCTCCGCCAGCCTCGCGGGTATCCTGGTCGGCACCATCCTGCTGGGCGGCCTCTCGGATTATTTCGGCCGCAAGCGCATGTTCATCGCCGAGATGATCCTCTTCTGCCTGTTTCTGGCATTGCTGATCATGGTGGGGGATTTCACCTCGCTGGTCATCTGCCTGTTCGGCGTTGGCTTGGCGCTCGGTTGCGACTACCCGACCGCGCACATGATCATCTCCGAGAGCATCCCCAGTGCGTCGCGTGGCCGCCTCGTGCTCGGCGCCTTCGCCTTCCAGGCAATCGGCGCCATGTGCGGCATCGTCGTCGGCGCGGTCGTCCTGATGGTCTATCCCAGCCTCGACGCCTGGCGCTGGATGTACGCCACGGCGCTCATTCCGGCCATCATCATCACCGTCGGCCGCTTCTACATCACGGAAAGCGCAAATTGGCTGAGCGTCCGTGGTTCGCATGACCAGGCAGAAAAGGCGCTGGCGCGCCTGCTCCTGCGTAAACCGGTCTACCCGAAAGAGGTGGTGCTGACCCGGCATATCGTCGACGAGCAGGGTAAGAAGCCCAGTTTCTGGGCGCTCTTCAAAGGGCATAATCTGCGGGCGACCATCTTCTCTTCGGCGCCCTGGTTTCTGCAGGATCTCGGCACCTACGGCATCGGCGTCTTCACCCCCACCCTCATCGCCGCCGCCCTCGGCAGCGGCCCCGACAAGATCCGCAGCCCGGCCGATTTGATTGCGAGCGGCATCCACTCGGCGGAGGCCGCGGCCCTTACGACCTCGCTGCTGATCGTCGGCATCGCCTTCGCGATCAGCCTCTCCGACAAACTGGGACGCGTCCGTCTGCAGATTTTCGGCTTCCTCGGTTGCGCTGTCGGACTTGTCATCGCGACGCTCTCCATCGGCGCGATCGGTCCCATGAAGCTCTACTA
>DATJJW010000285.1:0-5315 GCA_035491935.1 Allostellaceae bacterium | reverse complement strand
GCTGAATGGTTGCTGGCACGCGCCATGCGCCGGCCGATCAAGGCGCTGCAGACGATACCGGCGCGTTGGGCGGCCGAAAGCGAGACGGCCGCCGCCGAGGAAGCTGCGGCCCAGGCGGCCCTGGATGGGGCGGCTGCGGATGGTGCGGCCGGAGATGATACGGCTGGGGACGGTGCCGCTGGAATCACGATAGCGGCGAAGGCTCCGGTCGTGGATCGCAAGCGGGCGCGCGCCTGGCGGCTGGTTCGGCGCATCCCGCGGGCACTGGGCGTCTTCGTACTCGATCTGCTGCCCTTGGTCGGGTTCCTCGTCGTCGCCTACATCGCGCTGGGCGTGGTGCTGAGCGATGATTCCGACGAGACGCGGCTGGCGACCCTGACGCTGGTCTATGCCTATGTCGTCTGTCGCATCGTGCTGGCCGTGACCCGGCTCATGGTCTCGCCCGCGACCAAGGGACTGCGTCTGATCCGCATGAGCGACCAGAGTGCCGCCTATACCGAGGTCTGGGTCCGGCGCATCATTGTCGTAGCCGCCTTCGGTGTGGCGCTGGCCGATGTCGCGGTGGTGCTGGGGCTTTATCCCACCGCCCATGCCGCGCTGGTCAAGATCGTGATGCTGGTCGTCCACCTGTTCATTGCGATCGTGATCCTGCAATGCCGCCAGGCGGTGGCCAATGCCATCCGGGCCGATCTTCACGCCCATGGCGGCTTCGCCGTGCTGCGCAATCGGCTGGGCGATCTCTGGCACTATATCGCGATCTTCTTCGTCCTGGCGCTGTGGGTCGTCTGGGCCTTCTCGCTGCGCAACGGCTATACGCGGCTGGTCCATTTCAGCTTCGTCACCCTCGGTGTGCTGGTCGCCGCCCGCTTGATCGCGGTCGCGGTGCTCGGCGCCTTCGACAAGGGCTTCCAGATCAGCACTGAACTCAGCGAGCGTTATCCAGGGCTGGAGGCGCGGGCCAACCGCTATTATCCGCTGCTGCGCAGCCTGGTCAGCGCGATCCTGGGCGTGGCGACGCTTCTGGTGCTGCTGCAGGTCTGGGGTATCGACGCCATCCTGTGGTTCCTGCGCGGCAGCATCGGCGGCAGGCTGATTTCCGCCATCATCACCATCGCGATCGCGGCATCGGTCGCGGTTGCTGTCTGGGAGATCAGCAACGCCGCCGCCGAGCGCCATCTGGCGCGGCTCGCCCAGCGTCAGGAATTTGCCCGCTCGGCCCGGCTGCGGACGCTGTTGCCGATGCTGCGCACCGCATTGTTCATCGTTGTGGTCACCGTACTGGTCCTGACCATCCTCAGCGAGATCGGCGTCAATATCGCGCCGCTGCTGGCCAGCGCCGGCATCGTCGGCATCGCCATCGGCTTCGGCTCGCAGAAGCTGGTGCAGGACCTGATCACCGGCCTGTTCCTGCTGCTGGAGGATGCGATGCAGGTCGGCGACACCGTGACCCTGGCAGGGTTGTCCGGCGTCGTCGAGCATCTGTCGATCCGCACCATTCGGCTGCGGGCCGGCGACGGTTCGGTGCACATCATACCGTTCAGCTCGGTCACTACCGTCACCAACACCAATCGCGGCGTCGGCAACGCCGCCGTCTCGGTCGCCATCGCCTATGGCGAGGATACCGACCGGGTAGGGGAGGTGATGAAGGCGGTGGCGCTCGAGATGCGCGAGGACGATGCCTTCAAGGACCTGATGCTGAGCGATCTGCAGCTTTGGGGTGTCGACAAGGTCGAGGCCTCGACCGTCACCATGGTCGGCCAGATCGTCTGCAAGGATACCGGCCGCTGGGGCGTGCAGCGCGAATACAATCGCCGTCTGAAGCGGCGCTTCCAGGAAGAAGATATCGAGATCGCCAATCCGACCCAGACAATCGTGGTGAAGACCGCGCGGGAGGCGGCGCGAGGTGGCGATTCGGCTTCGCATTCCGCGGGAAACTCGGCCGAGTTTGCCGACGGAAATCCGGCCAACGTCAAGGAATCGCCGCCGCCATCCTCGCTCGGCCACGACCGCTGATTGCAGATGTGCCGGCCGCCATACACTTGCGCCTGTCACAAAAATCCGGGAAAATATGTGACGGAAACATGCTGCGGCCGCTTCGGTTCGACGCGCTAAAGTCAATTTGACGCAGCCCAATACGATTGCGTCCTTTACGTATTGTGATATGCCAACGCCCGAGATGCTCCGGGTGTCTCGTCCGTCCGGCTGTTCCCAGCTCGCGGATGAGGCGGTCGGGGCGGCGTTCGAGCGGCACGGGACATGCCTCAAATCGTCTCCCGAACCGACGGCACATCGGCAAAACGTAGCGGGATCCGGGCGGGATCTAGCGGCCGTTGCCCTCTGGCTATGGTGCGTGGCAAGGCAGCCTGTTCATCCTCAAGCGTTGGCACAAACGAGATCGTGACGATGATTAAGAAACGGACACCGACCCTTCTCAGCATATTCGCCTTGTGTGCGACGTTCCTGCTTGGCGGCTGCGATACCATGCCGCTGTTGAATCCCCAGGGCCCGATCGGCGTCCAGGAAAAGGATCTGATCATCCTCTCGACGGTCCTGATGTTGATCGTCGTGGTGCCGGTGATCGTGCTCACCCTGATCTTCGCCTATCGCTACCGGGCGTCGAACACCCGAGCCAACTACATGCCCAACTGGGCGCATTCCTATAAGATCGAGGTGGTGATCTGGGGCGTGCCTTGCCTCATCATCATCGCGCTGGGCAGCCTGGCCTGGAAGTGGAGCCACGATCTCGATCCCTACAAGCCGCTGGTCTCCAGCGTGAAGCCCATCGAGATCGACGTAGTGGCGCTGGATTGGAAGTGGCTGTTCATCTACCCCGAGCAGCATGTCGCCTCGATGAGCGAGGTGGCGATCCCGGTCAACACGCCGGTGCTGTTCAACATCACCGGCGACTCCGATGCGATGAATTCCTTCTTCATCCCGCAGATCGGCAGCCAGATCTATGCCATGTCCGGCATGCGCACCCAGGACAACCTGATCGCGACCAAGACCGGTACCTATGACGGCCTGTCGGCCAACTATAGCGGCCATGGCTTCTCCGACATGAAGTTCGACGCCAAGGTGCTGAACCCGGCCGATTTCAATGCTTGGGTCCAGAAGGCCCAGGCCTCGCCCGACAAGCTGTCGAGCGCCAATTACGAGAGCGTGACCAAGCCCACTTGGGGCTCTCCGGTGCACTACTATTCGGGTACCGATGCCGGGCTTTTCCAGCACGTCATCGATAAATACATGAAGTTTGCCCCTTACCAGGGCAAGGAGACCGCCGAGGCTGATGGCAAGAAGCCTGCGGAAGGCGGCCAGATGGATATGAATAAGATGGATATGGGCCAGATGAAGATGGCCACGCCGGCTAAGTCCGGCGCGGCGAACTGAGCGAGCGGAGTCAAGACATGTTCGGCAAACTAAGCCTCGCGGATATCCCGTTCGACCAACCGATTATCGTGGGCGCTTCGGGATTCATGATCCTGGGCGCCTTGTTCATCCTGGCCCTCATCACCTACTACAAGAAATGGGGCTATCTCTGGTCTGAGTGGCTGACTTCGGTCGACCACAAGAAGATCGGCATCATGTACATCCTGGTCGCGCTGATCATGCTGCTGCGCGGCTTCTCGGACGCCGTCATGATGCGCTCGCAGCAGGCGATCGCCTATGGCAGCAACCCCGGCTATCTGCCGCCGCACCATTACGACCAGATCTTCACCGCCCATGGCGTGATCATGATCTTCTTCATGGCCATGCCGTTCATGGTCGGCCTGATGAATGTGGCGGTGCCGCTGCAGATCGGCGCACGCGACGTAGCCTTCCCGTTCATGAACTCGCTCAGCCTGTGGCTGTTCGTCGTGGGCGCGATCCTGGTCAACATCTCGCTGTTCATCGGTGAGTTCGCCCAGACCGGCTGGCTGGCCTATCCGCCGCTGTCGGAGATGCCCGGCAGCCCCGGCGTCGGCGTCGATTATTATATCTGGAGTCTGCAGATCGCCGGTATCGGCACGCTGATGACCGGTATCAACTTCTTCGTCACGATCCTGAAGCTGCGCGCGCCCGGCATGAACCTGATGAAGATGCCGATCTTCACCTGGACCGCGCTGTGCACGAACATCCTGATCATCGCGGCCTTCCCGATTTTGACGGTGACCTTCGCGCTGCTGACGCTCGATCGGTATCTGGGGTTCCACTTCTTCACGACCGACCTCGGCGGCAACCAGATGATGTACGTCAACCTCATCTGGGCCTGGGGCCATCCTGAGGTGTACATCCTGATCCTGCCCGCGTTCGGCGTTTTCTCGGAAGTGACCGCGACCTTCTCGGGCAAGCCGCTCTTCGGCTACACCTCGATGGTGTGGGCGACGATCTCGATCACCTTCCTGTCCTTCATCGTGTGGCTGCACCACTTCTTCACGATGGGCGCCGGCGGCGACGTGAATGCCTTCTTCGGCATCGCGACGATGGTCATCGCCATTCCCACCGGCGTGAAGATCTTCAACTGGCTGTTCACCCTATTCCGCGGCCGCGTGCGCTTCACCACGCCGGTTCTGTGGACGATGGGCTTCATGATCACCTTCACCATCGGCGGCATGACCGGCGTTCTGCTCGCCATGCCCCCGGCTGACTTCGTGCTGCACAACAGCCTGTTCCTGATCGCGCATTTCCATAACGTGATCATCGGCGGCGTGGTGTTCGGCTACCTGGCAGGCTTCTCCTACTGGTTCCCGAAGTCGCTGGGTTTCCGGCTGGAGGAGGCGTGGGGCAAAGTGGCCTTCTGGTGCTGGCTTATCGGCTTCTACGTCGCGTTCATGCCGCTCTATGCCCTGGGCTTCCTGGGCATGACCCGGCGCCTCAACCACTATGACAACCCGGAGTGGCATCCGTATCTGATCGTCGCCGCCCTCGGCGCCGCGATCATCGGCTGCGGCATCATTGCCCAGATCATCCAGCTCGTGCGCAGCATCATCCGGCACAAGGAGTTGGCGGATGTGACCGGCGATCCCTGGGGTGGCCGTACGCTGGAGTGGTCGATTCCGTCGCCGCCGCACTTCTACAACTTCCCCGTCGACCCGGTCGTCGCCGAGATCGATCCGCTGGTCACGATGCGGGAGAAGGGTACGGTGTATGTGCGCCGCGATCACTACGAGGACATCCATATGCCGCGCAACACGCCCTGCGGCTTCATCATGGGCATGTTCAGCCTGGTCTTCGGCTTCGGCTTCATCTGGTACATGTGGTGGGCGGTCGCCTTGGGTGCGCTCGGCATGCTGGTGACGCTGATCGTCCGCATGTTCCAGGAAGACGTCGACTACTAC
>DATJJW010000284.1:0-6363 GCA_035491935.1 Allostellaceae bacterium | reverse complement strand
CTTCTCTACTCAGCCCTTCAGAATTTCCGCGACCGCCTTGCCGGTGGCGGCCGTGCCCAGATGGCCGCCGACGTCGCGGGTGGCTTTGCCCGATGCGATCGCCCGGGCCACGGCCGCCTCGATGGCGCGGGCGGCCTGGCCGAAACGCTGGTCGCCCTTGCGCTCGCCATGCCAGTCGAACAGCAGGGCCGCCGACAGGATGAGCGAGAACGGATTGGCGATGTCACGGCCGGCGATGTCGGGCGCCGAGCCATGGGCGGCTTGCGCCATGGCATGGTCGTGGCCGGCATTGAGCGAACCGCCCAGGCCCAGGCTGCCCGAAAGCTCCGCCGTCAGATCCGTCAGGATGTCGCCATACATGTTGGTGGCGACGATGACGTCGAAGCGCGAGGGCTGGCGCACGACATGGGCCATCATGGCGTCGACGATGATCTCGTCGACCGCGATCTGCGGATAGCGCTTGGCGACCTCGTAGCAGGTATCGAGGAACATGCCGTCGGTCACGCGCAGCACATTGGCCTTGTGCACGATGGTCAGGCGCTTCTGCCGGCGCATGGCCAGGCGGCAGGCGGTCTCGGCGATGCGTTCGCAGCAGGGGCGGGTGATGCGGCGCAGCGACAGGGTCACGTCCTTGGTGACGAACAGCTCGCCGCTGCCTTGCTCCATGTTGCGGTCGGCGTAGAAGCCTTCGGTATTCTCGCGCACGACCACCAGGTCGAAATCCTCGACTTTGGCCGCGAGCCCCTCATAGGTCTGCGCCGGGCGGATATTGGCGAAGAGGTCGAGGCTCTTGCGGAAGAATTTCGACGGGTTGATCTGGCCCTTGGATTCGTCCTTGAAATCGTAGGTCGCGGTCGGGCCCAGCATCAGCCCGTCGGCCGCCTTGACCACATCGAGCAGCTCCGACCGGATCGTGGTACCGTACTTCTCCAGGCTGGCATGGCCGGCGAGGTCGTCCTGCATGCGGAGATCCAGGCCGAATTTGTCCGAGGCCGCTCGCAGCACTTCCTGGGTTGCCGTCGTGATCTCGGGGCCGATGCCGTCGCCGGGCAGAACGATGAGATGCATGAGATTCCTCCGGAAGGTCAGTGGCTGGCGATATGGTCCAGGACATGGGGCAGGATGCCGCCGGCATCCAGATAGGCCTCCTCGGTCCGGGTCTCGACGCACAGCCTGAGGGGCACGTCCTGGCGGCTGCCGCCTTGTTGATCGCTGCCAGGCCGGCGGATGGTCAGGAGCATGCGGCGCGGGTGATCTGCGACGGGCACAAGGTCGAACAGCTCCGTGCCGGTGAGGCCGAGCGTGCCGGCGCTAGTCCCCGGTTCGAAGGCCAGCGGCATGACGCCCATGCCGACCAGATTGCTGCGATGGATGCGCTCGAAGCTGCCCGCGATGACCGCGCGCACGCCCAGGAGCGCCGGTCCCTTGGCGCCCCAATCGCGGCTGGAGCCGGCGCCGTATTCCGTACCCCCGACGACGATCAGGGGCGTCCCCTCGCGGCGATAGCGTTCCGCCGCCTCGAAAGCGGTCATGATCCGGCCGCTCGGCAGATGCATCGTGCGGCCGCCCGGCTGCCGTTCCGCCTCGGGCAGCAGGGCGTTCACCAGGGTCGGGTTGGTGAACAAGCCACGCATCATGACCTCGTGGTTGCTGCGACGGGTCGAATATTGATTGAAATCGGCATCGGCCACGCCGCGTTCCCTCAAATACCGCGCGGCCAGGCTGTCCCTGGGGATGGCTCCGGCCGGCGAGATATGATCGGTGGTGACGTGGTCGCCCAGCAGCATCAGCATGCGCGCGCCGGCAATGACGCGGCTCGCCGGTGCCGGTTGGTCGAAGTAGGACCGGTCGAAATAGGGCGGCCGGCGGATATAGGTCGAGCCCTCCTCCCAAGCCCAGGTGACGCCGGGCTTGGCCTCTGTCGCGGTCCAGGCTGGTGCCTCGACCAGCCCGGCCTGGCGATGCCTGGCATAGGCGGGGGCGACCGCCGTCGCCAATACTTCGTCGATATCGGCGTCGGCGGGCCAGATATCCGCCAGCATCACCGGCTGGCCCTGGCGGTCGAAACCGATCGGCTCGCGGCGCAGATCGCGCGTGACGGTACCGGCGAGCGCATAGGCCACGACCAGCGCCGGCGATGCCAGATAGGCCAAGCGGATATGCGGGTTGATCCGCCCCTCGAAATTGCGGTTGCCGGAGATGACGGCGGTGCCGGCCAGGCCCTGGCCCACCGCCTCGACGATCTCCGGCGCCAGCGGTCCCGAATTGCCGATGCAGGTCATGCAGCCATAGCCGGCGATGGCGAAACCCAGCGCGTCCAGATCGGCCCCAAGGCCGCTGGTCTCCAGATATCCCGCGACCGCGCGTGAGCCCGGCGACAGCGAGGTGCGCACCCAGGGTGCCGGCGTCAATCCTCGGGCATGCGCCGCGCGCGCCAGCAGCCCGGCCTGGAGGATCAGCCGCGGATTGGCCGTGTTGGTGCAGCTGGTGATCGAGGCGATGAGGACCGCACCATCCTCGATGCCGCCGGTCTGCCGCGGCATATGGCCCAACGCCTCGGCAAAGCTTGCGGGCACGGCGGCGAGATTCACGCGCTGATGCGGCCGGGTCGGACCCGACAGGCTGGTCTCGACTGTGCCGAGGTCCAATTCGACCGTGCGGGGGAAGGCGAGCTCGGCGGCCGGATCGCGCCACAGCCCCTGTGCTTTGGCATAAGCTTCGACCAGGCTGATGTGGCCCGCATCGCGGCCGGTCACGGCGAGGAAGGCGAGGGTTGCCGCGTCGATCGGGAAGAAGGTGGTGGTGGCGCCGTATTCCGGTGCCATGTTGGCGATGGTCGCCCGGTCGGCAAGGCTGAGATGATCGAGGCCAGAGCCGAAGAATTCGACGAATTGCCCGACCACGCCCAGCTTGCGCAGCATCTCCGTCACATGCAGCACCAGATCGGTGGCGCCGACGCCGGGTTGCAGTCGGCCGGTGGTGTGAATGCCGACGACCGGCGGCAGCTGCATGTCGAGCGGCTCGCCCAAGGCTGCCGCCTGGCCTTCGAGCCCACCCACACCCCAGGCGAGCACGCCCATGGCGCCGACCATCGGCGTATGGCTGTCGGTACCGACCAGCGTGTCAGGCACCAGCAGGTCCTCCGCCTCCAGGCGGACCACGCGCGCCAGGCTCTCCAAATTGATCTGGTGGATGATGCCGTTGCCGGGCGAGACGACGTCGAAATTGGCCAGGTTGCGCTGAGCCCAGCGCACGAAGCGATAGCGTTCGCCATTGCGGGCGAAATCGGCGGCGAGGTTGCGTTCGGCGGCATCCTTGGTGCCGAAATTATCGACCGCCACGGAATGATCGATGACCAGGGTCACCGGGATCAGGGGATTGACCTTGGCCGGATCGCCGCCGCGGGCCTGCATGGCGTCGCGCATGGCGGCAAGGTCGGCCAACGCCGGCAGACAGGTCGTGTCGTGCATGAGCACGCGGGACGGGTGGAACGGGATCTCGCTGCCATCCTTGCCCGCCAGCCAATCGGTGAAGGCGCCAAGCGCCTCCGGCGCGTGGCGCGCGACATTCTCGGCCAGCACCTTGAGCGAGACGGGCAGCCGGGCATATCCCGGCAGCATCGTCGCGACCTCGATGCGCCGATAGTGCTGGCCGGCGATCTCGAAAGGACGGGTCACGGCCCCTCCACCCAGGCAGTGAGCAGCGCACGCTGGGCGGCGCGGATATGCTCGCGGCCGGCTTCCTCGGCGGCGACGGGATCGCGGGCGACGATGGCGTCGACGATCGCCTCATGCTCGGCCCGCGCCTCGTCGCCCCGGCCATGGGCGCGGCGGGTCGCCTTGGTCACCAGCGCCATCTGCGACCACAGGGCCTTCAGTGGCTTCAGCAGGTAGCGGTTATGGGCGCAGCCATAGACCTCGGTATGGAAGCGGGCGTTGTAGCGGACACCCGCGGCCGGGTCGTCGGCGACGCTGCGCCCCAGCGCCAGCACTGCCTGAAGTGCGGCGATCTCGGCCTCCGTCGCGTAGCGGGCGGCGAGGGCGGCAGCCGCTCCCTCCATCGCCTCGCGCGCCAGAAACAGCTCGATGACCATCTGGCGGTCGAGCGAGGAGATGACGATGCCGCGATAGGCCTCGTTGCTCAACAGCCCGTCCAGCGCCAGCCGCGCCACCGCCTCGCGCACCGGCGTGCGGCTCATGCCGAGCCAAGCCGTCAGCGCCGTCTCCTTCATCCGCATGCCCGGTGCGAAACGGCCGGTCTGGATCGCGTCGAAGATCCGCTCGTAGGCCTGCTGGGCGAGCGGCGTTTCGGGCGTGGCCGGCTCGTCAGCCGGTATCCAGGCGATGGGTTCGGCCGGGATGGTCATATTGCTCCCATCATCACTTGGAGGTGAACTCGAAGATCGTCGTGTCCAGCATGTCCTCGCCATACCAGGCGGAAATGCCGGCCCGACGCTCGCCGACATAGGCCGGCTTGCCGTCTTCCAGCAACATCGGCAGATCGTGGCCGGGGATGAGCAGCGTGTCCGGCTTCTCGCGCCAGAGCCGCCAGATCGCCTGGATCGATTCCTTGGACTGTGCCGCATTCATCGTCATGTCGGTGGTGCCGGACAGCAATTCGGCGCGGTTCTTGGCGGCATCGCCGGTGAAGATGACGCGGCGCTCGCTGCCTTCGAGGCAGAAGACCAGGCAGCCGGGCGTATGGCCGGGGCAGCGCAGCGCGCGGATGCCCGGCACGATTTCGGCGCCATCCTCGATCGGTATCAGACGCGGGCTCTCGGCGAGCGCGCGGATATAGAGCTCCGGCAATACCGGGTCGCCCCACAGCGGCGTCGCCCATTCGAGCTCGGCGCTGCCGATATGCAACCGCGCCTTCTCGAACAATACCCAATTGATCGAGTGGTCGTAATGCGCATGGGTCAGCAAGACATCGGTGACATCGGCGGTGGTGAGGCCGGCGCGTTCGAGCCCGGCATAGATCGCCCGTCGCGCGTTGAAGGCGCCGGTATCGACCAGGATGACCCGGCCGCCCATACGCAAGAGCGCGATCGTGCTCCAGCCGAGACCGCCATGGAACAACGATTTGCCGGGAAAGCCCCGGACCAGCAAGGTCAAGTCGAAGGCGGGATCATGGAAGCGCTGCGGTTCCTCAGCCATGATGTTCCTCCTTGTCCAGCATGATGCAATCCTCGTCGCTGACGGTGACGCCCTTGGCGCGTGCCGCCTCCGCCATGCGCGCCTCGCGTTCGCCGGGCATCAGGATCTCCTCGAACCCTTCCGCAAGCGGCAAGGCCTTGGCGCGCGCGACCAGCGTGTCCATGCGCGCGCCGTATTCGTCGGAACCGAGGAACAGGTCGGGGCGGAAGGCCAGGAACAAATGGCCGACCCCCTGCGGGGCCTCGAAATCCGAATAGGCGTCGCGGACATCGCCGCCGAAGCTGGCGCCGGACATGACGCCGGCCATGATGTCCATCATCAGCGACATGCCCGAGCCTTTCGGGCCGCCCAGCGGCAGCACGACGCCGCGATAGGCAGCCTCCGCATCGGTGGTGGGCTTGCCATGCTCGTCCAGCGCCCAGCCTTCCGGGATCGGCTTGCCCCGGCGGGCGGCGTTGCGGATCTTGCCGCGCGCCGCGACCGAGGTCGCCATGTCGAGGACGATGGGCGCACCCTTGCCGCCCGGCGCCGCCATGGCGAGCGGCGACGTGCCGATGAATGGCTTGCGGCTGCCCCAAACCGGCATGGTGCGGGATGCATTGGTCATGACGATCGCCGCCATTCCCGCTTCGGCTGCCTGAAGCAGATAGCAGGCGGCCATGCCGAAGTGATTGCTGTGTCGGGCCAGCACCAGCCCGATGCCGAAGCGCCGGGCCCGCTCGATGGCCCCTTCCATGGCGGCGGATCCCACGACGAAGCCCATGCCGTTGTCGCCGTCGAGCCGTGCCGCCACCGGGGTTGGCGTCTCGAAGGTAAGGTTGGGTTTCGGCTTCACCAGCCCTTCGCGCAGGCGCCTGGCATAGATCGGGATACGGCTGATGCCGTGGGACGCCACGCCGCGCAGATCGGCCTCGATCAGGCAGAAGGCTACCCGGTGAGCATCCTTGGGCGGCAGGCCCAGGCGCTCGAAGATGGCGGCGACGCGCGTCAGATGGACGCGATAGGGAACGGTATGAGCGGGCGACAACGCGAATCTTCTCCCGATCTCCTGCCTGGCGCAGGTTTGTACATTTGTATACAAATGTTTTTCATACACTACGTTTCCACCGGCTCGTCGTCCAGACAGAATTGCCGGAGCGACAAGAAGAGGGAGGAAGCCGATGACGGTATCGACGCGGGAGGTGCTGGGTGTGCGGCAGAGTCCGGT
>DATJJW010000283.1:0-8830 GCA_035491935.1 Allostellaceae bacterium | reverse complement strand
AGCCGATCAGGAAAATGACGATCGAGACGATGTAGACCGGCTTGCGGCCGTAAAGGTCGCTGAGCTTGCCGTAAAGCGGCGCCGTGATCGTGCTGGCGACCAGAAAGCTGGTAACGACCCAGGACAGGTGTTGCAGCCCGCCCAATTCATCGGTGATGCGTGGCAGTGCCGTCGCGACAATATTCTGGTCGAGCGCCGCCAAGGTCAGCGCCAGCATCAGGCCCGATAACAGCAATTTGAAAGCAGCCGGCGACATGTCCGCCGCCAGGCGCGGCGCCACCGCCGAACTCACCTCGTCCGGCATATTGTGTCCATGTCCCCGATCATCGCGGTCATTTTTTGAAACGACATATTATGAAGCAGCATGATCAATTTCGGGCAAACCACCGGCGATTGCAAGCATTGGCCGGCAGTTTTGGGAACATCACAGCAGACACCCCTCCAGCGACAAGAGGCGGCTTTTGACGTCCAGCCCGCCGGCAAAGCCGGTGAGCGCCCCGGAGGTGCCGATCACCCGGTGGCAAGGCGCGACGATCGAGAGCGGGTTGCGGCCATTGGCGGCGCCGACGGCGCGTACCGCCTTCTCATTGCCGAGCTGCCGGGCGATCTGGGCATAGGAGCGCACTTCGCCATAGGGAATGGCCAGGAGCGCCTGCCACACTCGCTTCTGGAACGCCGTGCCGACGAAGTCGAGCGGCAGCGAGAAGCTTTGCCGTTCGCCGCGGAAATATTCGCCCAATTGCTTCTCGGCCTCCAGCAGCACCGGATGCGACGGGTCTTCCATGAGCGGCCCCAGCCGCACCCGGTTCGGCCGCTCCTTCTCCCACAGGATGGCGGTCAGCCCCTTGTCGCTCGCCACCAGCTTCAGCGGCCCGACGGGCGAGTCGATCCATTTGTATGCGTGCATCATGTCGATCTCTTCATTGGGCGCCGATTGACAGTCAATGGCAGAGCCGGTAAAGCACGGGCGAAGGCGACGATTTGAACGCTCAGGTTGCTCAGCACCCTGGCCGCATTTAGAGCGAAAATGAGCGGTGCCGACAGGTGCCGCCATAATGAACGCATCTCGGCACCTTTCCGAAATCCTCTCTCCAGGAAAACGCTGAAGATCGGCGGCGCATGCCCCCGACGCTGTCTCTTCCTGCGCTCTTTCCAATCACCACCCAGGTTCGAAATCGGAGGACGCATTGGCACAGGAACTCAAATCTGGCGATCTCGTCGATATGATGGGCGCCCGTTTCGAGATGGTGGCCCGCATGGGCTTGAACGAAAACGACACGGTGTTTTTCCGGACGTCCTTGGCGCCGGGTAAGCTCGTGCCGTTGCATAGCCATATCGATCCCGAATGCTTCTACGTCCTTGATGGACAGCTCGATGTGTTCATCGCCGATGAGGCGCCGAAATGGCATACGGTCGCTACCGGAAAGAGCCTGCTGCTACCCGACGGGGTCAAGCATGCCGTGCGCAACACAGGCATGAGCCGGGCAGATGTGATCCTGGCGACGAACAACCGCTTTGCCCGTTTCGTCAGCGAGGCCGGCCGGATGGTTGCTGCCGACGCGCCCTCCACCCCGCCCTCGCCCGATGATATCCAGCGCATGCTGCGCGCCTCGGCCGCTTTCGGCTATTGGAACGCCAGTCCGGATGAAAGCGCCGCCGTCACGGGCGCGAAACTTTAGGGAGGACCGACCGACTCAGGCTTTGGCCGCGACGATCTCGACCTCGACGCGCAAGCTCGGCCAGACAAGTTGGTCGACGACCTGAAGCATGAAGGCCGGCTTCACATCGCCCAGGATCTCCTTGCGGATCTTGGCGTAGAGCGGGATATCCCCGGCATGGGTCAGCGTGGTCGTGACCTTCACCAGATCGGCCGTGGTCATGCCGGCCCGTTCCAGCGTCTTCAGGATGTGGCCCCACATCAGCCGGGTCTGCGCCTCGATGCCATCGGGCACGCTGCCATCCTCGGCCAGGCCGGGCGTACCGGAGGTGAAGAGCCAGCGTGTACCCGGGCCGACTTCGATGGCGTCGCTATAGCTGCCGATGTGCTTGGCGACGCCGATATCGTGGATTTTATGGGTCATGACCTGATCTCCTTGTCATCCGGGAGGGATATTAGCCCAGCCGACGCAACTGCGATGCCGGAAGGCGTGTCCGGGAATCCGCCACCGCCCCGGACGTAAGGACGCGAATGCCGACTCCCGCACGATGCATTTCGCGTTAGAAATGCCTTAGATCAAGGAACAGGAACTCAACTGACCATGCATACGGCCGAACAGATCGAGGCGGCACGCGCTGCCCTCGGCCTTCTCGACCCGGGCCTCGCCGTGGCCCATGCCGCGACCCCGCCCTTCGCTTGGCGCACCAAACCTTCGGGCTTCGCCGAACTGATCAAGCTGGTGCTGGAGCAGCAGGTCTCGGTCGCCTCGGCCATTGCGATCTGGAAACGGCTGGAAGCGGGGCTCGGCACCGTCGACTCGGCCAGCATCCTCGGCTGCGATATCGAGACGCTGAAGGGCTTCGGCCTTTCCGGCCCCAAGGCGCGCTATGTCCACGCGGTGGCCGAGGCCGAAGCCTGCGGCGCGATCGACTTCGTCGCTTTGCGCGAACTCGACGATCTCCAGGCGGTCGCCAAGCTGATCGCGATCAAGGGCATCGGCCGCTGGACGGCCGAAGCCTATCTCATGGGCTGCGAGGGGCGAACCGACCTGTTCCCGGCCGGCGACCTGGCGCTGCAAGAGGGCTTGCGCATGGCCGATGGTGCCGCGATACGACTCACGGAAAAGGCGCTCTATGCCCGGGCCGAGGCCTGGCGCCCCTTTCGCGGGGTCGCCGCCCATCTGCTCTGGGCCTATTACACCGGGGTCAAGCGCGGGCTGATCGTCCCGCCCGCGCCTGCCGCTTCCCTGGAGGTCGGCTGATCAGCCGGTGGCGTGCATCTCGGCGCCGGCGACCTTGGCGGCTGGCGCGTCGATCAGCACGAAGGCGATGACGCAAGGTACGCCGCCCCTGTTCTCCCAATTGTGAATCGTGCCGCGCTGGACCAGCACGTCGCCGGCCTTCAGCGCCACGACCTCGCCCTTGTCGAGCTCCATATGGATCTCGCCGGATATGACGATGGCGTAATCGATCGAATCCGTGCGGTGATTGCGCGGCAGCACGCCCGGCTGGTATTCGACGAGACGGAACACCGAGCGGCCCTTCATGGCCGTGCCGACGATCTGCTTGGCACCGTCGGTCTCGTCGTCATTGTCGACCGGAAACGGCGACGACCAGACATTGCAGAACGTGGCGCCCTGACGGGCATGGACGATGTCGCTGGACATCTCGTCGATAATGACCGTGGCATCGCCATTGGGCTTGTGACCGGTGACCACCCTGCGGACCTGCATGCTTCTACTCCCGAGATATTGTCGGTAACGGCTGATTGAACCCCGTCAGATAGGAGCCTCATTGCACGCCGGTCAAGACGAGGCGGGAAAACACTAAAGAGGCCGACTCGGACCTAACCAAGATCGGCGGCCGAGATGACGGAGGGCCGCGCACGGGCCAGGGCGAAGTTGAACATGCCGGCCTGTGTCAGCTCCGACAGCTCGGCAATGACCATGTCCTTCAGCATGGAGAGCGCCGGATTCTCCTCACGCCCCAGCCGTGTCGCCATGACCAGCAGGCGGTTGAGCTGCACGCCCGAAACCTCGGACATGGTGACGAGACGTCGGACGCGCGGCTCCTTGAAGACCGAGACCGGCATCAGCGTCGAGCCATGACCGCGCAGCACCAGCTCGTGGATGGCGTCGACGGAATCGATGCGCGCCTGCACCTCGAGATGCCCGCCCAGCGGAGCCAGCTGCTGCTCGATGATGCTGTGATGGAAGGTCGTGACCAGCAGCGGGATGCGCGCCAACTGCTCCAGCGAGATGGTTGGCGCCATGCGCTTCGACACCGGCGATATCACGGCAAAGGGCTCGCCCAGCAGGGCGTGGGTGGTGATCGCCCTGCCCTGCTCCGGATTGGTCACGACCGCAAGATCGACCACCCCTTTCTCCAGCCAGTCCAGAAGCACCGGCGTGAAGGCCTCGCGCACCGTCAGCCGCAGCCCGCTCAAGGGTCGCTGGCTGCGCGCGAACACGCCGGGCACCAGCAGGCGCGCCAATGTCGGCGAAGTGCCCAGCACCACGCTCGCCTGCTCCGCCTGGCGCTGGCCGGTAAGCTGCTCGCGCACCCGCTGCGCGTCGGCCAGGATGCGGTAGGCCGACTCATAGAGCGTGGCGCCAGCCTGGGTCAGCCGCACCCCCCGTGAATTGCGGTGCAGGAGCTGGACGCCCAGATCGTGCTCCAGCTCGCGCAGTTGCCGGCTCAACGCCGGCTGCGCCACGGCGATCGCCCTGGCCGCCGCGGTCAGGCTGCCGGCGTCGGCGATGGCGACGAAGTATTTCAGCGCGCGCAGATCCATGGCGGCGGCGTTCCTCGTATCCCTCATCCCATATCAATCTGATATGGCTATAAAACAAACGGGTATTGGACGTAGTTTCAGGCGGACACTAAAGTCGTGCCCTCGCGCTACGATTGCATTGCAATGCGCGGCATTCAAGACCCACGAGACGCGGCGGCAAGCAGCGCACCTACATGGCGGATCATGGCACAAGATAGCAAATCGGTATTGGTCGACGTCGCGGCGCTGGAAACCTTCATCGGCGCGGCGATGCGCAAGGCGGGATTGCCCGAAGGCGACGCCGGCACGGTGGCCCACCTGATGGCCGAGGCCGATCTGCAGGGCTCCGACGGTCATGGCGTCATCCGCCTGCCGCAATACCTGAAGCGCATCGGCACCGGCGGCATCAATGTCCGGCCGAACATCCGTATCGCGACCGAGCGCGCCGCCATGGCCGTGGTCGATGGCGACAATGGCATGGGTCATCTGGTGATGTCCTATGCCGCCAAGCTCGCGATCGAGAAGGCCAGGACAGCCGGCGTCGCCTGGGTCGGCGCGAGGGCCAGCAACCATGCCGGCCCCGCCTCGCTCTATGCCCGCATGCCGATCGAGCATGACATGATCGGGCTCTATTTCGCCGTCGGCAACGCCAATCATTTGCCGCCCTGGGGTGGCATGGACATGCTGCTGTCGACCAACCCGATCGCGGTCGGCATCCCGGCCGGCAGCGAGCCGGCAGTGGTTCTGGACATGGCGACCACGGTCGCGGCCTATGGCAAGGTCAAGGCCAAGGCGAAACGCGGTGAGATGATGCCGGAAGGCTGGATGATCGACCGCCAGGGCAAGCCGCTGCTCGACCCCAACCGCTCGAACGAAGGCTTCCTGCTGCCGATCGGCGGCCACAAGGGCTATGGGCTGGCACTGGTGGTGGGCCTGCTTGCCGGCACGCTGCAGGGTGCCGCGATGGGCCGCGACGTCGTCGACTTCAATCTCGACCACATCACGCCGACCAATACCGGCCAGGCGATCCTGGTCATCGACCTCAAGGCCTTCGGCGCGCCGGAAGATTTCAAGCACGCGGTCGACACGGTGGCACGCGACATCCGCAATGCCGAACGCCTGCCCAATGTCGACCGTATCTGGCTGCCGGGCGAGCAGAGCCATCTGCGCCGGAGCGAGTACGCGGTCAAGGGCATCCCGCTGCCGCCGGCCCTGATCGCCGAACTCGACCAGCTTGCCGGCCAGCTCGGCATCGAGACGCTGGCGCGACGCTGATCACCTCTGGGATGATGGCCCCCAGGTACAATCTTCGGGGGGATATTCCCCGGGAATACGGGAGGATCATGACATGCGACTGAAAGATCCCGAACTTCTGCGCCGGCAGGCCTTCATCGACGGCGTCTGGTGCGATGCCGATAACGGCTCGACCTTCGACGTCCTGAACCCTGCAACGAACGAGGTCGTGGCATCCGTACCCAATATGGGCGCCGCCGAGACACGCCGCGCGATCGCCGCCGCCGACCAGGCCTGGGGGCCATGGCGGCGCAAGACGGCCAAGGAGCGCGCCGCCATCCTGCGGTGCTGGAACGATCTGCTGCTGGAGAATGCCGAGGATCTGGCGCTGCTCATGACCACCGAGCAGGGCAAACCCTTGGCCGAATCTCGCGGCGAGATCGCCTATGCCGCCTCTTTCCTCGAATGGTTCGCCGAAGAAGGCAAGCGTGTCGCCGGCGACACGCTGCAGAGCCCGGCCGCCGACAAGCGCATTATCGTGACCAAGGAGCCGATCGGCGTCTGCGCCGCGATCACGCCGTGGAACTTCCCGGCCGCGATGATCACGCGCAAGGTGGGACCGGCGCTCGCTGCCGGTTGCCCGATCGTGGTCAAGCCGGCCGAGAGCACGCCGCTTTCCGCATTGGCCCTGGCGGTGCTGGCCGAGCGCGCGGGCATGCCGAAGGGCGTGTTCAGCGTCGTCACCGGCGATGCCCCCGCCATCGGCGGCGAGATGACCGGCAATCCGACCGTGCGCAAGCTATCCTTCACCGGCTCGACCGAGATCGGCCGGCTGCTGATGCAGCAATGCGCGCCGACCATCAAGAAGATGTCGCTGGAACTGGGCGGCAATGCGCCCTTCATCGTCTTCGACGACGCCGATATCGACGCGGCGGTGGCCGGCGCCATCACGTCGAAATATCGCAATGCCGGCCAGACCTGCGTCTGCGCCAATCGCATCTATGTCCAGGACGGCGTCTATGACGTCTTCGCCGACAAGCTGGTCGCCGCGGTCTCGCGCCTCAAGGTCGGCAATGGCGCGGAGGCCGGTGTCGATCAGGGACCGCTGATCGAGCATGCCGCGATCGATAAGGTCGAGGACCATATCGCCGACGCGCTGGCCAAGGGCGGCAAGGTGCTGCTGGGCGGCAAGCGGCACAAGCTGGGCGGCACCTTCTTCGAGCCGACCGTGCTGGTCGGTGCCACCACCGAGATGAAGGTGGCGCGCGAGGAGACGTTCGGGCCGCTGGCGCCCTTGTTCCGCTTCAAGACGGAAGAAGAGGTGGTCAAGCTGGCCAATGCCACCGAGTTTGGCCTGGCCGGATATTTCTACAGCCGCGACATCGCTCGCGTCTGGCGAGTGGCCGAGGCGTTGGAATACGGCATCGTCGGCATCAATACCGGCCTCATTTCCAACGAGGTTGGGCCCTTCGGCGGCGTCAAGCAATCGGGGCTCGGCCGCGAAGGCTCTCATTACGGCATGGATGACTACCTGGTGATCAAATACCTGTGCCTTGGTGGGATGGGCTGAGCCCGGCGGGGACCGAATTCAGCCTGTCGAAGACCCCACGTCCGGACGCAAAGACCGGGCGTGGGCACCGTGGAAAAGAACAACAAACGGGGGGAAGGCGACATGACCACGCGGAGAGGGTTTCTGAAGGGTGCGGCGGCCGGCGGCCTGGTGTTCTGTACCTGCGGACTGCAGGACGCGGCACGCGCTGCGGCCGGCGCCGCTGGAGGCAATGCGGCGGGTGCAACGGGCAGCACGAATCTGGCGCCCAGGCATCATCTGCCGGTCATGGTCAAGGGCAAGCGCATCCGCACCATCGACATGCATTCCCACTGCTATTTCCATGACGCGATCAAGCTCATGGGCGACGACGCGAAACATGTGCTGCCGCCGGTCAAGGGCGTGGACGAGATGTTCATCCCGGCCGACGACCATACGGAGGTGCAGCGGCGCCTGACCGCCATGGACAATATGGGCATCGACATGGAGGTGCTGTCGATCAACCCCTATTGGTACGGCAAGGATCGCGAGACCGCCGGCGCCATCTGCAAGATCCACAACCAGCATTTTGCCGAACTGCGCGCGGCTTATCCCAAGCGTTTCTCCGCCTTCGCCTCGCTCTCGCTGCAATATCCCGACCTCGCGGCGCAGGAGCTGGAAACGGCGATGAAAAGCCAAGGCCTGGCCGGTGCCGCCATCGGCTCGACCGTCAACGGCACCGCCTTCTCCGACCCGCAATTCCACCCGGTCTGGGCCAAGGCCGAGGAGCTGGGCGCGACCCTGTTCATCCATCCACAGACGCAGCCGGAGATGGCCAAGCGCTACAAGGGCAATGGCTGGCTGTCCAACACCATCGGCAACCCGCTCGATACCACCATTGCGCTTGAACACCTGATCTTTCAGGGCACGCTCGACAAGTTCCCGAAGCTCAAGATCCTGGCGGCCCATGGCGGCGGCTATGTCGATTCCTATTCTGCACGCATGGATTATCCTTGCGGGGTCTCGCCGCAGAACTGCGATCCGACCATCAAGCTCAAGAAGGAGCCCAGCGCCTATATCCGCGATATCCATGTCGACGCCATGGTGTTCACGCCGGAAGCGCTGAAGTACCTGATCTCCCAGGTCGGTATCGACAAGATCGTGCTCGGCACCGACTACCCGATTCCATGGGAGCTGCACCCGATCGACAGGGTGTACGCCACCAAGCTGACGGATGCCGAACGCATCGCGATCTTCCGCGACAATGCCCAGAAACTGATGGGCATCAAGCTGTGAGCCCCAGGGTCATGGCGACGACAGACAAGCACAATAGACGGGGAGATTGGGGCATGAAGAAACTGATGCGGCGTAGTGCCACCTGGGTATTCGGTGGCCTGGCCGCCGCCGGAATGATCTATTCCACAAGCGCGTTGGCGGCGTATCCGGACAAGACGATCACCATGATCATCCCGCTGGCGGCGGGCAGCGCCGTCGACAACGTCGCGCGTCTCGTCGCGCCGGAGATGGCGAAGAGCCTGGGCGTCTCGATCGTGTCGGAGAACCAGGACGGCGCCTCCGGCATCATCGGCGCGGAACGGGTCGCCCGGTCGGCTCCGGACGGGTACACGATCGGCGCCTTC
>DATJJW010000282.1:0-9677 GCA_035491935.1 Allostellaceae bacterium | reverse complement strand
TCTGGTCCCGTCTTTCTAGGGGTGCACGGAGTACGTGATGCGGCCTACGCTTCCTCCCGACTATCGGCCGTCCGACGACGAGGAGTTCATGAATCCGCTTCAGCTGGAGTATTTCCGGCAGAAGCTGCTGCGTTGGCGCCTTGAGCTGCTGGCTGAATCGACCGAGACACTGCAGCATCTCAAGGAGGAGAGCCTGTCGGAGCCGGATGTCGCCGACCGGGCGACGCTGGAGACCGATCGCTTTACCGAGCTGCGTACCCGTGACCGCGAGCGCAAGCTGATCTCCAAGATAGATGCCGCCTTGCAGCGTATCGAGGCCGGTACCTACGGCTATTGCGAGGAGACGGATGAGCCGATCGGTGTACGCCGCCTGGACGCTCGGCCGATTGCCACGCTCAGCCTCGAAGCCCAGGAGCGCCACGAGCGCATGGAGCGCACGCACCGCGAGGACTGACGGATGGGGGTAAGTCCCATCTCCCACCGTCATGGCCGGGCTTGACCCGGCCATCCACGCTGCTCAGCCGTCGACATCCATCCTGCGGGAGATGGCCGGATCATGTCCGGCCATGACGAACTGGGGAGATGCGCCTAGGCCTGCCTTGCCCGGAGCGCCGTTTTCTGCTGGCCGCCGGCGTGGAAATTACCGGGCGCGAGCCAGGTTTGAAAAGCCTGGCGGATCGCCGGCCATTCCTGGTCGGTGATGGCGAACCAGGCGGTGTCGCGGTTGCGCCCCTTGGTGACGACCGCCTGCCTGAACACGCCCTCGAAGGTGAAGCCCAGGCGCAGGGCGGCAGTGCGCGACGGCGCGTTGAGCGCGTCGCATTTCCATTCGTAGCGGCGATATCCCAGCTCATCGAAGGCGCGCGCCATCATCAGATACATGGCTTCCGTGGCGGCCACCCGGCGCTGCAGGACCGGCGTGAACAGCAGGTGCCCGACCTCGATCACGCCATTGGCCGGGTCGATGCGCAAATAGGCCGCCTGGCCCGCCGCCTTGCCGGTCGCCTTGTCGACGATGGCATGCATCAAGGGATCGTCGCCCAGGCAATGCCGGGCGAGGTAATCGCGATATTCCGCGTCATCCCGGAACGGCCCATAGGCCAGATAAGTCCAGAGCGGGTCGTCCCCCGGCCGGCTGAGATGGCTCATGATCTCCGCGGCATGGCGCGCAGGGTCGATAGGCTCGATACGGACCGTGTGTCCTTCCATGACCAGGCGCGGCGGCCGGGGGCGAGGTGCCCAGTCGGGCAAATCCGAACCGATCGGCTGGCCGAATTCGTTGAGGCGGGTCATGCGGCGACCTGTAGCTGTGGAGTAAGGCTTTCGACGAGGAAGCTGACCAGGGGCTGAGCCGGCGCGGAGCATATCGACGCCGTTCCAGCGTGCCCGGTCGATATTAGGACTAGGCGTTTTTCTTCCCAATGGCGATGGTGTTCACTGGAATCCGATCGACGATCCCCGGAAGGAGACCCGCCATGAAAGCCATCGGCTATTACGAATCCCTGCCCATCGACGCGCCGCAATCACTGGTCGATCTCGATCTGCCCCGGCCGGAGATCCGCCCACGCGACCTGCTGGTCAAGGTCGAGGCGGTATCGGTCAACCCGGTCGACACGAAAGTGCGTATGCGGCCGAAGCCGGAAGGCCCGAAGGTGCTGGGCTGGGACGCGGCCGGCATCGTCGAGGCCGTGGGCGGCGAGGTCACCCTGTTCAAGCCGGGCGATGCGGTCTTCTATGCCGGCGCCATCGATCGCGCCGGTACCAATGCCGAATTCCATGCCGTCGACGAGCGTATCGTCGGCCGCAAGCCGGCGAGCCTCAGCTTCACCCAGGCCGCGGCCTTGCCACTGACATCGATCACCGCCTGGGAACTGCTGTTCGACCGGTTGGGTGTCGCCTATGGCACCAAGGCACAGAACGGTACGCTGTTGGTCATCAACGGCGCCGGCGGTGTCGGCTCGATCCTGATCCAGCTTGCATGCCGGCTGACCGGCCTGCGCGTCGTCGCGACCGCCTCGCGACCCGAAACTATCGGATGGGTGAAGGAGATGGGCGCCCATGAGGTCATCGACCATCACCAGCCGCTGGACGAGGCGCTGAAGGCGATCGGCATCGAGACGGTCGAGTATGTCGCGGCGCTGAGCGGGACCGATCAGCACCTGCCGGCGATCGTCAAGGCGATCGCGCCGCAGGGGCGGATGGCGCTGATCGACGATCCCAAGACGCTCGACATCCTGCCGTTCAAGCAGAAGAGCGTCTCGGTGAACTGGGAGTCCATGTATACCCGCTCGCTCTTCGGCACGGCCGACATGGCCGAGCAGCACAAGCTGCTGAACGAGGTCGCCGACCTGATCGATGCCGGCGTGCTGCGCACGACGCTCAAGACCGAGATCGGCCGCATCGATGCGGCCAATCTGCGCCGGGCCCATGCCCTGGTCGAGAGCGGCAAGGCGATCGGCAAGACGGTGCTGACGGGGTTTTGACCCGTCAGCACGGAAGCCCGGTTAATCACCAGCGCTCAATCATTGCCGAAAGACCGGTGCGCCGGCCGGCAGGTTGGTCGCGCCGCCATCGACGGTGATCTCGATGCCGGTGACGTTGGCGGCGTCCTCGGAAGCGAGGTAAAGCGCGGCTTTGGCGATCTCCTCGGCCTCGCTCATCCGGCCGAGCGGTGTCGCCGCGGCGATGCGGCCTTCCAGTGCCGCCATATCCGCCGGGTTGGCCGCATAAGGGGCCCAGATCGGCGTCTTGGTGCCGCCGGGGGTCACCTGGTTGACCCGGATGCGGCGCGGGGCCAGCTCCGCCGCCAGATTGCGGGTCATGGCGCGCACCCCGCCCTTGGTCGCGGCATAGCCGGCCCAGCCGGGCATGCCCAGCACGGCGTGGACGGAGCCGTTGAGGATGATCGAGGCACCGTCGTTGAGGTGGGGCAAGGCCGCCTGCACGGTGAAGAACACGCCGGTCAGGTTGGTATTGATGATCTGCTGAAAGGCCTCGAGGCTAGTTTGGCCCAGCGGTGTGGCGCCCCCGATGCCGGCATTGGCGAACACCACGTCGATCTTGCCGAGCTTGGCCGCGACCTCGGCCGCCGCCTTTTCGATGGCCGCCACATCCGTGACATCGGCCTGAAGGGCCAGGACATTGCCGCCGAGGGCCGTGACGGCTTCGTCCAGGGTCTTCCGGTTGCGCCCGGTGATCGCGACCTTGGCACCTTCTGCCAGGAATACCCTCGCCGTGGCGAGGCCGATGCCGCTATTGCCGCCCGTGATCAGGGCCACCTTGTTTGCGAGCCGCATGAGTCGTCTCCTTGTCTGCTTCGACGATCTGGATTATGATCGTTATCTAATATGGATTACATTCATAATCCATAATGTCAAGCGACGATTTTTGGAGGGTCGCGGATCATGGGTCACTCGCAAGCGGACAAGGCGCTCACCCATCAGCGTATCGTCGAGATCGCGGCGCGGCGGTTTCGCGAGAAGGGATTGGACGGCATCGGCGTCGCCGATCTGATGAAGGAGGCCGGATTGACGGTCGGCGGCTTCTACAAGCATTTCGCCTCGCGCGACGCGCTGGTGGCCGAGGCGGTCGCGGCGGCGCGCAGTGCCTGGTACGACGATGCCAAGGCGGCAGAGGAGGGCGGACCGCCGCTCGAACTCGACAAGATGATCGATGGCTATCTCAGCACCGCGCACCGCGATGCCGAGGGCACGGGCTGCGTATTCAGCGCGTTGGCGCCGGATATTGCGCGTAATGGCGAGGCAACCCGCGCTGCCGCGCTGGAGCAGTGGGCGTTCAATGTCGGACTGATCGCGACGCTGATGGCATCGGGCGATGATGCCGACCGGCGATCGCGCGCCATCCTCGCCTCCTGTGCCATGGTCGGTGCCGTGGCGCTCGCACGGGTTGCCCGCGGCACGCCACAATCGCAGGAGATCCTCGACACGGTGAAGGAACGCCTCAAGGAACTATGTTGATATTCAGGGCCTTATAGGAGGCGTGACATGGAGGATGGCCTCTACCTGGAGGATCTGCACCTTGGCCAGGTTTTCGTCAGCGGCAGCGCCACGATGGAAGCGGACGCCATGATCGCTTTCGCCACCGAGTTCGACCCCCAGCCTTTCCATCTGGACGAGCATGCCGCCCGGGCCTCGCTGTTCGGCGGCTTGGCCGCGAGCGGCTGGTACGCTGTCGCGCGCTCGCGCCCGAACCGGGGCATGGTCTTGCTGCTGAGCCGCACGTTCAATCAGCGCGACAAGGTGGTGCAGACCATGGCCTCGACGATCGTGGTGCCGCGCCGACCGGGCGACGAGGGGCCTGCAGGAGAAGGTTCGACGCGATGATCCGCCTGCACGTCTTCCCCGTGCCGCCAGGCTGGCCGATCAATATCAGCCCGTTCTGCCTCAAGGTCGAAACCTATTGCCGCCTGGCCGGCGTGCCCTATCGCGCGGTGCCGACGCTGCCCTTCCAGGCGCCGCGGCACAAGCTGCCCTATATCGAGCATGAGGGCGTGCGCCTTGCCGATAGCGGGCTGATCCTGGCCTATCTCAAGAACCGGTTCGGCGACCCGCTCGACCATGGGCTGGATGCCAAGCGGATTGCGCTCGGCCATCTGCTGCGCCGGACGGCTGAAGAAAGTCTCTATTTCCTGCTGATGGATGCGCGCTGGCGTGAGCCTGATGGCTGGGCCGCGATGCGCCAGGCGCTGTTCGGCGCGTTGCCCGTGGGCGCCCGCCACACGCTGGGCTTCTTCGCGCGCTGGAGCATGCTGCGGGAGCTCTACGGCCAGGGCTATGGCCGGCATGAGGAGGCCGATATCCGCGTCATGGCGGCGGCCGATCTCTCGGCCATCGCTGCGACCATGGAGGGCCACGCCTTCGCCCTCGGTGCCTCGCCGACCTCGATCGACGCCACGCTTTATGGCCTGCTCGCCAATATCCTGCTGGCGCCGATCGATACGGTGGTCAAGGAAGAGGCGAACCGCTATCCGATCTTGCTGGATTTCGTCCGGCGCATGCAGGACGTGGTCGAAGGGTAGTTCACGCCCCGCCGGCGCTGCGCCAGAGCATGTAGAGGGCGACCGCGAATATCAGGCCGGCGAACATGGCCGGCAGCGCCACGGCGGAGGCCGAGAGGCGCCGGGTCATCGCCATGCCGAGATAGCTGCCGGCGCCGCCGCCCAGGATGAAGGCGCCGGCCAGGTACCAGTCGACCAGCCCGGATGCCGCGTAGCTGAGCGCGGTGGTGAGGCCGAAGGCGGTCACGGCGACCAGCGAGGAGCCGATGGCGTTCAGCATCGCCATGCCGGTCGAGGCGACCAGGCCGGGCACGATCAGGAAGCCGCCGCCGATGCCGAAGAAGCCGGAAAAGGCCCCGGTGCCGAAGCCCAGCGCCACGATGCGCGGGATGCTGCGCCGATTCCATTCCTGGCCGGGCGTGCAGTTGCGCCGCCGGCGTAGGATCATCGCGCCGGCCAGCAGCATGACCAGCGCGAAGAGGGCGAGCAGCTTCTGCCCGTCGACCGCCTTGCCGATGGTCGATCCCGCCAGCGCGCCTGCCACGCCGACTCCGGCGTAGAGGCCGGCACAGCGCCATTTCACATGGCCGGCCCGCGCATGGCAGGCGAGTCCGGCGGCGGCATTGATCGCGACGGCGAGTGCGCTCGTGCCGATCGCCAGATGCGGGTTGGGCACGCCCACGACATAGACGATCAGCGGTACGGCCAGGATCGAGCCGCCGCCGCCGACCAGGCCCAGACAGAACCCGACGAAACTGCCGGATGCGAGGCCCAGCAGATATTGCGTCAAACTCAGATGCGCTGCCCAATCCGCCATGCCGTTTCTCCGAAGGGAGTGACAACATTTTATATATTACATAAATTATGTAATATATGTCGCTATGGCGTCAACCGACATAACGGGACTATAAGAAACGTTCTGGTTGAGGAGCGTATCGAAGGCATGGAACAACAATTGCCACAACAGGGACCTCTGATCCGCATCGGGCTACCCGCGCCGGAGTTCCGGGCGCGCACCACCATGGGCGAGCGGACGTTACGTGACTACCGCGGGCGCTGGCTGGTGTTCTTCTCCCATCCCGCCGACTTCACCCCGGTCTGCACCAGCGAATTCGTAGCCCTTGCCAGGGCTGCGCCACGCTTTGCCGAGATGGGCTGCGATCTCCTGGCGCTTTCGGTCGACAGCCTGTTCGCGCATCTGAGCTGGGCGCTGGACATCGAGCGGCATTTCGGCGTCGAAATTCCGTTTCCGATCGTCGAGGACCCGTCCATGGCGGTGGCCGCGGCCTATGGCATGATCGCGGCCGATTCGCCTGACAGCGCCACGGTACGGGCCAGCTTCGTCATCGACCCCAAGGGGATCTTGCGCGCCATGATCTGGTACCCGATGACCAATGGCCGCTCGGTCGAGGAGATGCTGCGGCTGGTCGCGGCTCTGCAGGAGACCGACCATACCGGCCTTTCGACGCCGGAAGGCTGGCAGCCGGGTTCGGCCCTGGTGCGCCCGCCGGCCCAGACCCTGGCCGAGGCTAGGCAGCGTGCGGGCGAGGGCTCCTGGTATTTCACCCCGGGGGCGCCATGAGCCTGTCCTATATCGAACGCACGCCGGCCGAGGCCGCGGCCGAGCGGTTGCGGTCGCTTGCCCATCCGGTGCGCCTCATGATCCTCGCCTGTCTCAAGCAGGGCGAGCGTTCGGTCGGTGATCTGGAACGGGTGCTCGACCTCAAGCAGCCGGGCCTCTCGCAGCAACTGGCGGAGCTGCGCCAGGCCGGCTGGGTCGCGACCCGCCGGCAGTCGAAATCGGTGATCTATCGACTAGCCCAGCCTGGCGTCGGCCTGCTATTGAGCGCGCTTGACGAGCTGCTTTCGGGCGAGACGCCGACACCGGAACGGTTGCTGGCGGCGCTGGCCGAGGAGGTACCAGCGTCTTCACGCATTTCCCTCGCATCGCCCGGTGCATCAGGGGGGCAGGCCGCGGTCTTTGCCGTCACGGGCTCGCGTGTCCACCCTTAGTTAGGGTATCTTGTAATTAGGGTATCATGCAGTTCGCGTCATGATAGAAACAACTAACTCGTGCGGGACGAGATGAATTCAACAAGCGCTGCGGAAGCCCCGCCCGTCATTCGCATTCCCGGCCTGATCAAGCGCAACATCGCGCTGTTCGCGTTGTCGCAATCCTTCACCGGCGCCGGCATGCAGTTCGCCTATGGGCTGGGCGGTCTCACAGTGATCTATCTGACCAACTCGGCGGCGCTGGCGGGGCTCGCGGTGGCTCTCTTGGGGCTCAGCCGTTTCCTGGTGGCCTATCCCATCGGGCGCGTCACCGACAAGCTCGGCCGCAAGCCCGGCATCTTGTTGGGGCTGGTGCTGGCGCTCATGGGCTCGATCATCGTGGGCTTGGCCTCGGTAGTGCATGGCATCGCCACCTTCACCGTCGGCATGCTGATGTTCGGCATGGGCATGAATGCCGCCCAGCAGTTGCGTGTCGCCGCCACCGACATGGTGCCGCCGCGCATACGCGCTCAGGCGCTGGGCTATGTCGCGCTGGGCTCGCTGGCCGGTCTCTTCGCCAGCCCGCTCATCGTCGAGCAGTCCGAGCGCATCGCGCCGCAGCTCGGCCAGAATCCGCTCAGCCTGCCCTGGTTCTTCCTGCCTTTCCTGATCGTGCCGGGCATGCTGCTGGTCAAGCTGGTGAAGCCGGACCCCAAGGTCATCGGCATGAACCTGTCGCAATATTATCCGGAAAACGTGTTGCCGCCGAAGCGCACCGGGCCGGCTGCGCCACCCTTCACCGTACCGCAGCTTCTGCGCGTGCCGTCGATCCGCCTCGCGATCCTGTCCAACTGCGCCGCCCAGGGCAACATGTCGATCGTCATGGTGCTGACTTCGCTGGTGCTGCACCATCATGGCAGCTCGCTGGGCGCCATCGCCATGAGCCAGACGCTGCACACCACCGGCATGTTCGCCTTCACCATCCCGCTCGGCAAGCTGGCCGACCGCATCGGCCGTAACAAGGTGATGATCCCCGGCGTTGCGGTGACGCTGGTGGGGGCGGCCTTGGTGGCGTTCACCGGCGATTTCTTCCCGGTGACGCTGGGCGCCTTCCTGGTCGGCCTCGGCTGGGCCGCCGCCAATGTCGCTTCGACCGCGCTCATCGCCGACTATGTCGACACGGCCCAGCGCGGCCGCGCCATCGGCGTCTCCGACAGTTTCGCCGGCGGCGTCTCGGTCGTGGCCTCGGTCATCACCGGCCCGCTCATCGATGCCTTCAGCCTGTCGACGGCAGGCCTGATCGCCGTGCTGCTGGCGGTGCCGCCCTTGGTCATGCTGCCGCTGACCCGGCGGGCGATGACCCCGCCCCGGGCTGCGGAGTAAGCCTGGGTGGAGTAAGCCCGGGTGGAGAAAGACCGGGCGGAGAAAGACTGGGCGGCCAAATAAAACCGGGCCGTGTGACGTATCCAGGCATCCAACGGCAGCCTTCGGTCGTTGGATGCGTATGAAGGAACTCCCACCGGAAAAAGCCTATCGCCTGATGGAGGCCGGCCCGATCGTCCTGGTGACGACCGCGCATGAGGGCCGGCCCAACGTCATGACCATGGGCTTCCATATGATGGTGAGCCATGCGCCGCCGCTTATCGGCTGCTGCATCGGCCCTTGGGACCATAGTTACACCGCGCTTGATGCGACCGGGGAATGCGTCATCGCCATCCCGGCCGCCGACATGGCGCGGAAGATGGTCGATATCGGCAATTGCTCCGGCGCCGATGTCGATAAATTCAAGCGTTTCCGCCTGACGGCGGAGCCAGCGGAAAATGTGGCGGCACCGCTCATCCGCCAATGCCTGGCCAATATCGAATGCAAGGTCGCCGATCGGAGCCTGGTCAGCCGCTACAATCTGTGGATCCTGCAGGCGGTCCGCATCCGCGTCGACGACAAGCGCAAGGAGCGCCGGACCCTGCATCACAATGGCGACGGCACCTTCTGCATCGACGGGCGCACCCTGGATCTGCGCGAGCGCATGGTGCTTTGGAAGCAGTTCCAGGACTGATATCCGTACCGATCGGTATTTAAAAGTCTGGTTCCCATTTTGCGCAATTGTACTGATCGGTATAGAACGCTAATTCTAGCCCATCAACGGGCGCTGCGACGCCGGTCCTTCTCTCCGGAACCGCTGCACGCCCTGATCCGAAAGGCTAGGACAATGAGCAAGACCAATACCGATACCAAGACCACCGCCATCGCCGCCTCTGGCATCGTCGCCGCCGTTGTCGCGGGCATCCTGTCCATCGGTGTGGCTTTCGCGGACAATGATCGCGATGCGATCACCGGAGCCAGCCAGTTCACCGCGTCTGCCGTCCCGGTCCAGACCTCGGTCGGTGCGAACCACGGCATCTCCGGTATCCGCCAGGTTGCGCAGCCGCAGAGCTGGATGCAGATCATCACGGACGATACTCAGCGCCGTTGATCCTTCTCCGATCTTCGGAGGATAGCTTCAAAAAAGGCCCCGGCCATTTCGCCGGGGCTCAGATTGCTGACAAAGCCCTCGCCTTGAGCGGGGGCTTTTGATTCAATGGCCTTATGCTTAGGAAGCCCTCGCCGCACCAGGCGGCCCTTGAGATCGTGACGTTGGAGCAGCTCGTTCCTGCCGATCACCTTTTGC
>DATJJW010000281.1:0-17366 GCA_035491935.1 Allostellaceae bacterium | reverse complement strand
CGGATTGATGGGAGCCGGGATCATCGCCGCACCCGCGATCGTCAGCCGGGCGGCCGCTGCCGGCCTCACGCCCTTCAACGTGGGTTATGACGGTTTCAGCATCACCACCGGGCCAATGTATTACGGGCTGAAGAAGGGCATCTTCAAAAAATACGGCCTTGACCTCACCATCACCTTCCTCAATGACGGCACGACGCTGACGCAAGCGATCGTCGGCGGCTCCTACGGCATCGGCCAGAACGGTTACACCCCGGCGCTGGCGGCGGCGACGCGCGGCGCCGACGATGTGCTGATCGGCGGCATGTCGAACAAGCTGCCGTTCCAGCTCACCGTGAAGAAGGAACTGACGAACGGCCCCGCACTCAAGGGCAAGAAGATCGCCGTCACGCGCATGGGCGCCTCTTCCGACGTGGCGCTCACATATGCGCTCCGCTCGCTGGGGCTGAAGCGTAGCGATGTCATCATCCTGCAGCTGGGCGGCGAGGGTAATCTCATGGCCGCGCTGATGAGCGGCCAGATCGATGGCTGCATGATCCAGATGCCGCGCAGCGCGCAGCTGGAGGAGAAGGGGCCGTTCAAGATCCTGGTCGACGGGACCGTGGTCGCGAAGGACTATCCCAACACCGCCTATGTCAGCCGGCGCAGTTATCTCAAGGACAACGGGCCGATCGTGAAGCAGTTCATGATGGGTATCTCCGACAGCATCCACCAGTACAAGCATGATCCCGTGGGCGGCAAGGCGCTCACCGCCGAATTCCTCAAGGGTCCGAACGACACGGCGATGGCCCGGACATATGATCTCTTCGTCAAACACGTCTTCCAGGACATCCCGCGGCCGACGCTGCCGGGCATCCAGCTCGTGTTGAACGACCTGGCCAAGACCAATCCCAAAGCGGCGAGCTTCAAGCCCCAGGATCTGGTCGACACCACGGCCATCGACACGCTGGTCAAGGAAGGCTTCTATAAGAAACTGCTCAGCCAAGCCTGAACAATGACGTCCTGATCCTCAGGTCCCGTCTGCGTCCGGACAGCAGGTCGACAGGACGGCGACCGTCAGGCCGCGGTTCTGCCGATCGACCCGCCGCCATCGACGAACAGGATCTGGCCGGTCATGTAGGCGGCTTCATCCGAGAGCAGGAACGCGATGGTCGCGGCGATCTCCTCAGGTTTGCCCATGCGCCGCATCGGGATCATCGAGAGGAGGCGGCCTTCGGCCTCGCTGCCGGCAGGCGTATAGCGACGGAACATTTCAGTCTCTGTCGGACCCGGCGCGACGGCATTCACCGTGATGCCCGTCTCGGCCAATTCCGTCGCCCAGGTCCGCGTCAGGCTGTTGACCGCCGCCTTTGCCGCGGCGTAGCCGCTACGCAGCGGAATCCCGACGGTGACGAGGCTGGTGACGTTGACGATGCGGCCCCAGCGCTGCGCCCGCAACGTCGGCAATATGGCTTGTACCGTCTGAATCGTCGGATGGATGTTGACGCGCAGGATGTCGTCTACGTCCTTGAGATCGATCTCGCCGACCGGGTGCATGCGCGCCAGCCCGATATTGTTGACCACGCCGTCGAACGAATAACGTTGCGCGAGATCGAGGAAGGCTTCCCCGGATGCCCGGCTGTCATCGAGGTCGACCGACACCAATGTCCCAGGAAAGGTCGGATCCTGCCCGCGTGCGATGCCGACGACATGGTGGCCGGCATCGGCAAGCCGGTCCGAAAGGGCGCGGCCGATACCTTTGCTGGCCCCGGTGATAAGGAAGGTCCGCTTGGTCACGATTGAGATCCTTTGTCTGGCATGGAGGAAGGTGCTGTGGCCTCAGGATTTATCGCGGTGGGATTTGCCGGTGCTGCTTGCCGCGCCCTTGAGCGGCGGCAGGCCGAGCGGTTGAAGCGTTTGCTGCACGGCGCCGGTCATGAGCGCGCGCTCGGGCCTGACGCGGGCGAGGACGCGAATACCCAAAAGCACCGCAAGGAGTTGCTGTGCCGCCGTCTCGGGCGATAATCCGGCTGGAATTTCGCCACGCTCCTGTCCCGCGGCGAACTGGTTTCGAAAGAACGCCTCGATGCGGCTCAGCTCGACCGCGACGCCGTCGCGGAATTCCGGATCGGCAGGCGATGCCTCCAAGGCGGAGTTCACCAGCATGCAACCGCGTTGCTGTGTGTCACTGACGCTCCGTTCGATCGTATGCTCGAAGAACCCCGTGATCGCCTGGGCGGGTGTCACGCTGGTCTCGAGCATCGCCATCTTTTCACGCAGCCGGGTGAGGTAATGATCCAGGGCGCAGCGGAACAGTCCGCGCTTGTCGCCGAAGGCCGCGTAGATGCTGGACGGCGTCAGACCCGTTCGCGCGGTCAGCTCGCGGGTCGAGGTTGCCTCGAAGCCCTTGGCCCAAAATATGTCGCTGGCGGCATCGAGCACTGCCTGTTCATCGAATTCGCGTGGTCGTGCCATCTCTCGCCATCCGAGTGCGCTCATTGTGGAGCGATTGATACATAACGAACTCAATATGGAGCGACCGATCCATATCGTCAATGGGGCTGAGGATAGGACGGTCCTTCTCGGGCCAGATCGGCTGGACAAGTACCGAAGGATCACAGCCGGGCCATGCGGCGGCTGCGACCAAAGCATGATTGCAACCCCGGCGCCCCAGCGCTAAAAGCGGGGTTTGCTTGCGCGGCGCGGGGCGATGTTTCCGTGCCGCGCTGCTTTCAGAGCGGGTGAAGGCTTTTGGCCGCATCGGTCATCTCAGGATCTTCAGGGCAGCGCGACGTACAGACTCTTCGCTTGGCGAAACGGCTGTTCCGCGAATTCGTACGCCCGCATATCGGCCGGCTGCTGGGCTCGGTCTTCTTCATGTTCGTGGTTGCGGCGACCACCACGACCAATGCCTGGATGATGCAGCCGGTGCTCGACCGCATCTTCATCCAGCGCAGCTCCATGGGCTGGCTGTGGCTAATCGCCGGGGCGGTGATCGGGCTCGCCTTGATCAAGGGCGTGGCGTCGTATTTCCAGCAGGTGCTGATGACCACGGTCGGCCAGCGCATCATCGCCGACATCCAGGACGCGCTGTTCGCTAAGCTGGTGCGGGCCGACATCGCCTTCTTCCACCGTACCCACAGCGGCGAGCTGGTGTCGCGCTTCATCAACGACACCAATCTGATGC
The DNA here is from genome assembly GCA_035491935.1 of Allostellaceae bacterium. Classification (GTDB taxonomy): domain Bacteria; phylum Pseudomonadota; class Alphaproteobacteria; order ATCC43930; family CGMCC-115725; genus DATJJW01. The sequence goes on along the minus strand of DATJJW010000281.1, from coordinate 14,203 downwards.
GCTTCGCCACCACTCAGGCGATCACCGGCTTCGGGCGCGACGCGCTCAGCGTCGTCGGGCTCATCGGCATGATGTTCTACCAGGATTGGAGCCTGGCGCTCGTCTCGCTGGTCGGGTTGCCGGCGATCATCGGGCCGGTGCGCCGTCTCTCTCGGCGCATGCGCAAAGTCTCGATCGGCGTGCAGGAAGAGATGGCGCATCTCACCACCTCGCTGTCGCAGGTCTTCCAGGGGCCGCGCCATGTCAAGGCCTATGGCATGGAGGCCTACGAGACCCGGCGCATCGGCGCGCTCACCGAAAAGATCTATCGCCTGGTCGAGAAGGCATCGCGGACCCGTTCGGCGACCTCTCCCTTGATGGAGACGGTCGGCAGCGTCGCGGTCGCCAGCGTCATCCTGTTCGGCGGCTGGGAGGTGATCCACGGCACCCGCACGCCCGGCGCCTTCTTCAGCTTCGTCACCGCGCTGCTGATGGCCTATGCGCCGTTGAAGAATCTCACCAACCTCAATGTCAACGTCCAGGATGGGCTGGCCGCCACCGAGCGCGTCTTCGCCGTGCTCGACATGGAGCCGACGATCGTCGACCGGCCGGACGCCGTGCCGCTGGCCCTTTCCGGGGGCGCCATCCGTTTCGAGGGCGTCCGCTTCGCCTATGCCGATAGCGCCAATGCCGAGGGCGCGCGCGTATCGCTGCAGGCGGCGCTGAACGGCCTCAGCATCGACGTGCCGGCGGGTGCCAAGGTGGCGTTGGTCGGCCCGTCAGGGGCGGGCAAATCGACCATCCTCAACCTGATCCCGCGCTTCTATGACGTGGCGTCCGGCCGCGTCGCGATCGACGGGCAGGATGTGCGCGCCGTGACCCTGGATTCCTTACGCGGCGCGATGGCGCTGGTGAGCCAGGAAGTCAGCCTGTTCGACGACACGATCCGCGCCAACATCGCCTATGGCAGCCTGGGCGCTTCCGACGACGACATCGTCCGTGCGGCGCAGGATGCGGCGGCGCATGAGTTCATCATGAACCTGCCCGCAGGCTACGACACGCTGGTTGGCGAGCAGGGCATTCGCCTCTCCGGCGGCCAACGCCAGCGTATCGCCATTGCGCGCGCCATGCTGAAGAACGCGCCGATCCTGCTGCTCGACGAGGCGACCTCGGCGCTCGACACCGAATCCGAGCGGGCGATCCAGGGCGCCTTGAGGCGGTTGATGGCCGGCCGCACCTCGCTGGTCATCGCCCATCGCCTGTCGACGATCCAGGATGCCGACCTGATCTACGCCATCGATGGCGGCATGGTCGCCGAATGCGGCACCCATGACGAGCTGCTGGCGAAGAACGGCGTCTATGCCCGGCTGTGGCAGATGCAGTTCGCCGGCGCCGATATGGGGCTGATCGCAGATGCCGGTCCAGGCGTGGCGGTCGAAGGCTAGGGCGCCGTCATTACCATGGACCCCTTGAAGCGCCTTCTACGCTCGGCCGCGTTCAACCGGTGGATATGCCGTTGCGTCGCCGCCTATATCCGCTTCGTCTGGCGTACCAGCCGCTGGCAGACCGAGCATGGCGATATCCCTGAAGCCTACTGGCAGGCGGGCAAGCCCTTCATCCTGTGCTTCTGGCACGGGCGGCTGTTGATGATGCCCAAGGCCTGGCCCGAGACGCAGCCGATGAACATGCTGATCTCCGGCCATCGCGACGGGCGCATCATCGCCGATGCCATCGCGCATTTCGGCCTCAACACCATCATCGGATCGGCCGCCAAATCGAATTCGACCAAGGCCAAGGGCGGCATGGCCGCGCTGCGCGCCATGGTCCGCTCGCTCTCGAATGGCGAGCATATCGGCGTGACGCCGGATGGGCCGCGCGGTCCGGCGATGCGCGCCAGCCCCGGCATCATCGCCGCCGCCCGTCTGTCCGGCGCGCCGATCCTGCCTTTGGCCTATGCCACGACCCGGCGCCGCATCCTCGGCAGCTGGGACCGCTTTCATCTGGCGCTGCCCTTTTCGCGCGGCGTGTTCCTCTGGGGCGAGCCGCTCTTCGTAGCGCCGGATGCCGATGCGGCGGCGCAGGAAGCGGCAAGGCAGACGCTGGAAGCGCGGATGAACGAGCTGTCGGCGGCGGCGGACCGGCGCTGCGGCCACCGGCCGGTGCCGCCCTCGCCCGAACCCTGGCGGCCTTGACGGTCATGACGCGGCATCCGGGATTCCGCCTCTATGGTCTGGTGACCGATCTCGCCGCACCGGTGATCCGCCAGTTGCTGCGCCGGCGCCTCAAGGCCGGCAAGGAACTGGAGGACCGGCTGCCAGAACGTTTCGGCCATGCCTCGCGGCCGCGGCCCGAAGGGGTGCTGGTCTGGACCCACGCGGCCAGCGTCGGCGAATCCCTGTCGTTGCTGCCGCTGCTCGAGGCGTTGCTGGCGCGGCTGCCGCACGCCCATGTGCTGGTGACGACCGGCACCGTCACCTCGGCCAAGCTGATAGCCGACCGGCTGCCGCCGCGCGCCTTCCATCAATTCGTGCCGGTGGACCAGCTGGGCGCGGTGCGCAGCTTTCTCCGGCATTGGCGTCCGGATCTGGCGTTGTTCGTCGAATCCGAGCTGTGGCCCAATCTGGTGCTGGAGACCCAGGCGGCTGCCGTGCCGATGGTGCTGCTGAATGCCCGGCTCTCGGCTCGCAGCGCCGCCAATTGGGCCAAATTGCCGGTCCTGGCATCGGGCATCTTCGGCAGCTTCGCCCGCATCCTGGCGCAGGACGAGGTGCAAGCCGACAGGATCCGGCAATTGGGCGCCCGCAATGTCGGCTCGGTCGGCGACCTCAAGGCCGCCGGCCCGCCGCCGCCCGCCGATGCCGAGGTGCTGGCACGGTTGCAGGCGGCAATCGGCGGGCGGCCGGTCTGGCTCGCGGCCTCGACCCATGCAGGGGAAGAGGAGATCGTCGCCGAGGCCCATCGTCTGGCCGCAGCCGCGTATCCCGATCTGCTGACCATCCTGGCGCCCCGCCATCCGCAACGTATCGCCGAGGTCGTGAGCCTCCTGGGCCGGATGGGATTCCAGGCCCAGCGTCACAGCCAAGCGGGCGTGATCGATGACGATACGCAAGTCTATCTCGTCGATACGCTGGGCGAGATGGGCGTGTTCTATCGCCTGGCGCCAATCGTGCTGATCGGCGGCTCGCTGAAGCCGGTCGGCGGCCATAACCCGCTGGAGGCGGCGCGGCTGGCCCGCGCCATCCTGCATGGGCCGGACATGTTTTCGGCGGCATCCGTCACCCGTGCCCTGGATACGGCGGGGGCCGCGCGCCAGGTCGCCGATGCCGGGGCCTTGGCCGCCGCGGTCACGGCCCTGCTGGGCGACGAATCCCTCTGCCGAGAGATGGGCGAGGCGGCGCAGGCTGTGGCGCGCGGCCAGGCGGCGGTGCTGGACCGGGTGCTGGCGGAACTCGAGCCCTGGATCGCGGCGCTCACCGCCAAATCGCCGGGAAGCATCCCGTGAAAGCGCCCGATTTCTGGCAGCGCGACGGGCTGGTGCCGGCCCTGCTGGCCCCGGCATCCTGTCTGTTCGCCCTGGGCGGCGCCTTCCGCCGTTGGCGCACGCGGCCGGTCAAATCCTCGGTCCCAATCATCTGCATCGGCAATCTGGTGGCGGGCGGTGCCGGCAAGACGCCGGTGGTGCTGTCGCTGGCCGCCAGGCTGCAGGCATCCGGCCGCAACCCGCATATCCTGACGCGGGGCTATGGCGGCGCCCTCGTCGGCCCGGTGCGGGTGGACCCGGCATCCCACGATTTCCGTGCCGTCGGCGACGAGCCGCTGCTCTTGGCCCAGGCCGCGCCCACCTGGGTCTCGCGCGACCGACCGGCGGGTGCCCGCGCGGCGGTGGCCGCCGGCGCCGACCTCATCCTGATGGATGATGGCCTGCAGAACCCGACGTTGCACCAGGATTTCGCGGCCATGGTCGTCGATGGCGGCTATGGCTTCGGCAATGGCCGGGTCATGCCGGCCGGTCCGTTACGTGAAAGCCTGGCTTCAGGGATCGCCCGCGTGCAACTGGCGATCATGATCGGCGCGGACCGGACCCGGGCGACCGACGCCGTCAGGCGACTGCCGGTGGCGCGGGCGCATCTGGCGGCCCATGACGCGCTGGCGTGGCGCGGCCGCCGGGTCCTGGCCTTCGCCGGCATCGGCCGGCCGGCCAAGTTCTTCGAGACGCTGGAGGAGCTGGGCGCGATCGTCGTCGCGCGTCATGGTTTCGCCGACCATCACCCCTATACCGCGGATGAGATCGATCTGCTGCTGACCGCGGCCTCGGCGGCGGGCGCCATGGCCGTGACCACGGCCAAGGACCATGTCCGCGTGCCGCCGGAACGGCGCGGATCGATCGCAAGCCTGGCCGTCGATCTCGTCTGGGACGATGCGGCGGCGCTCGACGCGTGGCTCGAGGCCGTGCCGTGAGCGGTTTGGGCGATTGGCTCGAAGGCCGGGCGGTGCGTCTGGTCTTCAACCTGTTCCGGGTGCTGCCGATGGGTGCCGCCTCGGCTTTGGGCGGTGCCGTCGCCCGGACGATCGGCCCTCTGATCGGCGTCGAGAAGCGGGCGCGGCGCAATCTCGACCTGGCGATGCCGGGCCTTGATGAGGCCCAGAAGCGCCGGATCCTGCGCCGGATGTGGGACAATCTCGGCCGTGTCATCGCCGAATACCCGCATCTGGCCGATCTTCGCTTCGGCACGCCGGACAGCCCGGTCACGATCGAAGGATTGGAGCATGTCGAGAGGGCAAAGGCCCTGGGCAGGCCGATTATCTTCGTCTCGGCCCATTACGGCAATTGGGAGGTCGGCGGTGCCGCGATCATCCGCCACGGCATGCGGCTGGTCCAGGTCTACCGCGCCGCCAATAATCCGATGGTCGAGAATATCATCCGTGGCATCCGCGAAGGCATGGGGGCCGTGGCCGCACCCAAGGGGCCGGCCGGCGCCCGGCTGCTGCTCGGCGCCTTGAAGCGCGGCGACAGCGTCGTCCTGCTGGCCGACCAGAAGATGAATGACGGCATTGCCGTGCCGTTCTTCGGCCGCGACGCGATGACGGCGCCCGGCGTCGCCGAACTCGCTCGCCGCTTCGACGCCACGCTGATCATGGCGCGGGTCCAGCGGCTTGAAGGCGCGCGTTTCCGCCTGGTCATCGATCCGCCGTTCGACATCCCCAGGACCGGGGATCGCAACGCCGACCTGCTGGCGGTCATGACCCACGTCAATGCCCGCATCGAGGACTGGGTGCGCGAAGACCCCGGCCAATGGTTCTGGCTGCACCGCCGCTGGCCTGAATCCTGAAAGCACCGGCAGCTATCATCTCCCAGGGTCGGGGGTGTCGGATTGAGCCCGGCCTGACATTTGATTTCGGGCGATTTCGCGGGTGCTGCGCTTGCATCTGACACGCTTTTCGCTTTCCATCCTCCCCCTGGGGTAGTTTTGGGGGAGATAGAACATGGCGCATCAGGGCAAATATCGGCTGGTCACCCGCAGCGATTTCGACGGTCTCGTCTGTGCGGTGCTGCTGAAGGAGCTCGGCCTGATCGACGAGATCAAATTCGTCCATCCGAAGGACATGCAGGATGGGCTGGTGCCGATCACGGATCACGATATCACGACCAACCTGCCCTATGTCGAGGGCTGCCACCTCGCCTTCGACCATCATCTGAGCGAGAGCAAGCGGGTCGGCAAGCGAGACAACCATGTCATCCATCCCGATGCGCCCTCGGCGGCCCGGGTGATCTACGACTATTACGGCGGCAAGTCGAAATTCCCGACCATCCCCGACGATCTGATGGCGGCGGTGGATCAGGCCGACAGTGCGCAATACACCCTGGACGAGATCCTGCATCCCAAGGGCTGGACGCTCTTGAACTTCCTGATGGATGCGCGTACCGGCCTCGGGCGTTTCCGCGACTTCCGGATATCCAACTATCAGCTGATGATGGAGCTGATCGACCACTGCCGCACGATGTGCATCGACGAAATCCTCCAGCTGCCGGACGTCAAGGAACGCTCCGACCTCTTTTTCGCCCATGAGGGACAGTTCAAGGAGCAGCTGCGCCGGTGCAGCACGGCGCACGGCAATGTCCTGGTGCTCGACCTGCGGGCGGAAGATGTCATCTACGCCGGCAACCGCTTCATGATCTATGCGCTCTACCCCGAGCAGAACGTCTCGATCCATGTCCTCTGGGGCGTGCAGAAGCAGAACACGGTCTTCGCCTGCGGCCGATCGATCACCAACCGGTCGAGCCATATCGAGATCGGCCCGCTGATGCTGGAATTCGGCGGTGGCGGCCATGCGGCGGCCGGCACCTGCCAAGTCGCCAACGAGATGGCCGAGGAGAAGCTCAAGGTGATCGTCGCGGCGTTGCGCGACTGATCTTCCAGCCTAGAACAGCGACGTCTGCCGCGGCTCCGCCGGTTTGGGCTTTGGCTTCGCCGGTTCGGGCTTGGCCTGGACTGGCGGTGGAGGCGAGGCCGTGGCCGCACCGTCCTCGGCGCGCACCGGCACGGTGGCGTCGTGGAAACGCAGGTTGAGCGCCATGCCCGGTGCGATGGTGGTGGCGCTCATCGGATGGCCGTCGCGGTCCTCGACCACGGCATAGCCGCGTTCCAGCACCTTGAAGGGCGACAGGCTGTCGAGGATCTGGCCCAGCCGCGCCAGATCCTTGCCATGGCGCTCGACCTCACGCGGGATGGCGGCGTCGAGGCGGGGGGCCACGGCTTTCAGCTGCTCGGCTCGGTATTCGGCCAGGCGTAGCGCGGCCGGCTGCAGCCGCTGGGCCACCGTCTCCAGATGCCGCGCGTGGTCGGCCAGTTGCTGGCGCGGATGCTTCAGCAGGGCGGCGGCATTGGCGATGCGCGCCGCCCGGTCGCGCAAACCTGCCCGCCAGGCGAGGTCGAGGCGTTCGCTGCGATCGTCCAGCCGTTGCATGGCGATTTCCAGCAGCCGTTGCGGCTCCGGCAGTCCGCGCGCCAGCCCCTCGACTCGCAGGCGCCGTTCGTCCAGCAACCTGGCGGCCGCCGCCTCCATGCGGCCGCCCATCCGGCTCATCTGCGCCAGCAGGTCGAGACGTACCGGCACCGCCATCTCGGCTGCCGCCGTCGGCGTCGGCGCGCGGCGGTCGCTGGCGAAGTCGATCAGCGTCGTATCCGTCTCGTGGCCGACCGCCGAGATCAGCGGGATGCGGCTGGCCGCCGCCGCGCGGACCACCGCCTCCTCGTTGAAGGCCATCAGGTCTTCCAGGCTGCCGCCGCCGCGCGCGACGATCAGCAGGTCGGGGCGCGAGACCGGGCCGCCCAGCTCAAGGCGGTTGAAGCCCTCGATGGCAGCGACGATCTGGGCCGCCGCACCCTCGCCCTGCACCGCCACCGGCCATAGGAGCACATGGCGCGGGAAGCGTTCATCCAGCCGATGCAGTATGTCGCGGATGACCGCGCCGGTGGGCGAGGTCACGATGCCGATGATCTCCGGCAGATAGGGCAGGGGCTTCTTGCGTGCCGCCTCGAACAGGCCTTCGGCCGCGAGCTTGTGCTTGCGGTCCTCCAGCATCTTGAGCAAGGCGCCTTCGCCGGCCAGCTCCATCTGCTCGATGATGAACTGGTATTTCGAGCGGCCGGGATATGTCGTGAGGCGCCCGGTGGCGATCACCTCCAGCCCATCGGCCGGGCGGATCGACAGCTTGGACGCGGTGCCGCGCCAGCACACGGCGTCGATCACCGCATCGGCATCCTTGAGTGCCAGATAGATATGGCCGGAGCTGTGCGGCTTGCAGCCGGAGATCTCGCCGCGCAGCCGGACATGGCCATAGGCCTGCTCGATGGTGCGTTTCAACGCGCCGGACAACTCGCCCACGGTAAAAACGGGCACGTTCCCGGTGGTGGGGCCGGCAGCAGGATTGGTGGGGGTGTATGCTTCGGGGCTTTCGGAAACCATGCGCTATGATACAAGCGCCCGGTGAGAATTTGCGAGAGGGATAAGGTCGATGCGGGTTCTGGTGGTCGGTTCGGGTGGACGCGAGCATGCGCTGTGCTGGGCGATTGGCGCCTCGCCGCTTTGCGACAAGCTGTTCTGCGCTCCCGGGAATGCCGGCATCGCCGGTGTCGCCGAATGCCGCAAGGTGAGCGTCACCGACCTCGACGGCATCCTGGCGCTTTGCCGTGAGGAAGCGATCGATTTCGTCGTCGTCGGGCCGGAGGCGCCCCTGGTCGCGGGTCTCGTCGACCATCTGGAGGCCCAGGGCATCAAGGCCTTCGGGCCATCCAAGGCGGCGGCGCGGATCGAGGGTTCCAAGGGCTTCATGAAGGACCTCTGCGCCAAATACGGCGTGCCGACCGCGACCTACAAGCGTGTCACCGACATTGACTCGGCCAAGGCCGAGATCATGGCGCGGGGCGCGCCCGTCGTGGTCAAGGCCGATGGCCTGGCCGCGGGCAAGGGCGTGATCGTGGCCCAGACGGTCGAGGAGGCGCTGGAAGCCGTCGACGCCATGATGACGGAGCGTCGCTTCGGCACGGCCGGGCTCGAAATCGTCATCGAGGAATTCCTCGAAGGCGAGGAGGTCAGCTTCTTCGCCCTCACCGACGGCCACAATGCGCTGGCGCTGGCATCGGCCCAGGATCACAAGGCTGTGGGCGAAGGCGATACCGGCCCCAATACCGGCGGCATGGGCGCCTATTCCCCGGCGCCGGCGCTGACACCCGCGCTCGAAGCGGAAGTGATGGAGCGTATCGTCAAGCCCAGCCTCGCCGGCATGGCGGCCGAGGGCACGCCGTTCCGCGGCACGTTGTTCGCCGGGCTGATGCTGACCAAGGCCGGCCCGAAGCTGATCGAATTCAATGCCCGCTTCGGCGATCCGGAATGCGAGGTGCTGATGCGGCGCCTGAAATCCGATCTGCTGACGGCGCTGGTTGCGGCCTGCGACGGCCAGCTCGACCGCGTGTCTTTACGTTGGGACGAACGGCCGGCGCTGGGCGTGGTCATGGCGGCCGAAGGCTATCCGGGCGAGCCCCGGAAAGGCACCGCGATCCACAACCTGGCCGCGGCGTCCAAGGCGGCACCAGATATCGAGATCTTCCATGCCGGCACCACCGGCAGCGCCGATGACCTGCGTGCCGATGGTGGCCGCGTGCTGGTCGTGACCAGCCTCGGCGCCACCGTCGCCGAGGCCCAGGCCCGGGCCTACCAGGCGATCGACGCCATCGACTGGAAGGAAGGCTTCTGCCGTCGCGACATCGGCTGGCGCGCGGTCGCTCGGGAGCGGGGCTAGGGGCGAAGACGGACCGACGGCTCCGCGCCCAACTCGGTCATTCGCGTAACCTTTTTCTTCGGACGAGCGTGGCCAGGAAAGCCGGCGTGAAGCCCGCATGGCGACCCGACCGGCGATCTCAGGCTGCAATCATTCCGGGATTCTACCGGTATGGCGGGGTCGAGCACAGGCAGATAGTATGCGTATCACCGCGCCGCATGCGGGGCGCGGATCGGTTCGGGAGGTTCTTCGCCTCGAATCCATCAAAGGGTGACGGCCGATAAAAATAAGGGGGAGGTCAAGCCGATGACGATGCTCACCAGGCGCAAATTCACGAAGCTCACGGCGGCGGCCACGATTGCCGCGCCTTATCTCGCACGGGCGGCCGACATGCCGACCCTTCGTGTCGCGGAGCCGCTGCACAGTATCGGTTACCTGCCGCTCTATGCGGCTATCGCCAACGGCTATTTCGAGGAACAGGGTCTTCATGTGACGATGCTGCTGACCGAAAGCGGCAGCGCCCACACCAATGCCGTCCTCGCCGGGGACGCATTCGGCTTCATCGGCGGTCCCGAACATAACGCCTTCGCTTTCCTCAAGGGCGGCCAGCTCCGCTCGGTCGTCAACATCGTGAACCGGCTGAACGTCTACATGGTCGCGGCGCCCGGCGTGAAATTCGACCCGAAGGATGTGGCGGGAAGCCTGCGCGGCAAGACCATCGCCACGGGTGGGGCCTTTGGCGGCACGCCCAATGCGACGGTCCGGTATCTGTGTCTGACCGCCGGGCTGAAGCTCCAGGATGTCCATCTCCTCGAGACGTCGCAGGCCGGTTCGCTGGCGGCCGTCAAGGCAGGACAAGCCCAGTTTTCCGTCACCAATGAGCCGGTGCTGACCCAGGGGATCGAGGCTGGCATTTGGAGCCGGCCCGTGTGGTCCGGCCCTCAAGCCTTCGGGGACTATGCCTTCTCGGCAATCAACGTGCCGAAGGCCAACATCGACAAGAATCCGGAACAGGTCCGCAAATTGGTCAAGGGCGTGATCAAGGGATTGCAGTACACGCTGGCACGGCCGCCGGAGCTCGACACCCTGGTCAAGAAGGAATTCCCGACGATGCCTGCCGATCAGGCCAAGGCGACACTGGACCGGTATTTTGCCGATCATACCTGGAGCACGGACGGCAAGATCACCGAGCAGGCCTGGGAAAACGACCAGAACGTCGTGTTCACCGCGGGCGTCCTGAAGGAGCGGGTCGACTACAAGAATGTCGTCGACCCACAATTCACAACCTGAACCGGCGACCTGGGCGGCGGCGCCCAGTTCCGCCAGCAGGATCCTGGTCAAGGCGTCATAGTGATCGGCACGCGCTCGTGCCTGATCCGTCGGCGGTTCGCTGCGCATGATCCAGGTCACCGCTGCGGCGCCACAGACAGTCCGCAACGCCAGGAGGCATTACCGCGACGCTGGCCGCCGCTGCCGCTTCTAGTTTAGATTAAGCCCAAGCGTTCGCGCCGTTGTCGCGTCTTTGCGCGCTCAAATAAAGGACTCTCCAGCGAAGTATCCGGTGCCACATCAGGGAGGTCGTCATGAGGATTTCCGCGATTGCCTGCGCCGCGTTGTTCCTTACCATGAACGCCTGCGCCCATCAGGCCGAGCAGGCGGCCTTGCGCCCAGCCGTGATTTACGTCGCAGTGTTCCAACCTGAAGTCGCCGCCGCATCCGGCACGGGCATCCGGCCCCTCCATGCCCTGGCGACGGGCCTGCATGCACGCCGAACAGACGATAACGCGGAGAAATTGTCGGGTGCGGTGGTGCAAGCGCTCAACGACCGAAACATGCCCGCACAAGTGCTTTCGCCCGGGCCCTTCGTGCCGAATTCGGGCTGGATCGTGCGGGGGACCTTTTATTCGCTCGACACCAACAACCGCCTGCTTTCCGTGCCGTTCGTCCACACGACAAAAGGGCCCAATGTCGACGTGACGGTCACCATCGCGGATGCCGCGAAGGATCCGTTCAGGCCGATTGCCGTCATTGGCACGGATGCGGCGCTGAAGGGACAGGAAAGCAACTTCAGCCTGTACCCTTACGCCATTGCCGCCAAATTCGTGATCCACAAGGTCGAGGGCGACAAGTCGCTCAATGCCTTGGCTGGTCAGATCGCAGACAAGATCATCGAAGCTCACCGTCAGCTTGAGAGATAGGCAGAGCGAAGTCTGCTTACCTGCTGTTGCCGACGAAGGGTCCCCTTCGGCGCTACGTTGGTTCAGCTATTCCAGTTCGAAGCAAGGATGATGCTGCACATGTCGATCCGTCGGAAGTTCGGATCCTTGAATGCCAGGACATCGTCGTTGAAGGTTCCGAAGGTGCTGTCGGGGCGGTGCTTCATGCCCCGATAGAAGGCGTCGATGATGCCATGCTTGAAGTCGGCGCCCCGAGGAAAGGCGGCGATGACCGCCTCACGCTGCTGGTCGGTAAATTGCTCATAGCCGCGGCCGGCCACATCCATGCCGGCGCCCGCCTGCACCAGCGCGATCTCGGGACGCATATATTGTGGGATGCCGGGCGTCGTGTGGAGCGCGACGGCGTTCCAGACCGTCTCGATATCTCTTTCGGAAATGCCATGTCCCTGAAGGAATTCACGCGCAGCGTTGGCACCATCCACTTCGAAGCGTAGTTGGCTGTCTTCGTAGCGCGCGGTGAGGCCGATGTCGTGGAACATGGCCGCCGCATAAAGCAGTTCCGGATCGAAGGTCAGCCCCATCCGGTTCCCGGTCAAGGCGCCCCAGAAATAGACCCGGACCGAGTGATGGAAGAGCAGATCGCTCTCGGTGTCCCGGATGAGCTGGGTCACCTCGCATGCGAGTTTGCTATCGGGGATGCTGACCCCCGATATCTCCGGCAGGGTCATGCTTTTTTGACCGCCGCCGGAGGATTGCGAAAGCCGATTGCCAGCCGGTTGTACGCGTTCATCAAGCCGATCGCTATCGTCAGGTCGGCAAGTTGCGTCGCATCGAACACGGCCGCAGCCGCTTGATAATCCGCATCGGGCACGCCGGTATCGGCAACGCGCGTCACCGTCTCCGCCCAAGCGAGCGCCGCGCGTTCGGTCTCATCGAACAACCGGCCGCCTTCACGCCAGACTGGAACCAGCACGAGCTTCTCGATGGCCAGGCCTTCCTTCAGCAACTCCGCCGAATGCATGTCGATGCAATAGGCGCAGCCATTGATCAGCGACACCCTGAGGTAGACCAGATCGACCAGCGTTTTCGGCAACCCGCTGTGCAGGACGTGACTATAGACGCCGGCCAGGGCCTTCACGCCAGCTGGGCTTGCACGATTGTAATCCAGGCGTTCCATCAGCCTTCTCCTCGTCTGTTGGCAGCCCAACGGGAGTTTCGTATCAGGCTGCAGAAGTCCCTGCGGTGGAAATGGGGATTCTTGTCGGCCACTACATCGGCGAGCCCAGTCCCTTGGGTGGTCTCAGGCCGATGCCAGAGGCCATCGTAAAGGGCTTGCAAAAGGTCCTCGGCAAATTGCGCGGGGCCCTTGCTCAAGCTTTTGCCCTAACCCTCCGCGATTGTCTTGGCCATGGCGGTGCCGCTGTCGAAGGCGGCTTCGACGCGGGGGCCGATGCACCAGTCGCCGCAGGCGCCGATGCCGAGGCTGGCGTCCCATAGACAGGGTACGTCGGCCGCCTGCTCGACCAGTGCGTAACGCCAGCGATGGGCGGCGAGGTGGCTCGGCTCCGGCATCGGTGCCGGCAGCGCCTGGCCGAACAGATCCTGGAAGCGCGCGAGCAAGGCCACGGCGATTGCGTCCGCCTCCGCCTCGATATGGGTGCGCGACCACTCCGGGCTGGCATGCAGCACCCAGCAATCCTGGACGGCCGGGCGGCCTGGCTTCGAACTGTCGCGCGCGGCCCAGGCGAGGGTCGTATCGTCGATGGTGAGCGCGTCGACGGCAAGCCCCAAGGGTTCGGCGAACGCGGCCATCACCGCCCAGCAGGGGGCGTAGATGGTCGCCGAAACGGTGGTCACGAAATCGGCGATGCCGGTGATCAGCGGCACGATCTGCGGCGCCGGCAGCGCCAGCACGACATGGTCGAAGCTGTCGCGGCCGGTGCCGTCGGCGAAGCGCAGGTTCCAGCTACCGCCGCCGCGTTCGAGGTCGGTGACACGCGCCTCCTGGGTGATCGACAGATCCTGCGCCAGCACCCGTGCCAACTCGCTCATCGCCGGCACGCCGACCCGGTAGGTCTCGGTACTGCGGCCGGGGCTGAGCGCGCCGCTATTATCGGCCTTCATGTGACGCGGGACCCAGGATCCAGCCTGGCCATGCGTCTCGGCCCCGGCGACCAGGGCGGCGAAATCCAGGCCATGGGCGGTGGCGAATTGAGCGCCATGATCGAAGGCCAGATCGGCCGCCCGGAGGGTCGCGACACGGCCACCCGGCTGGCGGCCCTTGTCGAACACCGCGACGTCGGCGCCCTCCTCGACCAGCCCCCGAGCCGCCGCCAGCCCCGCTATGCCGGCACCGACCACGGCGATCGATCGACCTTTCAACCTGGCTTCGGACATGTCACTCTCGGCGCTCGCGATTTTCAGATTGGGCTCTGTGATAAATAATATCATAATCCCAGGGCGTTAAGCCCCCCGTCCGGACCGTCTGTTCCCGAGGTCACCCCATGAAAATCCGTTTATCGCTGCTGATGCTGGGCCTGGTCGCGGCCATGCCGGCCTTTGCCGACGATCACGTCACCATTGGTACCGATTGGCGGGCCGAAGCGCCGCATGCCGGCATCTATCAGGCGTTGGCGACCGGCCTCTACAAGAAGCACCACCTGGATGTGACGATCGTGCAGGGCGGCCCGAACCTGAACCAGGGCCAGCTATTGGCCGCCGGACGCTATGATTTCAGCGTGCAGTCGAACAGCTTCGAGCCGCTGAA
>DATJJW010000280.1:0-18798 GCA_035491935.1 Allostellaceae bacterium | reverse complement strand
CGAAACGCCTCGAGGCTGGAGGCGATCGGCCCGCTGGCGCCCGAAGGCCGGAGCGCCATGTCGACCTCGTAGAGCTTGCCTTCCGAGGTGATCGCCGTCAGCGCATTGATCAGGCGTTGGCCGAACCGGGCGTAATACGCGCTGGGCGGCAAGGGCTTCGGCCCGTCGGACGCCTCGGCATCGGGGGGCGCGTCATAGACGAAGACCAGGTCGAGGTCGGATTGCGCCGTCATTTCCTGGCTGCCGAGCTTGCCCAGGCCCAGTACGACGAAGCGGCCATCCGCAATCACCCCATGCTGCGTCGCCATCTGCTCCGCGACTGGCGGCAGCAGGGTCGAAATCGCGACGTCGCCGAGGGCGGAATAATGGCGCGCCGCATGATCGGCGGTCAGGTGGCCCTGCATCAGCTGCACGCCGATCTGGAACTTGCGGTCGGCGACCCAGCGCCGGGTGAGATCCAGCACGTCCTCGAAGTCCCGGGCATGGGCGAGCGCCGCGTCGAGGTCGAAACCCAATTCCACCCGGTCGGGATTGACGCCCAGCGGCTTGAAGAAGTCGCCGGTGAGCACGCCATAGAGCAGGGACGGCTTGCGGCTAAGATAAGTCGCAAGCCCCGGCGCCTCGCCCATGATCTCGGCCATGAGGCCGAGCAGCTCAGGCTTGGCCTGAAGCAGCGACAGCATCTGCACGCCGGCCGGCAGATGGCTCAGGAACTCATCGAAGCGGGCGAAGGCATAGTCTGGACTGGCGGTCTGGCCCAGCACGCGCAGCAATGTCGGCACCAGTTCGGTCAGCAGCGCGCGGGCCTGCTCGCTGCGGGTGGCGCGGATACGGCCGTGATGCCAGGCGCGTACCGTCTCGGCGACCAGCCTTGCATCCCGGAAGCCCAGCCGCTCCAGCGTCTTCAGCGTCTCCGGATCGTTCTCGAAGCCGGTAAACACCAGATTGCCTTCGGCCGAAAGCGGTTTGGAGCGGGTGACCAGCTGGCCGAAATGGCCGCGCACCACGGTGAAGACCTCGCGCAGCGCCGCTTCGAACTCGGCTCGGCCGGCGAAGCCCATGAAGATGGCGAAGCGCTGCATCGCCTCTTCCGTTTCGGGCAGCGAATGGGTCTGCAGATCCTCGATCATCTGCAGCCGGTGCTCGATCTCGCGCAGGAAGACATAGGCGCGCGCCAGATCCTCGGCGATCTCCGGTGCGATGCGCTGCTGCTCCGCCAGCACGCGCAGCATGTCGAGGGTGCGGTTGCCGCGCAGCGCCGGAACTCTGCCGCCCCAGATCAGTTGTTGAGTCTGTACGAAGAATTCGATCTCACGGATACCGCCATGGCCGAGCTTGACGTTATGACCGGCTATGTCGCCATCCCCGCCATGACGCGCGTCGATCTGGCGCTTGATCGACAGGATGTCGCGGATGGCCGCGAAATCCAGATGCTTGCGCCAGATGAACGGGGTGAGCTCGCGCAGAAAGGCCTGGGCCGCCGCCCCGTCGCCGGCGACGGGCCGCGCCTTGATCAGCGCCGCGCGCTCCCAGTTCTGCCCGACGCTGGCGTAATAGGTTTCGGCCGCCTCCATCGCGACCGCGGGCGGCATGGAGCCGGGATCCGGGCGCAGGCGCAGATCCGTGCGGAAGACGTAGCCGTCGGCCGTGCGCTCCTCCATCATCTGGACGATGTCGCGGGCCAGCCGGGTCATCAGCTGCTGCAGCCGGTCGATGTCCGGGGTGACGATCTTCTCGGCCTCGAACAGGATGATGAGGTCGATGTCGCTGGAATAGTTGAGCTCGTGGGCGCCGAGCTTGCCCATGCCGAGGACGACGACGCCGCAATCGCGCTCGGGATCGTCGGGGTTGGGCAGGGTGATGCCGCCGGTGGCATGCATTTGGCGCAGCAGGTGGCGCATGGCCAGGCGCAGGCTCGTCTCGGCCAGGTCCGAGAGCGCCTTGGTCACGCCATCCAGCGGCCAATGGCCGGCAAGATCGGCCATTGCCGCCACCAGCGAGGCCCGACGTTTGGACCGCCGCAGGAACTGCATGACTGCCGCTCGCGGCTGACTGCCGTCTTGGGCGTTGAGCCCGGCCAGAATCTCGGCGAAACTGTCGTCGGGTCCACGCCGCATGGTCGCAGCCACCGTCGCCGGTTCGAGCAGTGCCGTGCGGGTCAGGAAGGGTGAATTGCCGAAGATCGCCTCCAGCCACAGCCGTGCCGACGGTTCGTCGAGCGCGGCCCGCATGTGGCGGCCGAGATCGGTATCGGCCTCAGCACTTTCTTCGGCGAGCCGCGTCCAATCCTCCAGCCCGCGTGCAAGCGCTGTGGCGTCGCCGGGTGCGGGGGCGCGGTCGGTCGGACGAGAGGCGGCGAATTCCAGGAAGGAGCGCATCGAGGTCGATCTTTTGTTGGCCGGTTCTGGTGCTTGATCCGATATGGGTGACCAACGCAGAGTTAGCGGGCTGCCCGGTTGGATACAAGGGCCAGGGCGGATACGAAGGCGGATCGAATCGAGGGCGGCAAGTCGAGTTGAAAGATTGAGCACACTGGTTGGACCGATGACAGCGTGAGCGATCAGCCGGATAGGGCGGAAGCGCCTGCCACCAGGACGCGAGCCGAACCGGCCGCGCGGCAGCATCGCCGAGGCTGGCGCAGTTGGGAGAAGGCGCATCACCGGGCGATCATGCTGGTGCTGGAGGGCGTCTGCGCCCTGGTGGCAGGGCTGCTCGTGCTGGTGGTGCTGCTGGCGGTGCGCCTCGACATGGCGCCCCTGCAGCTTAATTTCCTGACCCCGCCGCTGGTTTCCTGGCTCGACGGCCAGGTGGCGCCGCTCAAGGTCGAGGTCGGCGGCACCTCGATCCGCTGGGCGCTCGGCCGCGACAGCATCGACCTCGATCTGACCGATTTGAAGGTGATCGATCCGACGGATGGCGAGGCGGTGGTCTCCGTGCCCAGCGCCTCCGCGGCGATCGCGCTGCGTCCGCTGCTGCTGGGCCAGGTCCGTCCCCTGCGTCTCGACATCCTGCGTGCGCATCTCAGCCTGGTGCGCGAAGTGGACGGATCATGGGCGCTGGATGGCGCGATCCCATCGAAGATGCACAGCGGGTTGTCGCCGGAAGCGCTGCTGGAGCGGACCGACGATCTCTTCTCCTCCGCGCACCGCATCGACAGGGGCGGCCACCCGCTGACGACGATCCTGGTCACCGGGGTCGACGCTGATGTCGACGACCAGATGGCCGGCACGCATTGGCGTATCGATGACGGCCGCATCGCGCTCGCCGGCCATCGCCAAGGCTTCGGTGCCGATAGCAGCCTCAACGTGACCTTGCCCGGCGCTGGCAAGGATATGGGCGGCAAGGATGTGGGCGGCAACGATGTCGGCGGTAAGGCGATCGGTGGCAAGGCTTCGGGACAAGCGGCGGGCAATGTCACCGCCCGACTCGACGGCCATATCGACTTCACCCGCGCGGGTGAACCGGTGCAGGTGAAGCTTTCGACCACGCCGGTCGACCCGTCGCGCTGGGCGGTGCTGACGCCGACGGCCTCCCAATTGCTCGCCCGCGTGCATCTGCCGGTCGGCGGCAGCATCGAGGGTTTCGTGCGGCCACCGCAGACCGGCGCGGATTGGCGCTTGGGCCAGGTGTCGGTGGCGCTGACCACCGGTGCCGGCAGCATCGAGGATCCCTATTTCAAGGATGGCAAGCTGACCCTCAGCCACGCCGATCTCAATGCGCATTATGATCCGCGGGCGAAGCTCCTGGTCCTTGACCGGCTGGCGGCCGATCTCGGTGGCCCGAAGGCGACGGTCGACGTGACGGTGGAGCAGGTGCCCGACGATCCCGCGGTCGTCCTTGACCGGCTGACCGGCAAGGACAGGCAGGCGGCCGAGGCGGGAATACCGCTGACATTCCATGTCGTGGGCGGCCCGGCGACCTTGGACGAGCTTACGCCGAAATGGCCCGACGATTTGATGCCCAAGACCCATGGCTGGATTTCCGAGCACATGAGCAAGGGCACCCTCGACCATATCGATTTCAGCCAGAAGCTGCGTGTCTATCCGGGGACCGACCGCAAGCCGGACAAGCTGACGACGAGCGGCACGATGAGTCTCAGCAATGTCACGCTCGACTATCTCCACGGCCTGCCGGTCGGCACCGATCTGGGTGCCGATGTCGTCTTTAGCCTGCACGACACGATCTTCACCCTGCATCCGGGCGGCAAGGTCTCGACCTTCAAGCTGCGCGGCGGTCAGTTCAACATCGACAAGATGGACATCCCGGACGAGCCGTCCTGGATCACCATCGATCTCGACCTGACCGGGTCGGCGCGCGACGGGGCGGGGATGCTGACATCCGAGAAGCTGCATCTGCCATTGCCATTCAAGCCGGCCCAGGTCGACGGGACTTATGACGGCAAGCTCCATCTGCATTTCCCGCTGATCAAGGACGTGCCGCGCGACCAGATCGAATATGCCGCGAGGGCCAAGCTGCTGGATTTCGGCCTGCGCAACGCCGTCAGCAATATCGATATCACGGATGGCGATCTCGACCTGGCCGTCGACAACAACCGGGTGTCGGTGGAGGGACCGGCCAAGCTTGACGGCACCCAGGCCCAGCTCAAGCTGGTCCAGCCGCTGTCGGGGCCGAAACCGCATGTTACCGATTTCACCGTCCGCACCACGCTGGACGATGCGATGCGCAAGCGGTTGAAGCTCAATATCGAAGGCGGCAGCCTGACCGGCCCGGTCGGGCTCGACATGCATTGGCGCGGCGTCGACCGGGACAATGCCACGGCCGATATCGCGCTCGACTTCACGCGTGCCGCGATCGGCATCAATCTGGTCGATTGGCATAAGCCCGTGGGCCAGTCGGCCTATAGCCGCTTTACCGCCGTGCTGCGCCGCGGCCGTCTGGCCGAGCTGCGCAACCTGGAGAGCAAGGGCCCTGGCCTCGACCTCAAGGGCAGCGTCGTCTTCGACACCGCTGGCAAGGTTTCGAGTTTCGCCGCCGATCGGCTGGTGCTGAATTCGAACCGGGCCAAGGGTTCGATCCGACAGGATGCCAATGGCTGGCATATCCGGCTTTCGGGCCAGGTCATCGACCTCACTCCCTATATCAAGAACGTCAACGGCAAGATCGCGCCGGAGGAGCGGCGCAAGGCGGCGCCGGTCGATCTGACCATCGATGCCGGCCGGCTGCTGCTGGGGCCGAAGCGCGAATTGGATCAGGCGCGCCTGTCCATGGCCTTCGCCCATCTCAATCTGATGCGCGCCGACATAGCGGGTCAGGCGGGCAAGGGCCCGATCCGCATCATCATCGCGCCGCCCGAGACGGGCGGGGTGATCGATATCAGCGCCGGCGATTTCGGCGCCTTCCTGCATGTTGCCGGCATTTCGGACCAGATCAGCGGCGGCCGGGGCGAGTTGCATGGCGTGGCGCCGATGAATGGCGACCATCGCCGCTATACCGGCCATGTCACGGCCGCCGACTATCGGGTGGTGGGCGCGCCGCTCATGGCCAAGCTGTTATCGCTGGCCAGCCTGTCGTCGATCTCCAGCCAGCTGAACGGCCACGGCATCCCCTTCGATACCCTGACCGGCGACCTGGTCTATGAGGATGGCGTCGTCGGGTTGTCCAACATGCATGCCAGCGGCAACGCCCTTGGCATCAATGCCGAAGGGCGCGTCGATCTCGGCGCCAAGACCCTGGCGCTCAAGGGCACGCTGGTGCCGGCCTACATGTTCAACAGCGCCGTCGGCAAAATCCCGCTTATCGGCAGGGCGCTGGTCGGCGGCAAGGGCCAGGGCATGTTCTCGATCAATTTCTCGCTCGGCGGCGACATCGACAATCCGACCGCGCTAGTCAATCCCCTCAGCCTGTTCGCGCCCGGCCCGATCCGTCGTATTCCGCTCTTCGACGTGCCGGTGTTGTCCGGTGGTGCGGCCAAGCCGAAGCCAGTGCCGCCATCCGTTGCGCCACCGCCTCACGCCAGGCCCGCCCAGCCCGTGGCACCCATCCCGGCCAGGCCGCCGGCCTCCTAAGTCGGCCGCAGGAAAATCTCATGTTGCGGCGCAACCAAAAAACGCGTTGACTGTTCTGGCTGCGTAGGCACGCGCGTTCCGGTCGCTGCCCTACCAAGCAGTGGGGGCTAGCATGGTCTCGAGCGCGGATTCCAGCAGTTGTTCCTGGATGCCGATAAGCCTGTCGAACCGGATACGTGCCCTTTTCGTCTCCTCGGAAATCTATCCGATTGCCAAGACCGGCGGCCTGGCGGATGTCAGCGCCGCATTGCCGCGCGAATTGAGCCGCGACGGCGACATCGACCTGATCCTGATGATGCCGGGCTACGACAGCGCTTTCGAGGTGATATCGGACCTGCGTGAGCTGTGCCAACTGGAAGGGCTGCCCGGGGGCAGCGCCCGTCTGTTGATCGGCACCATGCCGGAGACCGACCTGCGGGTGGTGATCCTCGACCAGCCGCAATCCTTCCGCCGCGCCGGCGGCCTCTATGTCGACCAAAACGGGATCGAATGGCCGGATAACGCAATCCGTTTCGCCGCCTTTTGCCATGCCGCGGCCGAACTCGCCATGGGCCGTGTGATGCCCGGATGGCGTGCCGATATCGTGCATTGCAATGACTGGCACACCGGCCTCGTTCCAGTATTGCTGCATTTCCAGCAGGGGCGCCGGCCGCGCACCATCATGACGCTGCACAACCTGGCCTTCCAGGGCAACTACCCGGCCGATCTGCTGCCGGCGCTCAACCTGCCGGTAGGGGCGTTCTCGATCGAAGGCTGCGAGTATTTCGGCCAGATCTCCTTCCTCAAGGGCGCGATCGCGCTGGCCGACAAGCTGACCACGGTCAGCCCATCCTATGCCGAGGAGATCACCACACCGGAATTCGGCATGGGCATGGAAGGCGTGTTGGCCCATCGTCGCGCAGACCTTCACGGCATCCTCAACGGCATCGACGGGACTATCTGGAACCCCGAGACCGATCCCGATATCGCCCAGCGATATTCCGCGGACACGCTGGCCGGCCGCGCCGCCTGCAAGCTGGCGGTGCAGCGCGAGTGGGGCCTGGTCCCGGATGTGCAAGCGCCGCTCTTCGTCTATGCCGCGCGTATCGAGACGCAGAAGATGGCGGATGTGCTGCTCGACGTCATGCATGATCTGATGGAGCGCGAGCGGCTGCAGGTGGCGATCCTCGGCAAGGGCGCGCGATCGTTGGAGCTGGGCTTCGCCGGCTGGCCGGGCCGGGCACCCGGCCGGGTCGCGGTGCGTATCGGCTATAATGAAGTTTGGGCGCATCAGCTGCTTGCCGGGGGCGACATCCTCTTGCATGGCGCGCGTTTCGAGCCCTGCGGCCTTACCCCGCTCTATGCCATGCATTACGGTGCGGTGCCGATCGTGCGAGCGGTCGGCGGCTTGCGCGATTCCGTGACCGACGCCGACGAGACGGCGCTGGCCGATGGCAGCGCCACCGGCTTCCAGTTCGCGGCCGCCAATGCCGTGGGCCTGCTTGATGCCGTCGATCGGGCGTTGAAGCTCTATGCCCGGCCCGATCTCTGGCACCGGCTGCAGCGTGCCGGCATGTGCCGCGATTTCTCCTGGCGGGGTTCGGCCGCCAGATATCGTCGCATCTATGATGAATTGCTCGGCTTGCCGGCGTGAGCGTCGGAGAATGCTACGCCGCCGGCCGCCTGAGGCTGCCTTCTGCGCTTCCGGTGCTTACGGACGTTGGTCCGCTGCGCGCCGGGTCTCGAAAGCCGCGACATTTGACTCGGCAGAGCGAATTCTCGGGCGCTCCCCGGATCTGACGCTATAGTCCCCGGCAACGACACGAAGCCGGGGCGGATATGAGCGAAATGGCAACGGAGCCCGAGATCATTGCCGAGCGGAACGGCCGCTTAGGCGTCATCACCCTCAACAGGCCGAAGGCACTGAATGCGCTCAGCCTGGGCATGGTCGAGACGCTCGACCAGTTGCTTGCCGAATGGGAGCGGGACGACGCGATCGACGCCGTGCTGATCATGGGCGCGGGCGGCCGGGCCTTCTGCGCCGGCGGCGACGTGCGCAGCGTCGGCACGATCAAGGATCCGGTGGCGCGCGAGCGGCTGGGCCGCGCCTTCTTCCGCTCGGAATACACGGTCAATCACCGCATCAACCGCTATAAGAAGCCGTTCATCGCGCTGGTCGGCGGCATCGTCATGGGCGGCGGCATGGGGTTGTCGATCCATGGCCGCTACCGCATCGTCACGGAGACGACGGTGATGGCGATGCCGGAAACGGTGCTGGGCCTGTTCCCCGATGTCGGCGCCACCTGGTATCTTAACCGCTGCCCGGGCCGGGTCGGCCTTTATCTCGCCATGACCGGCACGCGGCTGGGGCCGGGCGATGCGCTGTGGAGCGGGCTCGCCACCCATTACATGCCGAATGCCGCGCTCGACGATCTGATCGGCCGTCTGACCGACGCGCCCAGCCTGGATCCCGCCACCATCGAGGCGGCGATCGCCGCCAATGCCGGTGGGGCGCCATCAGGTTATCTGGCTACGCGACAGAAAGGCATCGAGGCGGCCTTCGCGCCTGACACGGTGGAGGGTGTGATCGCGGCCCTGCAATCCGTACTGTCGGCCGGCGGCGACCAGACGGATTGGCGGGTCGATGCGCTGGCGGTGCTCCGCCGTGCCTCGCCCTTGTCGCTGCGCGCGACCTGGCGGCGGATGCATGCCGGTCGTGGCCAGAGCATCGAGAGGGTGCTGGTGGATGATTACCGCATGGCCGTGCGCATGGTGACGGGCCATGATTTCGCCGAGGGCGTGCGCTCGATCTTGGTCGACAAGGACAATGCGCCGCGCTGGGATCCCGCGCGGCTCGAGGATCTGCCCGAATCCGCGGTCGACGCGCTCCTGGCGCCGATGCCGGCGGGCGAGGACAGCCGCGGCCTGGTCGCGGGCGACCTTACTTTCGATTGAAGCCAAGAAAAAAGCCGTCCGGGGGCGACCCGGACGGCTTCTTTCTTCGTGGCTTTAAGGCCGGTCTCAGTCGTTCAGGGACACCGAGACGGCTTCGCGGCCCTTCGGCGTCTCGACGATGCGCATCGAGACCTGCTGGCCCTCGGCCAGATGGCTGATGCCGGCGGCGTTGAGCACCGAAATATGGATGAAGACGTCCTTCAGCCCGTCATTGCAGGCGACGAAGCCGAAGCCCTTCTCCGAATTGAACCACTTCACCATGCCGACCGCGTCGACCGCGTTCGAGGGGTCGACCTGATGGCCACCACCACGGCTGCCGCTACGCGGCGGACGCGGGCTACCGAAGCCGCCACCACCACCATGGCCGCCGCCGCCCTGGTCGGGCGTCGCCGTGCTGGCGTCGATGCTGACGACGCTGGTGACCTGCGCGCCCTTCATGCCCTGGCCGACATGGACGCGGAGCGTGGAGCCCGGTGCCACCGTGTCGGCGCCCGCGGCGTGGAGCGCGTTGATGTGCAGGAAAGCGTCACTGCCGCCTTCCGAGAGCTCGACGAAGCCGAAACCCTTTTCCGGGTTGAACCACTTCACCTTCGCCTCGACCGCCGGTCCCGACGGGGTGCTCGGCGTATGACCACCGCCGCCACCGCCGGCGCCACCGCCGCCAAAGCCCCGCGAAGGCGGGCCGTCACGGCGACCGTGGGACGGTGCAAAATCGTCCTCGAAACCGCGCCGCCTCGGCTCACGGAACTGGTTACCTCTACTCATCGTATTCGCTCATTATCTTCAGTCGTTAAGGGGCGGGTGCCGGCTTGCTTCGGTTAGGTCGTACAATGCCGTCATAGCTTCTATCGCTGCTGTCCCGTTCATGCCGGATTGCGTCCGGCAACGCTTTGCTGGGGAAAATCGTCGGTTAGTAAGCCGCAATGACTCCTTAGCGCCTTCATTGATAACACAGCCCGCAGCAAAAGCCGATGGACGAATCGGCTTATGTGCTGCTTTTGTCGGCCAGACATGCATTCGGATACGATACGACCGGCCGCGGGCAGGGCCCGGGCCGGTCGTGAAAGGCGTAGGGAAACGGGCGATCAGCGGCGGCCGGCGGCGATCGCACCGATCAGGACGCCGACACCCAGAGCCGCCAACACGGCCGTCAGCGGGCGCTCGCTGGTGAAGCTGCGCGCCTCGCCCAACGCATTGCCATAGGCCTCCTGCATCTGGCCGGCGGCTTGATTCAACTTGCCGCGGAACAAGGTCATCCTGTCGCCGGTGGCGTTGCCGACGGTTTCCTGCATCTTCCCGGCCATGCTGCGGATCGTGCCCTCGAAGGCGGTAGCGGTCATTCCTGTTTCTCCTTTCGTGTAACACTCGGCTGAAGACCGTGACGGGGGCCGGCTTCTTGCGTCCGGCGTCATTGAAATAAATTTTGGTCGCCGGATTGGTTGCCTGGAGAGCGGATTGTTGGCAGAGCAAGACCGCTATGCACGCCAAACTTGATACCGATTATGATTTTACGGAACAAAATCAAGTTCAGGGGCATTGGAAACTTGGCGACAACTACTCGAAAGGCGAATCCATGTTGGAAGATCGTCTTGAAGTATCTCAAGCCGGTCCGACCATATTGGTCGTCGACGACGACCCGCAGGTGCGGGATCTGGCAGTCATGATGCTTGAGGACACCGGATTCTCAGTATTGGAAGCAAGTAGCGGCGAGGCGGCTCTGGACAGCCTGCGCCAGCATCCGGATGTGCGCTTGCTGTTTACCGACATCCGCATGCCCGGCATGGACGGCGTGGAGCTGGCCGGGCGGGCGGTGGAGCTTTACCCCAATCTCAAGGTTGTGTTCACGACCGGCTACATGATTCGTCGGCCGCCGGCCAATATGCCGATCGTGCCCAAGCCTTACCGTATCGACCTGATGCTGAATACGGTGCGGGACTCGCTCAACAGCTAGACAACCGGTACGACGAATTCCCGTAAAAAAGCCCCGCCGGTGACGACCGGATGGGGCTTTTTGTGTTTTGGCTCATCTCTTCACAAACAACGGCGTGCCTGAAACGAAAAGAAGGCCCGGAATGAAGACAGGCGAATGAAGAAAGGGAGATGCCGTGTCGGCACCTCCCTCCCCACTTTGGAACAGGCGTTGCGGCCTGTCGGTTTCGCTACCGGTTTATCGGCCGCCCGCGATCTCCGCGAGGGTGATGGTCCCGGTCATGGCAGCCGACGGCCGCGCCTGTCGATGGTTAGACACAGGATCACCTCCTTTCGATGGTTTCGGACCCGTTGATGAGAACACTTGCGCGGCCGTATCGCAAGGATAAATCGCGCTGCGCCTCGTTGTTTTTCCTGGGCTTGCAGTTCGGGCTTAGCACGGTACCTTAGGAAGATGGGCGGCCAGGACCTCCGGCAGCAGGCGGCGCAGAAGCTCGGCCCAGCGGCGCTGGCCGGCTTCCTCGTCGATCAGGTCCTGGCGGATCTCCAGCTCGACATAAGGCAGGTTTCGCGCCTCGGCATGATGGGGCACGGTGAAGTCCGACGCATCGGTCAGCCGATAGGGCTCGTTGTCGCCAATCATCTGGCCGGTGGCTTGGCGCAGTGCCTGGCCCAATGCCAGGGCGAAGCCGGGGTTGCGGTCGTGCAGCACGCCCGCATGCCATGGCCGGGCCATGCCCATATAGACCGGCGTGAAGCTGTGCAGCGCGATCACGACCGTCTCCTGGCCGACGGCCTGGCGACGGTCGATCTCGGATTCGATCGCCTGGTGGTAGGGCAGCAATATTTCCGCCTCACGCTGGCATCTTTCGGCGTCGCCGAGGTTCAAATTGCCCGGAATCTCGGTCATCTCGCTGACGCGTGGGATTGAAGAGACATGGCCGGGCGTGCGGTTGCAGTCGATGACCAGGCGCGAATAGACCTGGGATATCGTCGTGGCGCCGAGCGCGGCGGCCAGATGCGCGCAGGTGCCGGCGACGCCGATGTCCCAGGCGATGTGCCGGACGAGATCGGCCTGGCGGAGGCCGAGATCGCCGAGGCGTCTGGGCACGCGCCGCCCGGCGTGATCGCACAGGATCAGGAAGGGGCAATCGGGATCGCTGCCTTGCGTCAGGATGACGGGAGCGGGTTCATCGGGATCGAGCAGCCTGGTCATGGGGCGCGATCATACACATCGATCATGCGCATCCCAAGCGGGCGGGCAGTGATTCCGGCCACCAAAGAGGCGGGCATTAAGCCTCGGTTAATGAGCCGTGCCTTGATATTATCCAAGGCATCTAACGTTCCCGGAAGAAGAACAAGTACCTTGCCATGAGCCCCCATTTTTCAGCCCAGCCGCGATGGCCGGCTTCCTGAGGGAGAAGGATTTGTCCCTCGCCAGCCTGAGACAGGAGCGTGATCGCTATGTCTCGCTCGCCTTCTGCTGGGCGGAGCTGCTGTTCGAGCTCGATCGCGACCTCAAGATCACCTATGCCTCCGGTGCCTGCCGCGCCTATTTCGGCGTGGATGCCGAGGCGCTGGTCGGCAAATGCTTCAGCCAAATCATCGCGCCAGGCGATCAGCCGCTGCTGATGCAGCATCTGCGACGCATCATGAAGACGGGGCGCTTCCTCGAAGACGACATCCGCATCATGGGCGACCGCAATATGTGCCGCATGTCGGTGTCGGCGCATTGCTTCGATCCGGTCGAAGGCAGCGTCTATCTCGCCCTGCGCCGCAGCCCGAGCCGCACGCCGCCATTGCTGGGCCAATCGCGCGACGAAGCCACCGGCCTGTTCGACGGGCCGAGTTTCGCGGAACTGGCCGCCACCCGGATGAAGACGTTGCAGGCGGCCGGCGAACAGGCGGCGGTGACGCTGCTTGCCATGCCCCAGCTGGAGGCGTTGCGCACGCGCCTGGGCAGTGAGGATGGGGAGGCGCTGCTGCGGGCGGTGAGCGATCTCTTGAAGGCTCATTCGATTGGCGGCGATTCGGCGGCGCGGGTCGAGGAAGGCCGCTTCTCCGTGCTGCATGCGGCGGGCTACCGGGTCGACGAGCTGATCGGCCAGGTCGAGAGGCTGGCCCGTTCGGCCGACCCGGCGGGCAAGGGGCTCCATGTCGAGGCATCGACCACGGTCATGGACGTGGCCGATGTCACCGAGGAGGATCTGGCCAAGGGGCTGATCCATGCCATCCATCGCTTCAGCGCCAAGGATGCCAATATCCGCGATATGGCCGCCAATATGGGACATATGGTCCAGGATGCGGTGCGCGAGCTGGCCAAGCTCAAGCAGGTGATCGAGAAGGCCGAGTTCCAGGTCGTGCTGCATCCGATCGTGGATGTGATGAGCGGCAGGATTCATCATTACGAGGCGCTGTGCCGCTTCGAGCGCGACCTGGCCGGCTCGCCCTTCAACACGATACTGTTCGCCGAGGAAACCGGGCTCATCCATGAATTCGACCTGGCCATGGTCACCAAGGTGCTGGACTGGCTATGCAACCAGCCGCTTGATGACGAGGCGAATGTCGCGGTCAACGTCTCCGGCTATTCGATCGGCGAGCCGCGTTATGTCGACGCGCTGATGGCGCTGCTGGAGGCCAATCCCTGGGCGCGCGGACGGCTGATGTTCGAGATCACCGAAAGCTCGCGCATGACCGACCTCAAGGCTGCCAATGAATTCATCCAGGAGCTGCGTCAGCGCGACTTCATGGTCAGCCTCGACGATTTCGGCGCGGGTGCGGCGTCCTTCCAGTATCTCTCGGTGCTCGAGGTCGACGTCGTGAAGCTCGACGGTTCGGCGGTGCGGAATGCGCAGAAGGCGCAGAAGGGCCGGGCCTTCCTCTCCGCCTTGACCGAGCTGTGTCGACGCATG
The DNA here is from genome assembly GCA_035491935.1 of Allostellaceae bacterium. Classification (GTDB taxonomy): domain Bacteria; phylum Pseudomonadota; class Alphaproteobacteria; order ATCC43930; family CGMCC-115725; genus DATJJW01. Next base: position 4,997 of record DATJJW010000280.1, on the reverse strand, counting down.
GGCATCGAGACCATCGCCGAGATGATCGACGCGCCGGAGATGCTGGATTTCGTGCGCGAATGCGGGTGCAATTACGTGCAGGGCTATCTGTTCGGCAAACCGTCGCGGGACGTCGGGGATTTCAAGCCCTTGCCCCAAGCCCATCTCTTCAAACGCCGCTGAGACGTCGTGCTGGGAGCCGCCCGGGGGGCGATTTTCTGCGCGCCCGTGCTTACCTGCTGATATACGCTCCGCGCCGGTGCTCGGGAAATCACTCCCGATCCGGCTCACCGAACGACTTCCGGCAACAGCTTCCAAGAAGAAACATGCTGCAATTTGCTGCCAACCTGACCCTGATGTACCCGGAGCACGACTTCCTGGAGCGCTTCGCCGCGGCTGCGCGCGACGGCTTCACCGCGGTCGAATATGTCTCGCCCTATGAATACACGCCGGCTGAATTGAAGGCGCGGCTGGATGTGGCCGGGTCAAGACAGGTGCTGTTCAACGCGGCGATCGGCGATTGGAATGCGGGCGAGCGCGGGCTGGCCTCGCTGCCGGGCCGGAAGGATGATTTCCGCCGCGCGATCGACCGGGCGCTGGACTATGCGGGCGTGCTCGGCAACAAGCTGATCCATGTCATGGCCGGGCTGGTGCCTGCCGGCGCCGAGCGGCAGAGCCATGTCGCGACATATCTCGAGAACCTGGCCCATGCGGCGGCAGCGGCCCGTTCCGCCGGCATCACGCTGGTCATCGAGCCGATCAATACCCGCGACATGCCGGGCTATTTCCTCAACACGCAGGAAGCGGCCGCGACCGCCTGCCGCCAGATCGGCGCGCCGAACCTCAAGGTGCTGTTCGACTGCTACCATTGCCAAATCGTCGAGGGCGATGTGACCAAGCGGCTGGAGAAGCACTTCGCCGATATCGGCCATATCCAGATCGCCGGCGTGCCGGCGCGCACCGAGCCCGATACGGGCGAGCTCCATTATCCTTTCGTTTTCGAGACGCTGGAGCGGCTGGGTTACGAGGGCTGGATCGGTGCCGAATATCGTCCCAAGGCCGGCACCAGCGCCGGGCTGGGTTGGCTGAAGCCGTATCTTCGTTAAGGATTCTGCCTCAACGCAGGGCTGCCCTGAGCCGGTGGCGATTGACTTCGCCCGCCTTATAATGGCCTATGCCGCCATCTGCGGTTCACGCTGTGGATGTCGGCGCTCCGGCCGCGTGGGGAATTCGAGGTCGCAATGATCTTGTCCCGCCGTTGAGCGCCCGCTTTTCCCATGAAGACAACCTCGATACGCGAGGGGAGGTCTTTGGCGCTTGGCCCCGCCAAAGGATTCGTGCGGGCCGGCGCTTTTCGTTCGAAAGAAGCGTTCTTGACTCAATTTACCGATTTCAACCTGGCCCAGCCCATCCTGAAGGCGCTGGCCGATGAAGGCTATGTCACGCCCACGCCGATCCAGGCGCAGGCTATCCCCGGCGTGATCGCCGGCCGCGACCTCCTGGGCATCGCCCAGACCGGCACCGGCAAGACGGCGGCCTTCGCGCTGCCGATCCTCAACCGCCTGGCCAATGACAAGAAGCCGGCGCCGCAGAAGGGCGCCCGCGTCCTGGTGCTGAGCCCGACCCGCGAGCTTGCCAGCCAGATCGCCGACAGCTTCCGCCGCTATGGCGCACATCTGAACCTCAAGGTCGCCGTGGTGTTCGGCGGCGTCAGCCACGGCGCGCAGATCCAGGCCCTGGCCCGCGGCCTCGATGTGCTGGTGGCGACGCCCGGCCGCCTGGTCGACCATATGGATGAGGGCCATGCCCGCCTCGACCGCACCGAGGTGCTGGTGCTGGACGAGGTCGACCAGATGCTCGACCTGGGCTTCGTCAAATCGATCCGCAAGATCGTCGGCCGACTGCCTCAGGCGCGGCAGAACCTGTTCTTCTCCGCCACCATGCCGCCGGAGATCCGCGGCCTTGCCGGCGAACTCCTGACCGATCCGGTCGAGGTCTCGGTCGTGCCGGCATCGACCACGGCGGAACGGGTCGGCCAGCGCGTGATCTTTGTCGAGGGGCTGCGCAAGAAGAACGTACTGGTCGAGCTGCTGCGCGATCAGGACCTCACCCGCACCATCGTCTTCACTCGCACCAAGCGCGGCGCCGACAAGGTGGCGCAGCATCTGGAGGAGGCCAAGATCACGGCGGCGGCTATCCACGGCAACAAGAGCCAGAACCAGCGTGAACGTTCGCTGGCCGCTTTCAAGGACGGCAAGGTGCGTGTGCTGGTCGCCACCGACATCGCGGCGCGCGGCATCGACATCGACGCGGTTTCCCACGTCATCAATTACGAGTTGCCGGAAGTGCCGGAGGCCTACGTCCACCGCATCGGCCGTACGGCGCGTGCCGGTGCCGAGGGCCAGGCGATCTCGCTCTGCGACAATGAGGAGCGTGATCTGCTGCGGGCGATCGAGAAGGTGACGCGGCAGAGCCTGCCTTCGACCGATCACCGCTCGACCAACCCGGAGGATATCCAGGCCGAAGCCGAGTTCCAGGCCGAAAAGGCGGAGCGTGCCCGCCAGCGCGGCAGAGGGCAGCAGCGCCAAGGGCAGCAACGCCAGGGCCAGCAGCGCCAAGGCCAACAGCGCCAGGGCCAGCAGCGCCAGGGCCAGCAGCGTCAAGGGCAGCAGCGCCAGGACCAGCAGCGTCAAGAGCAGCAGTCTCAGGGCCAACGGCCGCAGCAATCCGCGGGCAAGCCGCATCACCATGGTGGCGAGCGCGACGCCGCGCGTCCGCAGCGCGCGCAATCGGCCCATGCCCATGCCCATCAGGGCGGCCGTCATCAACAGGCCTCGCATGAGGCGGGTTCGGGGAAATCGGCGCCGGTGCGCCAGGCTGTGGCCGTTCAAGCGCCTGTCAAGCAGGGGCCCATCAGCCAAGGTCCGGCGAGCCAAGGGCGACCGGATGGCGGCCAGAACATCGCACGGGTGGGTTTCATGGCCGACCGCAGCAAATCAGCGGGCCGGCGCTAGTCGTTTCAATCCCGGAGCCGTCCGTCGCGGGCGGCTCCGCTTACCTCAAATCCTAAGGTTCCGCGCCGTCCTAGCGGCGGCGGTCCTTGACCCGTATCGGGATCGGCACGAGGGTCGGCTGCGGGCGTAAACCCTCGACCAACCGCTCCAGGCCTTCTTCAGCCTTCGCCCGGACCCTGCGGATCAACTTACGGAATTTATTCTTCACCATCGATCGTCCCTCCGGCGCGATCACGCACGCCTATAATCATATTTGGACAACGCTTCCGGTATGGCAAGGGTTCTGGCATCCCAAATCGGGGTGTACCCGAACCCGCCGATTATCCACTGCCCGAATTCTAGCCGCGGGCCAGGTAAATGAGCGGTTAGCGCTGTGCCAATTTTGGCGGCGATCGGCGCCGATCAGGCGTTTTGGGCTAGCCGCGCCGGCTGAGGTCGAACAGCTTGACCATCCGCCGGCTCGACAGGATCAGCGGCAGCGGCGTGATGGTGACATGGACCAGATCGGCATGGATTGGCGACCGCGCTGATTATAATGATCGTCAGGCAGGTTCCCGATCGTATCGGATATTCCGTTTCCTCTTGACGGCGCCCGGATCCGGTATGAACTACGGATGATAAGGATCCCTAAGCGAATCGGGATCGGGACGGGAAGGCGCTCGCATGCTGAAGATGCCGGAACAGGATCAGGCGGTGCTGGGGCGGCGCGCCGAGATCGTGGGCGCGCTGCGCCGATTGACCAACCCGACCAATGTGCTCGACAGCGAGGCGCAGCGCCGCAGCTACGAGAGCGACGGGCTGACGGCCTACCGCCAGATGCCGATGGTCGTGGTCCTGCCGGAGAATACGGCCGAAGTCTCCGCTGTCCTGAAATACTGCCAAGCCAACAATATCCGTGTGGTGCCGCGGGGCGCCGGTACGTCGCTGTCGGGCGGGGCCTTGCCCCTGGGCGATGCGGTGCTGCTGGGCCTCGGCAAGTTCAAGAAGGTGCTGGAGATCGATCTGCCCAACCGCTGCGCCGTGGTGCAGCCGGGTGTTACCAACCTGGCGATATCCCAGGCGGTGGCGCATCTGGGCCTCTACTACGCGCCCGATCCCTCCAGCCAGATCGCCTGTACCATCGGCGGCAATGTCGCGGAGAATTCCGGTGGCGTGCATTGCCTGAAATACGGCCTGACCACCAACAATGTCATCGGCATCGAGATGGTGACGATGGAGGGCGAGGTGTTGCGGCTGGGCGGCAAGCATTTCGACAGCGGCTTCTACGATCTCCTGGGCGTGATGGTCGGGTCGGAAGGGCTGCTGGGCGTCGTCACCGAGGTGACGGTGCGGTTGTTGCCCAAGCCCACGGCCGCCCGCGCGATGATGCTGGGCTTTCCGACATCGGAGCAGGCGGGCGATTGCGTCGCCTCGATCATCGCCGCCGGCATCATCCCGGGCGGCATGGAGATGATGGACAAGCTGGCGATCGAGGCGGCCGAGGCCTTCGTCAAGGTGGGTTATCCGCTCGATGTCGGCGCGCTGTTGATCGTCGAGCTGGATGGCTGCATGGCCGAGATCGACCATCTGATCGAGCGGGTGGGCGCGCTGGCCGACCGTCACGGCGCGGTGACGAGACGCATCTCGAATTCGGAAGAGGAGCGGCTGGCGATCTGGGCGGGTCGCAAGGCGGCTTTCCCGGCGGTCGGGCGCATCTCGCCGGATTATTACTGCATGGACGGCACCATCCCGCGCAAATCCCTGCCTCAGGTGCTGCAGCGCATGAAGCAGATGGAGGCCCAGCACGGGCTTCGCGTCGCTAATGTCTTCCATGCCGGCGATGGCAATCTGCATCCGTTGATCCTCTATGACGCCAACAAGCCGGGCGAGCTGGAGCGGGCCGAGGCCTTCGGCGCCGACATCCTGCGGCTCTGCGTCGAGGTCGGCGGCGTGCTCACAGGTGAGCACGGCGTCGGCGTCGAAAAACGCGACCTGATGCCGACAATGTTCTCCGAGATCGATCTC
>DATJJW010000279.1:0-2996 GCA_035491935.1 Allostellaceae bacterium | reverse complement strand
TCGGCGTGCTCAGAGGCGCTTCCTGATCATTGACCATTATCGTCGGATAGGCGCCGCTATCGAGCAGGAGATCGACGACCGCCTTGTTGCCCGCCCGGTAGGCCTCGGACAGGGCACTACCCCCCGTGCCGTCGACCATGTCGAGCTTGGCGCCGTGATCGATCAGGAACTTCACCACCGCCAGATGCCCTTGGCGCGCCTGGATGATGAGCGGTGTCTGCCCGACGGGATCCGTCCCATTGACCTGGGCGCCATCGGCGATGGCCTGCCTGGCCTCCGCGACGTCGGCAGCATATCTCAGGTTCCGGTCCGGCCCCCACGCCTCGCAGGCACCGAGGAGCAAAGTCAGGCAGATCGCGATAAGAGAAAGGCGCGTGTAAGGCATCGTAAAGGTACGCTCGCCGCAAGCAGGGTATCAGGTGCGGCATTCCAACCGAATTCCGCCATTGGCGCAACTTGAACTTGCAACCGGGCCAGCTTAGGGTTGGTCATCACATTGCCCGCGAAAGTCCCGCACCTTGCGCCTGCTTCTGCTCCTCCTGGCCCTGCTGACATTCTCTCGGTTGACCGCTCCGGCCATGGCCGACGACGCCAAGGATACGGAAGCTCTGCGGCAGAAGCTGAGCCAGGCGATCGCCGGCACCTTGGCGCAGCCCAAGCCCGACCGGGATGGTATCGTCACCGCAAGCGAAGCCAACATCTACGCCCAATGCCGGCAGTCACCCCTGCTGACGGCGTGGCGCTGCGAGACCGCCGGCATCGCCATGCAGCCCTCGCTCCGCCTGATCTTATCTCGAAAGCGGCAGGACGCCTTGAGCGAACTGGGCCTCCAGATCGACGAGACCTTCGGCAATTTCGCCATGAACATGCCGACCGACACTGATCCGGAAGCGCTCGCGGATATTCTCATCCGCGCACTGATCGACGGCTATGGTGCCGATCCAGGCAAGGTCAAGGTGGATGCCCGCTATCTGCCCACCCAGACCTGCCCCATTCGGACCGGCTGGACGCAGTCCGATGCCGGCGCGATCAATATCTGGCCGAGCATGAAGAGTGTTTCTGGCCCATTCTGCAACTTGGCCGAGGCCCGCCAGCCCCCCCAGGACATGGGAGCCGGGTCTGAGGCGAGTCCTGGTCCGCCCATCCCCACCCCGGCGAACCAGCGCCATTTCGACATTGTCACGGCCTATACGCCGGCCGTGGCCCGCGAGTTGGCCCGCATCCGCACAGCGGATACGAAGGACGACCCCTGGTTCATCCTGGATACCGCCCACGGCTATGTGCAATGCGCGCCGGACGACGATCAATTCTATTGCGAGGCGGCCTCGGCCGAATCCGTGCCGGAACTGAAGCCATGGCTGACGCCCGAGCGGAAGGACGTCCTGCACAAGGCCGGTTACGAAGATCCGGGTCGCCACCAGAATTACGTCGCCCATTATCCCTACAAGAGCTTCGGAGACGTAAAGGTCGCCGTGCTGCTCCTGAGCGTGCTGCGCGATGTCTATGGCTATGATGGCGCGACGCTGCTGCGGGCCGTCGATGCGCAACACGCAAAAGGACGCATCTTGGCCACGGAATAGATCCGTGGCTTGAACCGGGACGGCCATCCCGCCTAATGTCCGCCGCCATGAAGCGCCTCGCCATTTTCTTCTGCCTCGCCGTTCTGGCCGGTTGCGCCGTTCAGAACGACCCCTCCCATCTCCTGCAGCGCAAGGTCGCCGGCGCCGTCGGCAATACGCTGATGACGCCGCAGCCGGGCCAGGACGGGCTGGTCACCGTCGCGGACGGCAATGAATTCGTGCAGTGCCGGCAATCGAGCCTGCTGCCGAATTGGCGCTGCGAAGCCGCCGGCACGACGATGCAGCCCTCGCTGGCTTCGGTGCTGACGCCGGCACGCGTCACCCAATTGGCAGCGTTGGGCTTCAAGCCCGATCCGGCCTTCGGCAATTACGTGCTGGAGGTGGCACCGACGACCGATCCGGACCAGCTGGCCGCCGCCATCGTCCAGGCGCTGAGCCAGGGCTATGGTGCCGACATCGCGGCGGCCGAGGTCGATGCCCGCCGCCTGACGACGCAAGCCTGCCCGCCGCGCCGCAATTTCGGCCAGGACCAGGCCGGCGCCATCAACACCGATCCCGCCATGGCCGGTGTCTCGACCGCCGCCTGCTCGGCCATGGACGCGTTGACGGCAGAGCCGACCGACGCCGCCGGCGCCGATGCGCGGCCGACGCGGATGCCGACGCCGAACAAAGTGCCCAAGGATGTCGTGACGGCCTACGGGCCCACCGTCGCCAAGGAGATGGCGCGGTTGCGCCGAGCCCGGACCGCCCGTATCTGGATCACCCTCGACGGCGCCGATGGCCATATCCAATGCCGCCCGGATCCGGCCGACCGCGCCTTCGCCTGCGAGGCCACCGCCGCCGCGGGCAAATCGGCACCGCAACATGTCGGGCTATTGCATATGGCGGGCTTCAGCGATGCCGAAGGCGCGCCGAACCACACGCGCCGCTTCCCCTATAGGCAGTTCTCCGACGTGCAGATGGCGCGCCTGCTGATGACGCTGCTGCGTGACGTCTACGGCTTCGACGGTTCGAGCTTCCTGCACGCCCATGACGAGTTGGGCGACGTCGCCCTGATGCCGGCGAATATGCGCCTGAAATAGGCTTCAGGTGCGGCCGCCACCATTCTCCAGCCATTGACGTGCCTCCTCGAAGGCATCGTCCATGTCTTCGAAGCGCATGGTCTCATAGATCGGATCGGTGTCGACCGAAACGACCCAGCCGCCCTCGACTTCCATGGCGGTCATGGTCACGCCCTTGTATTGACGCGTCAGCACGGGCATAGGCGTGGCTCCTTCGGTTCATCGGCCGGCACTCAGCCGGTGAGGGCCGCGCGCCAGAAGGCAAGGTTACCGGGCGCCACCGGTGACCCCGCGGCCGAATGCCGCCGCATCATCGCATCGTAGAAGGCACGCGCCTCGTCGTCGCCGCGTAGAA
>DATJJW010000278.1:0-5298 GCA_035491935.1 Allostellaceae bacterium | reverse complement strand
CTTCCTGCAGCCCATCACCTTCGGCCTGCTGCTGACGGCAATCGGCCTGTTTCTGACTCATACGCGCTGGTACAAGGCCGGACAGCGCCTGATCGGGCTCATGCTGCTGCTGGGCGTGGCGATCTGCGCACTACCCGTCGGCAATTGGCTGGCCCTGCCGCTGGAAGACCGCTTCCCCATCCCCAAGACACTGCCGGAACACATCGACGGCATCCTCGTGCTCGGCGGCGGCGAGGATCGCGACGCCAGCCGCACCCATGGTGTGGCCGCGATGCATGCCGGCGTCCTGCAGCTCCTGACTGCCACGGCCCTGCTGCGCACCCACCCGGAGGCGCAGCTTTATTTCAGCGGCGGCGGCGCATCCGTCATCGTAACCCATCCGACAGAAGCCGAGATCGCGCGGGTACTGCTGGTCGAGATGAATGCGGATATGAGCCGCGTCCATTTCGAGGACAAATCGCGCAATACCTGGGAGAATTTCGTCTTCACCAAACGGCTCGCCGATCCGCAGCCCGGCCAGAACTGGCTGCTGGTGACCTCCGCCCTGCACATGCCGCGCAGCATGGGCATCACCCGTGAGATCGGATGGCCGATGATCGCCTATCCTACCGATTACACGACGAGCCGGCTGGGCGCTGTCGCCAATTTGCTGATGACCTCGAGTAACCTGGCGGAATTGGATGCGGCCTGGCGCGAATGGCTCGGCCTCGCCGGCTACCATCTGACGGGCAAGACCAGCACGTTGTTCCCCGGGCCCGAATCCGAGCCGGCCCCGGCTCGGTAACCGAGCCCGCACCCCAAGGGCGGACAAAGAAAAAGCCGCCTCGGGGAACCCCGCAGGCGGCTTTTTCTTGCAAGCGATGCTGAGCTCAGTCCGCCTTGGCGGTCTGCTCTACATGCTTATGGGCCGGCGCCGAAGCTTTGGCCGGGGTGGCATGTGCAGCCTTATGCACGGCCTTCGACGCCAGCTGGGTCTTGGCGGCCTTCTTTGCGACGATCTTCCTGGCGGCCGGCGCCTTGGCGACCTGCACCTTGGCGACCGGTTTCCTGGCGGTCTCGACCTTGGCGGCAACCTTCGCCACCGGAGCCTTGGCCGCATGATGCGGGTCGTCGATCACGGTCTTGGCCGCGACATGGACCAGATGGTTCGGATGCCCCTTCTCGGCCATCACCTTGTTCGCGGTCTTATTGTGATAGACCAGCACGGTGTGGCGCAGCTTGACCATGTTGCGATGGCTGGCCGTCTTCTCGACCGCCTCAGTGACCTTAGCCGTATGATGCTTGTCGGCACCGACATGGAAGGCGGCGGTGGTGATATGCGCCTTGGCGTGGTGCTTGACGACCACATGATGGGCCTTGCCACGTGCATGGGACGTCACCGGCGGCGGCGTGAGGCATTCTTCGTTGCTGACGGCTGTCTTGGACTTGCTTTCCAGATAGCGCGCGCTGATTACGGCGCCGCGGGAATCGCCATCGGCATAGATGAAGCCGTCGACCGGGTTGACCCGGCCGTAGGAACCGGAACGCAGCCACTCCACCCGCACCTGGGTCCAATCATTGTCGGGCGACACGTCGATGACGGAAACAGCCTTGGTGATGGCGCCGCCATGCGGCCCCTGCACCCAATTGGCCTGGTCGATGAGAATCTCACGCGAGCCGCGGACGGAACGGACGACGGCGACATGACCGTCGCGCATGCCGCGTGTGCGGGCGAAGACCATGACAGAACCAGGTTCGGGACGATGGCCACGCTCGTAGACGCCAGCGGCGGAATTCCACCACTGATACGCATTGCCCGAAAGGTCGAAACCCGTCACGCTACGCACATAGGCTACACAATTCATGGCCTGGGACGGCGTCGGGTGAAAAGTCACCAAGCACGTTGCCGCCATCACGGCCAGAAAAGTTTTTCTCATATTCCCCCGACCCTAGTTCGGTGAACCCCACCGAGCCTTGCTCCCCCAAGAGCAGCCCGTCTAGTTATCCATTCGCACCATGCAGAACACGGTAGCATTTTTCCAGCAAAAAATTCCCTTGACAGGAGATTTTTTGTTACATCGCAATTTCCACGGGCACCTCAGGAAAATTAATCTTTGTTTAACTAATTAATTCTCTCTTTTTTTCTAATAAAATTTTTATATGACAGTCCCGATATAGATATACTCGGCGATATACTGATACCGAATCTTGCGTAACTGATTCGGCTTCCGCGGCCAACTATAAGCAAGATGGTCAGGATAAGTTACTTAAAGGCTTACGGATCATGACATTGCGGGAAATGTGCTGCATCGCGGTATATCTTTCCTCGCTCCAGCATCGATTGGTCCCGTCATGGCGGTAACGCGATTCGCCCCCAGCCCCACCGGATACTTGCATCTGGGCCACGCCTACAGCGCACTCTTCGCCGTCGAGAATGCCGGCCCGACCGGGACCATGCTGCTCAGGATCGAGGATATCGATCTCACCCGCTGCCGCCCGGAATTTGCGGCGGCGATCGCCGAGGATCTGCATTGGCTGGGGCTCTCCTGGCCGGTACCGGTCCGCCGGCAATCGGTGCATTTCGACGAATACCGGGCGGCGCTGGATCGCCTGGACGCCATGGCGCTGCTCTATCCCTGCTTCTGCACGCGCAGCCAGTTGGCCGCCCAGGTCTCGGCGTCCGCATCGGCCCCGCACGGCGCAAGCCCGATATATCCCGGCACCTGCCGCCACCTGGCCGAGGCCGAGCGCGCCCGGCGCATCGCGGCAGGTGAAGCCTTCGCACTCCGCCTGGACGTCGCCAAGGCGCTCAGGCAGACGGGCGCCTTGTCCTGGACCGATCTCGATCGCGGCACCATCGCCGGCGATCCCTTGTCCCTGGGCGACGTCGTGCTGGCACGCAAGGATTTCCCGGCCAGCTACCATCTGGCGGTGACGCTGGACGACGCACGGCAAGGGGTGGAGATCGTGACGCGCGGGCAGGATTTGTTCGAAGCGACACATATCCATCGCCTGCTCCAGGCGCTTATGGACCTGCCGGTGCCGGTCTGGCGCCATCATCCGCTGCTGATGGGACCGGACGGCAAGCGGCTGGCCAAACGCGACGGCGTCACGGATCTGCGGAGCCTGCGCGCCGATGGCAAAACACCGGAGGACATCCGGGCCATGATTTGCCAGGCCGCCACTTGAAAATGAGTCGCAACTAGACAGATAGACGGCATGACCCGGTCGATCTCGTCTTGGACCTATGGGTCCTTTTACCGCCTGCGCCCCCTCGCCCTGCTCCTGCTCGCGATGCTGGGACTTGGCGCCTGCGCAGCCGTACTGCCCACGGAGCCCCAGCAGATCATCGCGACGCCCCCGGCCGGCAAAGCGCTATCGGCATTCCAGAAAGAGGACGCCGCCTGCCGGCAATACGCCGCCGGCAAGATGCCAAGCGATCTCAAGCATGCATCGAGCGACGTACTGCAGCATCAATACGATACTGCTTATGCCCAATGTATGACGGTGGACGGCAACCAGATCCAGGTCGCGCCGATCATCTACCAATATTCCTACTACGATCCTTGGTATGATCCGTTCTGGGGCGGCTCGGTCTTCATCGGCGGCGGCGACGGGTTCCACCATCACCACCACTTCGGGCACTACCACCATCACTAAATGGCGGGACGTGCCCGCCATGGTGCCCGCCGGAACCTCATGCGACCCAAGCCTCGTTCGGGGTGTTCGGTAGCGCGATACCAAAATGGGAATTTAAGTAAAATCAAGAGCTTATTCCTGCCTGGAGTCGGCTATACAGCGTCCCTCATGCGAGTTTTGGCGGAGGGTTCACGCTGGAAATGGATACCGAGACGATCATCAAACTGGTCCTGGCCTTCGTGCCATTCGTCGTACTCTTCGCCGGTTTTCTGTTGTTCCATTGGGGATCGCTCAAGACGGTGCTCATCGCCTGCGCGATCGAATTCGTCATTGCGGTGGCCTATTATCACGCCTCGCCGATCAGGAGCGCCGAAGCGGCGCTCTGGGGCAACGTCGCCGTCTGGCCGACCCTGCTCGTCACGCTGACGGCGCAAATCTTCGGCTACTGCTATCGCCGCACCGGCCTGATGCGCGTGATGCTGGATTCGATCTCGGGTTTGCTGCCGCGCCAGGAGACGACGGGCCACGCCTTTGCGCTTCTGGCACCGGTCGCCGGCGTCTTCGCCAATTTCGAGGCCCGTGCCGCCTATCCGGTCATCGTGCCGGGACTGGTCGAGCTGGGCTATGAGCCGGTCGAAGCCAGCGGTGCCGCCCTCGTCTTCGTCACCTGGATCATGCCCTTCGCCAGCCTGATGATCGGCGCCACCATCGCCAATCTGGCCACGCATATACCGGTGCCGAGCATCGCCGTCGCCGTCGGGCAATTCGCCATTCCGGAAATATTCCTCTGTACCTACGCGACGTTCCGCATCCTGCGGCGGCCTTTCCTGTCCCGCGATGCCCAGATCTTCTTCTGGATGACGACACTGCCCTATGTCGCATCGATCGTCGCCTTCACCCAGATCTGGCCCAACTTCTATGCGCTCACCCTTATCGTCGGCGCCGTGCTCAACATCCTCTGCCTTTACGGCTATGGCGCGATACGCCGGCATCAACTGACGAAGGAGGCGATGGCGCCCTCCTATCTGCCAGCCCACAGCCTGTCGGCGGCCGCGACACCGGCATCTCCGCCGGTCGGCTGGCCGTTGATCCTGCGCGGCTGGGGACCGCTGATGGCCGGCTTCCTCTATGCCGCCTTCATGTTGAGCCCGCCCGGCAAGGCGATCCTCGCGCATCTGGAGGTCACCATCGCCGCCTGGGGCTTCAAGCCCGTCAAGGTCAACCTGTTCGCCACGCCGGCGATGCCGGTCTTCGTCGGCGCCCTCAGCGCCTATCTCTTCCGCACCGAGCCATCGAACATGGCCGCCGACATCGCTGCCGGCCTGCGGCGCGGCATATCGCCGATGCTGACCTTCGTCTTCGGCGTCGGCATCATGTTCCTGCTCGTCTTCACCAAGCAGATCGACTTCCTCGGTCAGCTGATGTCGAGCGGCGGCGCCACGCTGTTCAAGCTGCTGGATGCCGCGCTCGTCGTCATGGGCGGCACGATCTTCGGTTCGGGCTCGCCGGCGATCTTCACCTTCGCGACCATGCAACTGCCGGCCGTGCACAGCTTCGTACTACCGCTGACCTTGCTGCTCGGCATGGTCGTCGTCGGCGGCATCGGCGTCACCAATGCCTGCAAGCCGCCCAACGTGCGCTTCGTGGCCAGCCTGGTCGACGTCAAGGCCGGCCAGGATT
>DATJJW010000277.1:0-3322 GCA_035491935.1 Allostellaceae bacterium | reverse complement strand
GTGATCTATATCCTGGCGACCCTGATGGCCGACCTGGTCGTGACGCTGCTCGATCCGCGTCGGCGGGCAGGCGCGAGAGCGGGCGCATGACCGAGATCGCCACCACGGCGCTTCAGCGCAAGGCGGCCGATGAGGCGCCGGCAAGCCCGGCGCCGCTGCGCTCGCCCTATCTGGGCCTGGCCCGTTCCGGCAGCTTCATGCTCGGCGCCGTCATTGTGGTCTTCTGGGTGGCCTGCGCGCTCTTCGGCCGGCATCTGGTGCCGGTCGATCCCTATGCCGACGATCTGATGAGTTCGTTGGCGCCGCCCTCGGCCGCGCATTGGTTCGGCACCGACCAGCTCGGCCGCGACGTCTTCGCCCGCGTCGTCGTCGGCGCCGGCAGCATTCTCGCCGTAGCGCCGCTGGCGACCTTGCTCGGCGTCACCCTGGGCACGCTGATCGGGTTGCTGACGGGGTATTTCGGCGGGCTGCTCGACGACGTGCTGAGCCGCGTGATCGACACCTTCCTCGCGGTGCCGGTGGTGATCCTGGCGCTGCTGGTGCTGGTCGTGCTGGGCAGGTCGGATGCGACGATCATCGTCGTGGTAGGTCTCGCTTTCGCGCCGATCATCGCGCGCACGGTCAGGACCGCGGTGCTGACGGAGATGTCGCTGGAATATGTCGCCGCGGCGGCGTTGCGTGGCGAGGGCGCGCTCTACGTCATGTTCGTCGAGATCCTGCCGAATATCCTCGCGCCCATCCTGGTCGAGGCGACGGTGCGGCTGGGCTATGCCATCTTCACCGTGGCCTCGCTCAGCTTCCTGGGCTTCGGCATCCAGCCGCCTTCGGCCGATTGGGGCCTCGCCATCTCCGAGAATTACAGCCTGATCGGCGGCGGCTATTGGTGGACGGTGCTGTTCGATGCGCTTGCTACGGCCTCGCTGGTCGTTGGCGTGCATCTGGTGGCCGACGGGCTGCATCGGGGCTTGGCCGAATGAGCGCGGTCCCCGTCATCGCCGCCGGCACGGCGGATGCGCTCCGCATCGAGGCGCTCGATGTCGTCTATCGCGTCGGCGGCCAGGACCGGCAGGTGCTGCGCGGCGTCGATCTGCACATCGCGGCCGGCGAAGCCTATGGACTGGTCGGCGAGTCCGGTTGCGGTAAGTCGACACTCGCTTTCGCAGCGGTCCGCTACCTGCCGGAGAATGGCCGGGTCCGGGGAGGCCGGATCATGGTCGATGACGCCGATGTCATGGCGATGACCCCCGCGGCGCTACGCCAGATGCGTGCCCATGACCTGTCCATGGTCTACCAGGATCCGGCCAAGGCGCTGAACCCGTCGCTGCGCATCGGCGTGCAGCTGGCGGAGGCTTTCGCGGTTGCCGGCCGAGGCGACACGCAGGCCCGTGCGCTCGACATGCTGCGCCGGGTCAGGATCGCCGATCCGGAGCGGGTGATGCGCGCCTATCCGCACCAGCTTTCCGGCGGCATGCTCCAGCGCGTCGTCATCGGCATGGCGCTGGCCTCCGATCCCCGGCTGCTCATCCTGGACGAGCCGACGACCGGTCTCGATGCCAAGGTGGAGGCCGAGATCCTGGAGCTGCTGGCGGCGTTGCGCCGGGAATCCGGTGTCGCCTTGCTGTTCATCTCGCACAATCTCGCGATCATCCGGCGCATGTGCGATCGCATCGGCGTGCTCTATGCCGGGGAATTGGTCGAGGAAGGTCCGGTCAGCCAAGTGCTGGAGGCGCCGCGTCATCCCTACACGGTGGGGCTGCTGCGCTGCCTGCCCCAGGATGATGGAAGCCAGGATGATGGGGGCAAGACAGGTGGCATGCTCGACACCATCCCGGGCTTCCCGCCGCGGCCGGGCGATGTCGTAACGGGCTGCATCTTCGCCGATCGTTGCGGCCTGGCGACCCGGCATTGCATCGAGGTGGCGCCGCCGGCCCATGCCTTCGACGGGCGGATGAGCCGCTGCCATTATCATGACCGGGCGGAAACGCTGCCGGCCGCGCGCAAACCCGTGCCGCGGCGCAGGGAAGAGGGGGCAGCAGTCGAGCCCTTCCTGTGTGCCGAGAATCTGTCCAAGACCTTCAGCACGCATAAGGCCGTGGACGGCGTCAGCCTGGCACTGCGCCAGGGCGAGACGCTGGGGCTGATCGGCGAGTCCGGCAGCGGTAAGACGACGCTGGCCCGCATGCTGGCCGGACTGGTCGAGCCCGATGCCGACGGCAGGCTGACGCTCGACGCCTCGTCGCTAGGGGCCATCCGCCGTCGATCGGCCGCTGCCGTGCAGGCGGTGCAGATGGTGTTCCAGAACCCGGATTCCGCGCTCAATCGCGCCCATTCGGTCGGGCGTATCATCGGCCGGGCGCTGACCCGGCTGGCAGGGCTAGCCGGCGCAGCGCGGCAACACCGGACGACCGAGCTTGCCCATGCCGTGCGCCTGCCCGAAGCCTATCTCGATGCGAAGCCCCGGCAGCTTTCCGGCGGGCTGAAGCAGCGCGTGGCCGTGGCGCGCGCCTTTGCCGGCAAGCCGCGCCTCGTTCTCTGCGACGAGCCGACCTCATCGCTGGACGTATCGGTGCAGGCATCGATCCTCAACCTGCTGGGCGAGCTGCAGCGGCAGAATGGCGTGGCCTATCTCTTCGTCTCGCATGACCTGGCCGTGATCCGCCATGTCGCCGACCGCATCGCCGTGCTCTATCGCGGACAATTGGTCGAGATCGGTTCAAAGGGCGACGTCCTGGCCGGACCGCGCCATCCCTATACCGATCAGCTCTTCGACGCACAGCCGGTCACGGCCGGGGCAGATGTGCAGGCGGACAGGAGCACGGGGGGGCGGGGCTGCATCTTCCGTGCGGATTGCCCGGCGAAGCTGGGTGCGATCTGCGACGAGAAGGTGCCGGAGGACGTCGAGGTCAGTCCCGGCCACCTCATCCGCTGCCACGCCTTCGTCTAGCGGGACAAGACGATATAAGATTCTTATCGCGACACGTTCGTTTCTATTGGGGGCTACGTTTTGGGTGATAAAGCCAGAAGGAGCCATTATTTCCTTACGAAACTTCCCATATGCTGCTATTGCGGCAGGCCAGCAGAAACAGAGGATCATTGTCCGCCGCGGACATTTTTTCAGAACCGCAACTGGCCGCAGGATTTCTCCTTTCCCTCGTGTTTGGCGTGTAACTCGGAAGGTCGCCTCCACGAGCAAATTGTGGCTTGCCTATATCGTCTGTCGCTGAAAGAGGATGCCGCTGAAAACCGCCAGACCATGGCGTTGATCACAGCGATTCGAAATAATAGCCCAGAAATCCTAGCGGAGTGGACGTCAGGTGGCCCG